>CAKTTL010000018.1 GCA_934615235.1 uncultured Clostridia bacterium
TCGTGGCAGAGCATGATGCACTCGTTGCAGATATACACGCCCGGCCCGGCCACCAGCTTCTGCACCTGATCCTGCCGCTTGCCGCAGAAGGAACACTTGATGCTGCCGTTATCCTTGTTTGCTGCCATATTAGCCCCTTACTGCCGCGCGCGGCTGATAAATCTCGTCGACGATACCGTATTTCAGCGCTTCTTCCGCGCTCATGAAATGATCGCGCTCCACGTCGCGCTCGATGATCTCCAGCGGCTGGCCGGTCATCTCGCTCATGAGGCCGTTCATCTTCTTTTTCGTCCGCAGCAGCCATTCCGCCTGAATGGTCACGTCGGTCGCCTGACCCTGTGCGCCGCCGGACGGCTGGTGGATCATCACTTCGGCGTTCGGCAGCGCAAAGCGCTTGCCCTTTTCGCCCGCCATCAGCAGGAACGCGCCCATCGACGCGGCCATGCCGACGCACACCGTGCGCACCTGCGGCTTGATATAGCGCATGGTGTCAAAAATCGCCATGCCCGCCGTCACGGAGCCGCCGGGGCTGTTGATGTAGAGCGAAATATCCGCGTCCGGGTTTTCCATTTCCAGGAAAAGCATCTGCGCGACGATCAGGTTCGCCATCTCGTCGTAAATTTCCCCGCCAAGGAACACGATCCTGTCCTTGAGCAGTCGGGAGTAAATGTCATAGGAGCGCTCGCCGCGGTTTGTCTGTTCAACTACGATCGGTACCAGGCTCATGTTTCACCCTCCTTTGGCCGGGAATTATATTCCCGTTCCAGTCGTTTTCATTCTTTTTGCATCCTGCGTAAAATGAAAAGAAAGGGGCCGCGGTCATCCGGCGACCCCCTTTTGTCTTTCGGGAAAGCATCGCGGCCCTGCGGCCGTTGGATTCTTCCGCCGGAACGTTCTTTTTTTCCGCGCTCCGCGCGGAGGAAAGCGCGTTACTCCGCCTTCTTGGCTTCCTTCTTGAGCAGGTTCAGCACGGCGATCGTCGCGGCGTCTTCCTTGACGTATTCCATCTGCTGCTCGTTCAGGCTCTTCTTGAACTCCTCGAAGTCCTTGCCGGAGGCCTTGGCATAGCGGCCGATCACGTCGTCGATTTCTTCCTCGGTGGGTTCAAGGTTCTCCGCCTTGCGGATCGCCTTGATCACCAGCTCGCCCTTGACCACGTCGGTCGCGTCGTCGCGGAACTGATCGCGGACCTGCGCCTCAGTCTGGCCGGTATACTTGAGGAAATCGTCGAAGCGCATGCCCTGATAGGCCATCCGCATCGCAAGATCCTGCACCTTTTCGTCCAGCTTGCGCTCGATCATCGCCTGCGGGATATCCATCTTGGATTCCTTCACCACGGCTTCGACCAGCTCGTTTTCAAACTGCGCGTCGGCCTGCTTCTTCGCCTGCTCTTCCAGCTTGGCCCGGACGTCCTTCTTATATTCGTCCAGCGTGTCGAACTCGCTGACGTCCTTGGCGAACTCATCGTCCAGCGCCGGCAGCTCGCGGGTGTGGATGGAGTTAACCTTCACGTGGAACACGGCGTTCTTGCCCGCCAGGTTTTCGGCGTGATACTTCTCGGGGAAGGTGACGTTGAGGTCCTTCTCTTCGCCGATGTTCATGCCCACCATCTGCTCTTCGAAGCCGGGGATGAACGAGCCGGAGCCGATGGTCAGCGTCTGGCCCTGCGCGGTGCCGCCCTCAAAGGGCACGCCGTCGACGGAGCCGGCATAGTCGAGGTTCACGATGTCGTCGTCCTGCACGGGGCGGTCTTCGACTTCGATCTCGCGCGCGTTGCGCTGGCGAACCTGTTCGATCTCGTGATCGACGGCTTCCTCGTCCACTTCGTCGGTGCCGCGCTGGACGTCCAGTCCCTTATACGCGCCCAGCTCCACATCTGGACTGACGAACACTTCGGCGATGGCCACGAGGTTCTTGCCCTTTTCCATCGTCTCGATATCGACGGAAGGCTGATCGACCACTTCCAGATGATTCTCTTCCACGGCCGCGCGGTACATATCCGGGAAAACGAGATCAAACGCTTCCTCGTAGAACACGCCTTCGCCGTACATGCGCTCGATCACCGCGCGCGGAGCCTTCCCCTTGCGGAAGCCCGGAACGTTGATGCGGCTGCGCATCTTCAGATATGCCTTCTGTACTGCTTCTTCAAACGCCTCGGCCTCAAGTTCGAGGCGGAGTTTTACCTTGTTGCTGGAAATTTTTTCCATGCTGGAATTCATGGCTCTTCCTCCCGTATTGCATTGACACGCATGGCAAAATGCGCCACGTAACAGTATAGCAAACGCTGCCCGCAAAGTCAAGCGTATCCTTGCTTTTCGATGCGGAGACGGATTTTTTTACCGCGCTGGGCGCGGTAAATTTTGCCGCTGTCCTATGTTTACCGGCCGGGCGGGAAAACATTCGGTCAAACGGGCGCCGCGGGGAGAAAAAACCGGAGCGTTAGGAATTGCGGCCCCTGTTTGCAAGTTTTTGAAATGGGTAGGGGCGATGAAGCTGCGGTGCAGCAGCACGTTCCGCGCAGGTCAGGGGACGTTAGGGGCTCCGCCCCCAGAGCAAGGCCGGCAATTCACGCGGCTGAGCGGCGAAGGATTTTTGTGCAGGGCAAGGAATTAAGGCGATGGCGTACTGGAGGTACGTCGAGCCGAAAATGACGCGGCCCTGCGCAAAAAGACAAGCCGAGCAGGCGCGGGGATTGCCGGTCTTGCTCTGACCCCGGCAGGGAACTGAGTTCCCTGCACCTTCCACCTCAACTCAAAACCATGCGTCCCCACCAGCTCGTCCGCGCGTTCCGCGCGAACATTGCGCGTTTCTTTGTGCGCCTGCGGGCGCGCGGGTTAGGGCTACGTTAGGGGCTCCGCCCCTAATACCCCGGCAGGAACCTGAGGTTCCTGCACCTCCCGCCTTTTGCCCTGTGCTTGCGTTACTTTTACAGGACCGGCCGAACCGCCCGATCCAGAATTCCCTTCATCTTCGCAATCGCGATCCCGTAATTCGTCATCGGCACGCCCGCTTCTTTCGCCCGCGCGGCGCGCGATTTCATCTCCCGCTCATTGAGCATGCATCCGCCGCAATGCACAACCAGCGAAACCCCCGTCATCTCCTCCGGGAACTCTCCGCCCGACGTGCATCGGAACTTCAGCCCCTTCCTGCCCGTATACCCTTCGATCCAGCCGGGCAGCTTCACCGTCCCGATATCCTCGCACTGCCGGTGATGCGTACATCCCTCCGAAATCAGCACCGTATCCCCGTCGCGCAGCGTATCGAGCGCCTTTGCGCCGCGAACGGCCGCCTCCAGCCCGCCCTTATACCGCGCGAACAGGATCGAAAACGACGTCAGCGGAATTTCCTCCGGCACAATGCGGCTCACTTCTTCAAACGCCTGCGAATCCGTGACCACCAGCCGCGGGACGCGCCCCAGCGCGGCGAGAGCCGTCCGAATCTGCGGCACCTGCACGACCATGCTGACAGCGTCATGGTCGAGGATATCGCGAATGGTCTGCTGCTGCGGGAGGATGAGCCGGCCCTTGGGCGCGGCGGAATCGATCGGCGTAACGAGCAGCACGACGTCGTTCGGCTGCAGCAGGTCGCCGATAATTTTCCGCTCCGGCTTTGGCTGACGAATCACCGCCGCAATGGCCTCGCGCAGCTGGTGTACGTTATCTCCGCGCTGCGCGCTGACATAGATTTCCCGTTCCTTCGCCCCGGGGAGCGTCTCCAGCAGGTCGCACTTATTCAGCGCGACGAGATACGGAACTTTTCGCGCGTCGAACAGGGCGCACAGCGCCGCGTCCTCCGGCTGCACCCCGCGCGCCGCGTCGACGACGAGCACGGCGAGATCCGTCCGCGAAAGCACCTGCCGGGCGCGTGCGACGCGCATCTCGCCCAGTTCTCCCTCGTCGTCCATGCCGGGCGTATCGATGATCACCACGGGACCGAGCGGCAGAATCTCCATCGCCTTCTGCACCGGATCGGTCGTCGTGCCCTTAATCTCGGAAACGAGCGAGAGCTTCTGCCCCGTCACTGCGTTGACGAGGCTCGATTTGCCCGCGTTGCGCAGGCCGAAAAACGCGATATGCGGCCGGTCGGCCGAAACCTGACTGTTCAGGCTCATAGGAATCCCCCTTTTATGCTTCTTCCGCAAGGTTTGAGTAGGCCGTCTTGACGCTCTGTCCGCGGATGTTCCCCAGCCGTCCCGCCAGCGCGGAAATCGCGTCCTGCGGCGCGTCCAGCGCGATGGAAACGATATTCACGCCGCGCTTCTTATAAGGGATACCCATCCGGCCGATGATATAATCCGAATACTCGTGCAGCGTTGCGTTCAGTTTTTCAACGGAATCGGGCGATTCCACAACAATGGCCATTACGGCGACGCGGGTCTGCATGCTTCATTCCTCCTTCGCGATTTACGGAAAATAAAAAAAACCGTACCTGAAAAGAGCCGGTACGGCAGAAAAAGGCGGTTTGTTTCCCTTTCCGTCAGAGCGCGCTCTTCTTGTCAGGTTGCGGATAAAATAGCACAAAGCGCCGCGCTTGTCAACGCCGCGCGGCAGGAGTTTCCGCGCCCTGCGCGGAAATAAAAAAGCACATCATCACGCCAAAGGAGACGTACGGAATGAAACGCAGCGAAATCCATATCCGCGACCCGTTCGTGCTGGTGCACGAAGGCAAGTATTACCTTTACGGCACGCGCGGCGAAACCTGCTGGGGGCCGGCGAGCGGTTTCGACGTATACGTGGGCACGGATCTTGAAAACTGGGACGGCCCGTTCGAGTGCTTTCACAACGACGGCAGCTTCTGGGCGGATCGCGATTACTGGGCGCCCGAGGTGCATCAATGGCAGGGCCGGTTCTACATGTTCGCCAGCTTCAAGAACCCGTCCGTCTGCCGCGGGACGGCGATTCTCGCCGCGGATAGCCCGATGGGGCCGTTCCGTCCGCATTCGGACGGCCGCGTCACGCCCGCGGACTGGGAATGTCTCGACGGGACGTTCTACGTCAGCCGCGCGGGCAGGCCGTACATGGTTTTCTGCCACGAATGGGTGCAGATCGGCGACGGCACGGTCTGCGCGATGCCGCTGACGGACGACCTGCGCGCCGCGGCGGGCGAACCTTTTGTGCTCTTCCGCGCAACGGACGCGAAATGGTGCAGGCAGATCGAAGGCGCGGCCGGCGCGCCCGTCGGCGACAAGACCGGCGATAAGCAGATTGTGCGCGGCTACGTGACGGACGGCCCGTTCCTGTGGCGGCTTGAAAACGGCGGGCTCGCATGCCTGTGGGCCAGCTTTTCCGAAAGCGGGTACACCGAAGCGCTCGCCGTCTCCGACAACGGCGAAATCGACGGCCGCTTCACGCAGGAGGAGCCGCTTTTCTGGCAGGACGGCGGGCACGGGATGCTCTTCCGCTCGCTGGACGGCGCGATGTATCTTTCTCTGCACAGCCCGAACAGGACGAACGAAGAGCGTCCGGTGTTCTACCGGGTGCGGGAAGAGGGCAGCGGGATCAGGGTGGAATAAAATCAAACTGCAGGCAAACGAAATCCGCGGCGGATCTTATGAGAATATCCGCCGCGGATTTACTTTTTCTTTACATCTCGATTTCTATCGCCTTCAGCCCGTCGCTCTCAACGCGCCGGGACTCGCCGTTCGCGTGCACGACGAACGCGCAGGGGCCGGCGGTGCGCAGGACGGCCTTCGTCACGCGCCCTGCGCGGAAGGAAAGATCGACCGTCACGCCGCCCTCGGCGCGCAGACCGCGCACAGAACCGTTCCAGTCGTGCGGAAGGGCCGGGCCAAGCAGCAGTTCGCCGCCGCGCGTCTGCACCAGCATCTCGCCAGCGGCGGCGCAGATGCCGAAATTGCCGTCGATCTGGAAGGGCGGGTGCGCGCAGAGCAGGCTGATATAGCTGCCGCCGTGCGTAACATTGGTGACGGCGTTGGGGTCGACAACCTCCAGCTGGCGATGCAGCAGGCGAAGGGCATGGTCGCCGTCGCCCAGGCGCGCCCAGAGCGCGGTTTTCCAGGCGAGGCTCCAGCCGGTGCCGTCGTCGCCGCGCAGTTCAAGCGAGCGGCGGCAGGCCTCCGCGTCGGGCGTTCCGGGCAGGATACGCTGTCCCGGATACAGCCCGTACAGGTGCGAAACGTGGCGATGGTGCGGCTCGCATTCTTCGTATTCGCGCTCCCATTCCAGCGCCTGTCCGTGGCTGCCCACGGCGAGCGGCGCGAGTTTTTGCAGCGCTTCGCGCGCCTCGGCCGCCATCGGCTCGTCCAGACCGAGCGCGGAGAGCGCTTCGAGATAAAACGCCGCCAGTTCGCGGAAAATCTCGGTCGTCATCGTCGCGCGGCGGGCAACGTTGCAGCGCGCGCCCTCATAGTAGAAGCTGTTTTCCGGCGAGGTCGCCGGGGCGATGGTGAGATAGCCGTCCTCGTCGCAGGCGGACGCATCGAGCAGAAAGCGCAGCTCCTGCCGCGCGTCCGGCAGCGCGCGGTCGCGCAGGAACGCCGTGTCGCCGCTGAAGCGCCAGTGCTCGGCCATGCTGCGGCAAAGCCACGCCAGCGACATCGGCCAGAAGGCGTAGCCCGCCGAGCCCTTGTTCTGTTCGCCGACGGGGTTCGTCAGCCGCCAGAGGTCGGTGTTGTGATGCGAAACCGCGCCGCGTGCGCCGTAATGCACGCGCGCCGTTTCCTGCCCGCGCACGCACAGATCGTCGATAAGCGAGAAAAGCGGCTCGCACATTTCCGGCAGCGCAACGCGCTGCGCGGCCCAGTAGTTCATTTCCGTGTTGATGTTGACGGTGTAGTTGCTGCTCCACGGCGGGCGAACCTCCTGGTTCCAGATGCCCTGCAGGTTCGTCGCCTGCGAGCCGGGGCGGGAGCTGGCGATGAGCAGATAACGCCCGAAATCAAACAGCAGCGCGTCGAGCGCGAAATCGTCCGCCGCGCGGCGGCGCAGCCGTTCGTCCGTGGGAAGCGCGTCGTACGCGCCGCCCTCCAGCACGAGGGAAACGCGCGACCAGAAGCGCTGATAATCGGCGATATGCTCGGCAAGCGCTTCGTCGAAGGCACGGGAGAGCGCCGTTTTCAGATCGGCGGCGCAAAGCGCCTTTTCGTCCAGCCCATCCGTTTCGGGTGAACGGTTGAAACCGTTGAAGCTGGTGCGGATGACGAGCCGAAGCTCCAGCGCGTCCGCGCCGCGGACGACGAGCGCGCCGCCGTCCGATTCAAGCGAACCGCCCGTGAGCGTAACGGCCAGCTGAACGCGGCAGCGCATGCCCTGCTCGGCGGGAACGTCGGAATAAACGACGGGATCGGCCGTGGAGTGATACAACGGATCGGAGTGCGACGGCGCGCGCAGATCCATCGTGAGCAGATTCGTTTTGGAGCGAATCACGTGCTCGAGCTGACTTTGCAGGCGCAGCGTCACGTTAATCGCGCCCGGCCTGTCCGCCGTGAGCCGGAGGAAAAGCGCGCGCCCCGGATGCGACACAAACGCTTCGCGCAGGAAGGAAACGCCGCCAATGCGGTATTCCGTGCGATGCACGGCCGTTTCAAGGTTCAGCTCGCGGAGCGTATACGCCTCCTCCGCGCCGGGCTGATTGAGCAGCAGATCGCCGACAGGGAGATAGTTTTCGGTGTAGCTGCCCTGCGCTTTGGCTTCGAGAAGCGTCTGCGCTTCGTGCAGACGGCCGGAGAGCGCAAGCGCGCGCGCTTCGCGCCATGCTTCGGCCGCGCCGGGACGGTTCATATCGTGGGGATGACCGGACCAGAAGGTGTCTTCGTTGAGGGCGATACGCTCGTGCGTCGAGCCGCCGAAGAGCATCGCGCCGAGAGAACCATTGCCGATCGGGAGCGCTTCCGACCAGGCGGCGGCAGGCCGGGCATACCAGAGCTTTTGCATGAGGAGAGCCTCCTTGCGAATTTGTTGGAGGAAAAATTCGGCAAAGATGAGGGGGGTTCCTGCCGGAAATGCCGCATGGTTTTGAGTTGAGGTGGAAGGTCCAGGGAACTCAGTTCCCTGGCAGGGTCTTAGGGGCAGCGCCCCTAACGTAACCCTAGTCCACGCGGCCCGTGGCCGCAAAAAGAAACGCGCAATGTTCGCGCGAAGCGCGGACGAGCTGGCGGGGTTGCATGGTTTTGAGTAAAAACCGGGAGGCACCGGAAGGGAGCGCGGCCAGTGGCCGAAACAGCGACCTGGAGGTGCGGTGCGAAACGAGCGATGCGCCCGATAGGGCGAAGCGCGACGATTGAGCACCGCGCAGGGAACTCAGTTCCCTGGCAGGGTCTTAGGGGCAGCGCCCCTAACGTAGCCCTAACCCACGCGCCCACAGGCGCATAAAGAAACGCGCAATGTTCGCGCAGCGCAGACAATCCGGCGCCCCCACCTGAAAAAAACCATGTTTGTACTAAACCTCTTAAAATTTTTCCATTTTTTTGATTTTGCACGCAACCAATTCCGTCTGTCCTTCGTCTTATTACTGTAAGGAACTGGAAAAAACTGGAAAGTGGCACCGGGTTAATAAAACGGACAAGGAGAGGAAAAGCCATGAGAATTCTACGCGCATCCCTCTGCCTGCTGCTGGCGCTTTGCATCCTGCTCGGCGCATGCGCCATGGCGGAACCGGTCGCCTTCGAGGATCCCGTGATTGAAAGCGTGATCCGCGAGGCGCTTGGCGTTTCCCCGGACGAGCCCGTAACGACCGACCAGCTGGAAACCCTGACTTCTTTGGGTTGCCATAAAAACGGCGTCACCACCCTGAACGACCTGGCGAAATGCAAAAACCTGGAAGGGCTCTCGCTAACCGCCAACGCCAAGACCAAATTTAACCTTGAGCCGCTGCGCGGCCTGACGTCCCTACAGCGTCTGACTATCAACGGCGTGGTGCTGACCATTGCGCCGGCGATGGAGCTTCCCAACCTTCGCTCGCTGCGGATTCGGGGCATCGTCGAAAACCTCGATTTTACGCCGATCGAAGGGCACGACAGCCTCGAAGTCATCGACCTGTTCAGCCGCGCCGCAAACACCGCGACCGACTTCATGCCGCTCCAATCGCAAAAGAGCATGCGCACCGTAACGCTCCCGCTGCGCGAGGAGGAGGTGCGGCCGCTGCTGGAAAGCTGGCCGAACCTGGAATACTTCGCGCTCTATTCCTGCAGCGTCACGACGGACGAGCTTTCCACCATGGCGACGCGCAAACTGCGGCGGCTGCAGGTAAAGCTGTACGACGACCAGCCGATGGACTTCTCCTGGCTGTCGGAGCAGCCCGACCTGTACTGGGTTGTGCTAAGCTGCAGTCCGGACAACGCAGCGCTTGCCAGCCTTGCGAAAGCCGCACCAAGGCTGGAATATCTTTACCTGAGCGGAAAAAACATCACCGACTTCACTCCGCTTCAATCCATGCAGCTGAAAAAGCTCGCCATTCACGATATCAGTAAAGAGACAAGAACCGCACTTGAGGAAATGCTGCCCGACGTTGAAATTACGGCTCGATAAAAGGAGGATATTTCAAATGAAGAAATCTTTTATCCTGATCACGCTCATCGCCGTTCTCACCGCTTCCGTCGCGCTTGCCTGTGCGGCTGACAACCCTGAATGTACCTATCCTGGTCCAACCGAATGGGCAGTTGTAGAGGGTTACACTGTGCACTATGAATGCACAATTCATGTCGACTGTTCTGTTACGGAACGTTGGGGCTACTTTGGCTGGAGGTGCCCCACCTGTAAATACGGTCAACCAGAAGGAGATCCCGCTGTGTTGGTCGGCATTTCTCATGAAACCCGAGTGAGATAAACATTATCCTTCTTTCAGTTCCTTCTCCCCTCTCACCCGAGAGGGGATTTCTTTTCCCCGCCACGCAGCGCAATAAAAAAGCCGCGCAAAGCGCGGCTAAAAATCTCAAACCCGTTTCTCAGTACGTTCCCTCGGTCGAGAAGGTCACGTCCGTCTCTTCCTTGCGGCGGGAATGCTTGCACTTTTCCATCAGCATGTCGTAGAACAGCTTCTCGTCGAACGGCACGTCCACAACCTTTTCCAGCCAGCTGGACAGGTGCATCGCGTTGGACAGCGTCAGGCCCTTGATGCCCTCGCGGCCGTCCGCAACCAGCGGCTCGCCGCGCAGGATGTGCGCCGCAAACGCGTTCAGCACCGCCGGATGCTGGATGTTCTGCCCGTCGGTTTCCACTTCGACGCGCTCGACCGGCGGCTTCTGGAAGCCCTGCTCGCAGGTCTTGCACCATTCGCGCTCGTCCGCGCCCAGCTTGTCAAAGGTGATCGTGTCGTGCTCACAGACCAGCTTGCCCTTCGTGCCGCTGATTTCCAGACGGTTCGTGCCGGGGGCGTCGCCCGTGGTGGTGACGAACACGCCGGTCATGCCGTTGGCAAACTCGAGATACGCGGTCACATCGTCTTCGACCTCGATATCGTGCCACTTGCCTTCATGGCAGAACGCGCGAACCTTCGTCGGCACGCCGCAAAGCCAGGTCAGCAGGTCCAGCTGGTGCGGGCACTGGTTCAGCAGCACGCCGCCGCCCTCGCCGGTCCAGGTGGCGCGCCACGCGCCGGAATCGTAATAGCTCTGCGTGCGGTACCAGTCGGTGATCAGCCAGCTCATGCGCTTGAGCTCGCCCAGCTCGCCCGCGTCGATCATTTCCTTGATCTTGCGATAGACGCAGTTGGTACGCTGGTTGAACATCATGCCGAAGGTCAGCTCCGGATGCTTGTCCGCTTCGGCGATCATCTCGCGCACCTGCAGGGTGTACACGCCCGCGGGCTTTTCGCACATGACGTGCAGGCCGTGCTTGAACGCGTCGATAGCCAGGACGGGATGCTGATAATGCGGCGTAGCGATCAGCACCGCTTCGGCAACGCCGGAAGCGATCAGCTCGCTGCCTTCGTTGAAGATCTTCGCTTCGGGCAGCTGCTCATGCGCCGCTTCGCGGCGGGATTCGCGGCGATCCGCAACGGCGACGACTTCGATCTCCGGGCACTTGCCCGCCAGAATGTTCCTGATGTGGCCGGAACCCATGTTGCCTGCGCCGATGATACCAAGACGAACCTTGCTCATTTTACACTCTCCCCGCTTTCACGCAGAATTTCTTTGAAAGCGCCGCACGCCGCGTCGAACGCCGCGTCGCTGCTTTCGTACTGGAAGGCCGGAATTTCGGTCTTCTGATCCTTTTCGAGCGCTTCCAGCCCCTTGAAGACGGTCAGATGCGGCTCGATCGTGGCGGCGTCGCCGCCGTTTTTGATGAACTCCGGCACGATGCGGCGCAGATTGCCGATACCGCTGCCGGCGGGCACGACGTGGCCTTCCGCCGTCGCGTCCTTGATGTGCAGGTAGCGGATGCGCGGCGCAAGCATCTCCCAGGCGGAAAGGGTTTCCTGCCCGCACTGGATGAAGTTGGCCGGGTCGAAGATGCCCGCAAGCTGCGGGACGGCGGCGAGGATTTCCGCGCAGCGCGCGGCGTTGTCGCCGTAGATGCCCTTCTCGTTCTCATGGCAGAGCGTTACGCCGCTGCCCTCGGCGATGCGGGCCATCTCGCCCATGCGGTCGATTACCTGCTGGCGGAAGTCTTCAGGCTTTTTATCCTTGGGGATGTAGAAGGAAAAGAGGCGGATATTTTCACTCTCCAGCGCCTGCGCGATTTCGATCGTGTGGCGGAGCTTTTCCAGATGCGCCGGATAATCGTCCTTCTCGATATCGATCTTGCCGATCGGCGAACCGATGGACCAGACGACGAGTCCCGCGTCCTTCATCTTGCCAAGCACTTCTTTCGCCTTTTCCAGCGAAATGTTGGAAACGTTCTCACCGTCCACATTGCGGATTTCCAGGCCCTGCAGGCCGTTGCGCTTCATCGCGGCGATCTGCAGGTCGATGGACGGAGACGCTTCGTCGGCAAAAGCAAAAATTCTCATGACGTTTCTTTCCTTTACTTCATTTGCTTCATCTGCTCGCGGCCGCGCTCGTAAATACGCAGCATGACCTCGATTGTATTCTCCGCACCGGCGAGGCTGTTCATGAACGGCCGCTTTTCGGTGATGGAGTCATAGAAATCCCGGATGCAGGCGAAATGGCCGCTGCCCCAGTAGCTCTTGCCCAGCGGCGTGGGCATTTCAAACCGCCGGCGCTCGACCTCGCCGCCGCGATGGATTTCCAGCGTGTCGTTTTCGATGCGCAGGAAGCCCTTCTCGGTCTGGATTTCGACAAGCACGGGCGCGTCCACCGGATAAGCGGTGGATGCGAAGAACAGGCCGGTCTTTTCGCCGCTTCTGAGATACGCCTCAACGGTATCCTCGACTTCGATCGTCCCCCGCAGGTGATGATCGGTCATGTAGGATTCGACCGTATCGGCCGTGCCCAGGAACTGCAGCACCAGGTCGAGCGTATGCACGGTCTGGTTGATCAGCGCGCCGCCGCCGGCGGTCGCCCAGTTCGCGCGCCAGGGGCCCGCGGCGTAGTACGCCTCGTCGCGATGCCAGGTGGCGAAGCCGCGCGCGCCCAGCGTCTTGCCCATCTCGCCCGAGGCGAGCAGCCGCCTGGCCGCCACGACGGGCGGATTATACCGGTTCTGCAGGCAAACGCCCAGCGGCACCTTTTCGGCCGCTTCCTTCAGCTGCGCCCACTGTTCGCGCGAGACGACGGGCGGCTTTTCGGTGAACACCGCAATCCCCTTTTCCGCGGCCATGCAGGCCATGGGGGTGTGCAGCGCGTGCGGCGTGCAGATATGCAGAGAATCGAGTTTCTCGTTCTCCAGCATTTCCTCCAGCGACGCATATGGCTTGCAGCCGTATTTCGCCGCCATTTTTTCGGCTCTTTCGGCGATGATATCCGCGCACGCGACGAGCTGAACGCCTTCCAGCGCTTCCAGCACGGCGCCATGTACCTGCGCGATACCGCCGCAGCCCACGATTCCTACCCGAAACATAAGATCCTCCCGGGTTTATAGTTTTCTCAGATGCGCTTGGACAGATAGTCGTAGCTCTGCTTGAGGCAGGCGAACGGGGACGCGCCGTAGCAGTTATCCTGCTCGACGAGCACGTGCTCGGTCACGCCGTTGTGGCGCAGGGTCTCGATGATGTCGGGGAAGTTGATGTTGCCCTGACCCACAGCGGCCATGCGGATTTCGAACAGCTCCGGCTTGAGGTCCTTGAAATGGACGCAGGGCAGACGGTCGGCGTGATCGCGCAGCCACTTGTTCACGTCCATGCCGGCGTACTGGATCCAGTACGTATCGGCGATCACGCCCATCAGCTCGGCCGGGAACGCGTCGAGCAGCGCGTCCATCACCTGACGGCCGTCGGCCATGCGCTGGAACTCGTAGGCGTGGTTATGATACATAAAGTGCATGCCGGCCTCGTGCAGCTTTTCGGCGGCGGGCATGAAGTCCTCGACGAAATGCTCGAGCCAGCCTTCGCAGCGATACTTCTCGCTCATCATGCTCAGGCCGACGTATTTGCAGCCGTAGGTCTGATGGTCTTCGATCAGGGTATCGATCGCGTCGGTGAACTTCTGCTCGGGGTTATGCGTCAGAACGATCTTCAGGCCGTTCGCGTCGCACAGCGCGCGCACACGCCTGGCCGGGATGGGACCGATGGCGGAAATCTGAACTTCTTCGTAGCCCATCTTCGCGATGGCTTCCAGCGTCCGCCCCAGGTCCTTTTCCGTCTGGCAGAATGTACGAACCGTATACAACTGAGCGCCGATTTTCATAAGTCAATTCATCCTTTCCGGTTTTTCTTTTATCGTAACAGTTTTTTATGGATTTTGCAATGCAAAAAAAAGCGGAGCGCGCGCCCCGCTTTTAATCGTTTCCTTAGGGTGTATCTGAAAAAGGAAGAGACGACAGCTCGAGCGGATTTTTCGTCAGTTCAAGGAGGAAAACCGAAGGTTTAGCGGGGCTAAATCGAGGTTTTCCGACGCAGAAATGGCGGAAAAGGCGCCGAGATGGAGTCTCAGGGAATTTTTCAGATACACCCTAATATGCGCTGCTTTTCGCAATGTAAATATGCCGCGCATTCCCCGTGCGTGCGTTCAGGCGCGCTTTGCGCGTACTAAATTCATCGCAGATCTACCAGCTTATCGCGGATTCTCTCCACCTGCCGGATTGCCCGCGCCACCTGCTCCTGCGCCTGACGGATGCGCCCCTGCACCATCACGTCGGCAAGAAAGCCGTCGAAGAAATAATCCGCCAGCGTCAGGAAGTCGCCGATATCCAGTTCCACGTCCGGCAGCGCTTCCACGTCGCGCAGCTCGTCGGAAAAGCGCCGCATCGCGTCGCGCGCGTTTTCCATCTCCACGCGCGCCTTGTCGAGCTGGCTGTGCTTGAGCATCGTAACGATAAGCCCGCCGCCCAGAATATCCCACACGCCGTAATTGCGCGCGCTGCCAAGGCTCCGCGCCGCGCGGCGCAGATATGCCAGCGCGTCGTCCGCCGCGCGTACGGCCTCGTCGATTTCGCGAAGCTGATCCATCGTTTTCCCTCCCCTGCGATCTATTCGCTCAGTTCCGCCCAGAGATCGTATTTCTCCTCGAGCGCTTCGCGCGCCTGCCGCAGCGCCAGCGCGTTTTCCTTCGCCTTGTCGGGGCTTGCGTATACCTCCGGCTGCGCGGACTGCGCCTCCAGTTCGGCGATTTTCGCCTCCAGATCGGCGATTTCCTTCTCGACCGCGGCGATGCGTGCCTTCTCCTGTTTATCGGCCTCGCGGGCCTGGCGGTCGCGCTTTTTCTCCTTTTCCAGCGCCGTCCGCGTTACGCCCGGCGCGCGCTCTTCGATCCCCTCGGCCTCGCGGCGCTTTTTTTCAAGATAATCGTCGTAGTTGCCCAGATAGAACTTCACGCCGTCCGGACGCATCTCGATGATGCGCGTAGCGATGCGGTTGATGAAGTACCGGTCGTGCGAAACGGCGAGAATCGTGCCCGGAAAATCGTCCAGCGCGCCTTCGAGCACCTCGCGCGAGTCCATATCGAGGTGGTTCGTCGGTTCGTCGAGGAGGAGGAAGTTGTCCTTCTCCAGCATCAGCCGCGTCAGCGCGACGCGCCCTTTCTCGCCGCCCGAAAGCGTGCGGATCGGCTGGAACACATCGTCGCCCGTGAACAGGAAGCAGCCCAGCACGCTGCGCAGCTCGCTCTGCTCCATCTGCGGGAAGCGGTCCCACAGCTCGTCCAGCACCGTCTTGTCCGCGTGCAGGCCGGTCTGCTGCTGGTCGTAGTAGCCGATATCGACGTTCGCGCCGTAGCGGATGGTGCCGTCGTCGGCCTTCTGCTCCTTGACGATCAGCCGCAGAAGCGTCGATTTGCCCACGCCGTTGGGGCCGATGAGCACGGCGCGGTCGCCCGCGCGCAGGTGCAGATCGAAATGCTCGAACAGCGTGCGGCCGTCGAAGCCCTTGGCGAGATCCTTGACGATGAGCACATCGTCGCCCGTGCGGCGGCGCGCGTCGAAGGAGAAACGCACCTGCTTTTCCTCCTGCGGGCGCTCGAGCAGCTCCATCTTGTCGAGCACCTTTTCGCGCGAACGCGCGCGCTTGAGCGATTTTTCGCGGTTGAAGCTCTTGAGCCGGTCGATGACCGCCTGCTGATGCGCGATTTCCTTCTGCTGCGCGTCGAACGCGCGCTGGCGCGCCTCAAACCGTTCCGTGCGCAGGCGCTGATAGCGCGTATAGTTGCCCTCGTACTGCTCGATGCGGCCGAGGAACATTTCGGCAATGTCGGTACAGACCGCGTCGAGGAAGTAGCGGTCGTGCGAGACGATAATAATCGCGCCCTTATAGGCCTTGAGGTATTCCTCAAGCCATTGCAGGCTGGCCAGATCGAGATGGTTCGTCGGCTCGTCGAGCATGAGCAGGTCGGGCTTCTGCAGCAGCATCCTGCCCAGGCACAGGCGCGTCTGTTCGCCGCCGGAGAGGAGCGAAGCGTCCTGCTCCCACTGCGCGCGCGGGAAAGCAAGGCCCGCCAGCACGCCCGAAACGGACGAGCGCCACGCGTAGCCGCCTGCCTCCTCAAACGCGTCCGTCAGCGCGGCGTATTGCCGTCCCAGGCGCTCCAGCGCCGCCGGATCCTCGTGCTTTTCGGCCATTTCTTCTTCTATGCGGCGCATGCGCGCCTCCATCTCGAAGACCGGCTCGAACACCTTCTCCAGCACGCCCCAGACCGTAAGCCCCGGCTCGATTTCCGCCTGCTGGGCCAGATAGCCGAGCTTTACGCCCTTTGCGACGGCGATCGTGCCGCCGTCCTGATGCTCGCGGCCGGCGAGGATGCGCAGAAACGTGCTCTTGCCGCAGCCGTTCGCGCCCACAAGGCCCATGCAGCGCCCTGTCTGCAGCGTCAGCGACGCGCCGCGGAGCACCTCGTTGAGTCCGAAGGATTTTTTAATTTCCGTTGCAGTCAAAATAATCATGGCCCGTTCAGTATATCAAGAAAAAAAAGAATTGACAAGTATGTTTTGATTTGCTATAATCTCCAAGGTTCTGAAAGGAACCTGTGCCAGAGACAGCGGGTTCGGCTTCGGCCGTATAATGCTTGCCCGCCGAGGCGTCAAGCAGCGTTGATATTTCCACGCCCTTGCGCCCAAGCGCAGGGGTTTTTCTTTCAGGCGCGATCCTGGAAGGAAGGAGGAAATTTATTTTGTCGAAGAGTCGTGAGCTCAAAGAGCAAAAGGTTGCCGAGATCAAAGAGCGCTTTGAAAAGGCGCAGGGCATCGTCGTCATCGATTACCGCGGAATCAACGTCGAGCAGGTGACTGCTCTGCGTAAGCAGTTCCGTGAGGCCGGCGTGGAATACGTCGTTCTCAAGAACACGCTGGTGCAGCGCGTTGCGGACGAACTGGGCGAGAATGGCCTCGATCACGTGCTGACCGGCCCGAACGCGTTCGCGTTCGGTTATGATGATCCGGTGGCTCCCGCCAAGGTCATCACCGACTTCATCACCAAGACCAAGTGCGAACATCTGGAAATCAAGGCCGGCGTCGTCGAGGGCAAGGTGATCGATCCGGAAGGCGTCAAGGCGCTGGCCTCGCTGCCGAGCAAGGGTTCGATGATCGTCGGCGTCCTCGCCGCGATGCTCCGTTCCGTGCTTTACGTGCTGGATTCCATCCGCAAGCAGAAGGAAGGCGAGTGAGCGCCTGAGCGCTTAACCGCCAAACAAAAACGATTTATCAAATAATAATGGAGGTTTATCCATGAATAAGGAAGAACTCATTGCCGCCATCGAATCGATGACCGTGCTTGAGCTGGCCGATCTGGTCAAGGCTCTGGAAGAGAAGTTCGGCGTTTCCGCCGCCGCCCCCGTCGCCGTTGCTGCCGGCCCCGCCGCTGGCGCCGCTGCTGCCGCCGAAGAAAAGACCGAGTTCGACGTTGTGCTGACCGACGTCGGCGCCGAGAAGATCAAGGTCATCAAGGCCGTCCGCGAAGTCGTTTCCGGTCTGGGCCTGAAGGAAGCCAAGGAGCTCGTCGAAGCGGCCCCCAAGGCCATCAAGGAAGGCGTCTCCAAGGAAGAAGCCGAGAAGATCAAGAAGATGTTCGAAGAAGTCGGCGCGAAGGTCGAAATCAAGTAATTTCGCAAAAGCAAGCGCTTTCCGGGCGCATCGGATGGAAAACCATCCGATGCGTCCTTTTTTGTCCGTTTCGCAACGGCGAAAAGACGCAAAGCGGGAGTCTCAGGACATTTTTCAGATACATTTTATGCAAATAAGCCCTTTTTTATCAAAAAACGATTGTCCCCCGCCGCTGAAAAGGGTATAATATACACGAACCAGACATAGAGAAGAACAAAACCCAGCAAAACGGAGGGAAGAGAAAATGAAACCGATCACGCGTAAAACCGCGCGCACGGCGCTCGTGCTCGCGCTGCTGCTGGCGCTGCTCGCGCCCGCGCTGGCAAGCGCCTCGCCCGCATACGTCGCCACAAAAAGCAGCGGCCTGAACATGCGTCAGGGCCCCGGGACGGGCTATTCCGTCATCCGCAGCTTTTCCAAGGGCACGCAGGTTGAGGTGCTCTCCACGGACGGTTCGTGGGCGTACGTTTACGTCGGCGGCTGCTACGGCTATATGAGCGCCGCGTATCTGAGCGCCACCGCGCCCGCCGTCCCCGGCGGCGTGTATGTGGACTGCGTGCGCTATGTCAACGTCAACGGCAACTGGTACCCGATCGGCGCGAACGGCCTGCCCGTCGGTAGCCGCCCGGGCCTGTGGGGCCCGCTCTCCGGCACGTGGTATCCGTGGGAGGATATCAAAATCCGCGAGGAAGACAAGCCGCTCTGGCCGCCGTACGGCCCCGGCCCCTTCCAGGATCAGTAACCTGAATTTTCCCCGGTGAAATTTGAAAGGGAGGTTGGAATCATGAAGTCGAATCGCTTCCGCATCGCTCTTGTCACGCTGCTGCTCGCCGCGCTGCTCCTGCCGACGCTCGCCTTCGCGACCACCGCTTACGTCACCACGCAGACCTCCGGCCTGAACCTGCGTCAGGGCCCCGGCACGGGCTATTCCGTCGTCCGCAGCTTCCCGCGCGGCACGCAGGTGGAAATCTACGCCACGCAGGGCGCGTGGGCGTACGTTTCCGTCGGCGGCTATACGGGCTATATGAACAACAGCTACCTGTCCGTCACGAACCCCAACGCGTATGCGCCGGTCAATCCCGCGCAGCCGTGCTACCGGCCGTGGATTCCGGCCTTTAACTGCTACGACGCCAGCGGCAACTACGTCCAGACCATTTACTTCCAGACCTGGCAGGAATATCTTGACTGGGCTTCCACGCTCAAAGCGCCGTACTACTATTACTACCCCTACTATTACCCCTATTATTAATCGTTGCTCTACAAAAAAGCGGAGACTCCTCAGCGAGTCTCCGCCTTATTTTTTATCCCTTCACCGCGCCGATCATCACGCCCTTGACGAAATACTTCTGCAGGAACGGATACAGGATCAGTATCGGCACCGTCGAGACGACGATCAGCGCATACTTGATCAGTTCCACATACCGCGCCTGATCGCTCGCGTCCACGTCGCCAAGCATGGAAGCGTTGGCGGAATTGAGGATATTGCGCATGACCAGCTGCAGCGGGTAGAGGTTGCTGTCGAGCAGGTAAATCGACGCGTTAAACCACGCGTTCCAGTGGCCGACGGCGTAATAGAGAATCAGCACCGCAATCGTCGGAACGGTGAGCGGCATGGCGATTCGCAGCAGGATGACCGGGTGCCGCGCGCCGTCGAGCTGCGCGGATTCAATCAGGCTGTCCGGAATGCTCGCAAACGCCGTGCGCATGATGATCAGGTTATAGGCGCTGACAGCGCCGGGCAGAATCAGCGCCCAGATCGTATCCAGCAGGCCGAGGTCGCGGATATTCAGATAGCCGGGCACCAGCCCGCCCGAAAAATACATCGTGAACACGATCAGGAACGTGAAAACCGGGTTGAGCATCAGCCCCTTACGGGAAAGACCGTAGCCCGCCATGATCGTGAGCACCATGTTCAGCGTCGTGCCGACGACGAGAATAAACAGCGTGTTGCGGCAGCCGGTGAGGAACAGCCTGTGGCTGAGCACCTTGCCGTATGCGCCGACCGTCAGCGGTCGGAACGGCAACAGCAGGATCTTTCCCGCCGCCTTTTCCAGCATCGTCGGGTCGCTGAAGGAGGCGACGACGCAATAGTAAATCGGATACGCCGTGATGATCAGCAGCAGCACCATCAGCAGCGTGTTAAACGCGGTAAAAACGCGATACCCCTTTGAGGTTTTGATTTTCATTTCTTTCTCTCCCCTTTCTGCCGCCTTACCACAGGCTTACGTCGCTGACCTTGCGGCTGAGGCGATTGAAGAGAAAAACGACCAGGAAATTGACAACCGAGTTGAACACGCCCACGGCCGTCGAATAGCTCCACTGGAAATCCTCGAGGCCCTTGCGGTAGACGAAGGTGGAAATCACGTCCGAGGTTTCGTAGATGCCGGGGTTATAGAGCAGGATGATCTTCTCATAGCCCACGCTCATGATCGAGCCCATGCGGAGGATGAGCAGGATGATGATCGTCTGCGAAATGCCGGGGAGCGTGACGTGCAGCGTCTGCTTCCAGCGGTTCGCGCCGTCAATCGTCGCGGCTTCGTACAGGCCGGGGTCGATCGCCGTCAGGGCGGAAAGATAGATGATCGAATCCCAGCCGAAGCCCTGCCAGATGCTCGAAAGCACGTAAATCGGCACGAAATACTGCGACTTGCTCAAAAGGCTTACCGGCTCGAAGCCGAAAACCGAGAGAATCGTCACGATCAGCCCGTTTTCCGCCGTGAACATGCGAATGAGCGAGCAGATAACGACGAGCGAAATGAAATGGGGCATATACGTAACGGTCTGCACGACGCGCTTGAATTTCTGCGCGCGCACCTCGTTGAGGAGGAGGGCGAAGATAATCGGCGCGGGGAAGCCGAAGAGGATCGAGGTCAGGCTGATGGTCAGCGTATTGCGCAGCAGCCGGCCGAAATAATAGGAGGAGAAAAAGCTCTCAAAATGCTTCAGCCCCACCCATTTGCTGCCGAGAATGCCGCGGCCGGGGGTGTAATTCTTAAAGGCGATGATGATGCCGTACATGGGCTTGTAGCAGAAGAGGATGAAAACAATCAAAGCCGGAACCACCAGCAGATAGGCTTCCCAGTTCTGCCGCAGATCGTTCGCCAGCCGGGTCGTCCAGCTTTTTTGTTTTGCAAGCGCAGAGCGCTTTGCAATCTCAGTCATGCTTGAATGGCTCCTTTCCTTGGGACGGGTAAAAGGAGAGGTACGACCGGAATGGCCGTACCTCCGGGAGAGACGCGAATCAGCGGGCGTTGAACTCGTCCAGCGCGATCTGATAGATCTCGATCATGCGGTCGATGTTCAGCTGCTTGAGGGTGTCGAGGTAGCTGTCGAACTCGTCGAGGGAGCGCTCGCCGGTGATGAAGGCGACGGTCTGCTCCTGCACGAAGGTGTTGACTTCGCTGTAGATGGCGGAGTATTCATCGGACAGTTCGCTGGGGACAGCGATATCGGCGATGATGTACTTTTCAGCATCGTTGGCAGACCAGGCCTGCAGCGCCTGCTTCTGCTCTTCCCAGGCGTAATAGCTGCTCAGCTTCTGCACGAAGGGGCCTTCGCTCCAACCGAGGGTGTACTGCGCAAGCGCCTGCTGGACGGTTTTGCCGTCGGGGTTGTGGGTAATCAGATCAGTGTAAACGGGCGTGCCGTCCACCATGTTGTAGGTTTCACCTTCGATGCCGTAGTTCATCAGCATGCAGCCCGCATCGGTGTAGCAGTAGTTGAGGAACTTCATCGCGGTTTCGACGTCCTTGCAGCTGGTGCTGATCGCCGCCGCGCGGCCGGTCTGCAGCGCGTTGTCGTACTGGCCGCTCAGAGGACGGTCGCCCTTGTTGGCAACGGGAGTCGGCGCGCCGCCGAGTTCGAAGGTTTCATCACCGGCGCTCCGCGCCGCGGTGAGCATGTTGCCAATGCCGCTGCCGCCGAAGCCGACGGTCACACCGGAGATACCGTTGAGCATGTTGGACTTCATCGTCGCGTCGTCCAGCGTGAGGAAGTTGTGATCGAAGAGGTTCTCTTCATAGAGCTTGTGGAGATATTCCAGCACGCCCTTGTAGTTCTCTTCGGAATAGCCGTAGTGAACCTTGCCGTCCACCTGATAGTAGCTGCCGCGAACGAGGCCGAACGCGCTGGTGAAGATGCCCATGTCCAGACCGCGGGTGGTCATGAACTGCCAGACGGCGGTCAGCGGAGCGGTCGCGCCCTTCTGGTCGCGGAAAGCGACGAGGACGTTGTAGAGATCATCGGCGGTTTCAGGCATTTCCAGACCCAGCTCGTCGAGCCAGTCGGTGCGCACGATGATGCCGGCAGAGGTCTGCAGCTGACGGTCGCCGCGGATGAAGTTGAAGCCGTAGATGTGGCCTTCGGGCGTGGTGGCCTGCTTGAGCCATTCAGGATTGCTGTGGAGAACGTTGTAATAATCGGGAGCGTATTCTTCCAGCTTGTCTTCGATCGGCACAATAACGCCGTCTTCAATCGCCTTGCTGGCGCTGCCGGGATAACGCGCCCAAGTCCAGTAAACGATGTCGGCGTATTCGCCGGAAGCGAGGTAGACGGAGAAATCGTTGGGGTGAATAACCTTCACCTGAACGCCGGTCTGCTTTTCCCATTCCTTGATGAAGGGAGTTTCTTCCCACGGGCCAAACTCGGTGATCGCGTCGTACTGGCTCCACGCCAGCGTCAGGGTCTTCTGTTCCTCCGCGGAAGCGGGCAGCGCCGCGAGCAGCGTGCAGAGCATCGCCAGCGACAGGAGGATGGAGAGCATCTTTTTCATGAGTTTGCGTCCTTTCTGTGTCGATTCGTTCCAAAGCAGCGTCTCGAGCCGCCGCTTTCATCAGGCACATTATATCATAATGGGTTTTATAAAAAAGGAACCAAAATCAAACAAAGAGCGGGCAAAATCGGACGAATATACGAAAATATCCGCCAAAATCCGATTTTGACCGCTCCAACCCCGCCAAAAAAGCCGCGGCAAAGAAAATGCCGCGGCTCAAACCTGCCCGTCCCACGCCGCACGCACCTCCCTCCGAGGGGCGGATCAAGCCGTCAAAAAACTATCGTTTTTTGACGGAAGGAGACCCGCCTTCTGAAATCCTGCAGGATTTCCGGGCGAAGGCGGGACGGGGAAGGGATTTTTGACCGCAAGCGCAAGCGCTTGCTCCTTCAAAAATCCCGCATTTTCGCCGCACATGTCGCCGAAAATGATTAAAAATGAGAGGGCTGCGGCCCTCTCAAACTCTCCCGGGAATTTCATGGCGAAAAGCAGTTTCCCTTCGGAAAGAGGGGGCGTGGGGGAGAAAACCCTTACTTTTTCAAAAGGAAGGGTTTTCTCCCCCACAAAAAAACCGTCCCCCTACCGTAACCCCCGTTTCTCCCGGAACTCTGCCAGCGCCGCCTGCCCCTGCGGCGTGACCGGGCGAACCCAGCGTCCCGTGTAGAGATGGCGGAGCATGAGAACGAGCCGAACGGGTTCGTCAATGTAGCAGCAGGCGAAAATGACGAGGAAGGGCGCATGGAGCTTCAGGCCGGTCAGACAGACCGCCGGGAGTACCATCGCATACATGAAACAGATCTCGAGAACGGTGCCGTAGGTCGCGTCGCCCGAGGCGCGGAAGGTGTCGTTGTGCGTCCAGTTCGACATGCGGATTACCGCCGCAACGCAGTAAATGAGCAGCATCCCTACGCCGATGCGGTAGGACTCGCCCTGTAGGCTCATCGCGTGCAGCAGCGGCTCGTGTACGGCAATGAGGAAGAGACAGGCCAGCAGAATTGCGCTTGCGCACATCAAAATCAGCCGCTTCGCCCGCTCGTACGCCTCGTCCAGATTGCCCGCGCCGATCTCCTTGCCGACCAGCACCGACGACGCGTTCGAGAAGCCCGCAAAGAAGCCGATGATAAAGCCCTCCAGCGTACGGAAGACCGCCGTCGCCGCGATTGCCTGCTCCGATTGCCGCCCGAGCACGATGTTGATGACCATGTTGCCTACGCCGATCATCAGCTCGTTGCAGAGGATGAAGAAGCATTTGCGGAAATATTCCCGCAGGAATTCGCGCGTCCAGCGGAAATGCTTGCGGACGCTGAAAAGATACGCGTGCTTCTGGCGGCGCGAAAGCGCCCATATGACCAGTACGTTCACCAGACCCGCCATCACCGTCGCAACCGCCGCGCCCTGAATGCCCAGCGCCGGCAGGCCGAACTTGCCGTAAATGAGCAGCCAGTTGAAAACAACGTTCGTCGCGACGGAAAAGAGCGCGCCGTACATCGGGATTTTGACCCGCTCCGTCGAACGCAGAAGCGCGCACATGGCCATGGAGTAAATCTGCAGCGGATACGCAAAGCCGACGATGCGCAGATAGCGCACGCCGATCTCCTGAATGGCCGTCTTGTCCGTGTAGACGCGCATGACGAGCTGCGGCGCAAGCGTGGCAAGGCCGCAGAAAATCAGGCCGACCGTCATCATGCAGCAGAGCGTGACGCCGTAGGCGCGGTTGATGCCGTCGTCGTCCTTCGCGCCCCAATACTGCGAGAAGAACAGCATGCCGCCGCCGACAAAGCCCCAATAGCACGCGAACATCAGCGAGGTAAACTGCGCGCACAGGCCGATCGCGCCGACGCTCGTCTCGCCCAGCGGGGCGATCATCATCGTATCAACCATGCTGCCCGTCGTGGTGAGCAGATTCTGCAGCGCTACCGGCACCGCAATGACCATGACGCTCTTGAAAAATTCCCGCCAGGGAAACACGCCGCGTTTTTTCATAGGTGTAAGTTCCTTTGCCTGATGTGATTGGATTATTCTTTATATCATATCGTGAACGCCGGAAAAATGCAAGCCCGCCCGGAGAAAAATCCGGGCGGGCTGTGTTGCGGCGTTACTGGCTTATTTCCCCAGCAGCTTCTTCGCTTCTTCCACGACGTGCTCGGTCGTGATGCCGTAGAGCGGGAAGAGCACCTTATACGGCGCGGACGCGCCGAAGGTATCGATGCCGATTACCTTGCCGTCCATGCCGACGTACTTGTACCACGGCATGGTCACGCCGGCTTCCATCGCGACGCGGGCGCGGACGGCGCGCGGCAGGACGGACTCCTTGTATTCCTCGCTCTGCTCGTCGAACAGCTTCATGCAGGGCATGGAGATGACGCGGGCCTTGACGCCGGCTTCCGCCAGGATGGGCTGCGCGGCCATGATCTGCTCCACCTCGGAGCCGGAGGCCATCAGCAGCACGTCGGGCGTGCCTTCGCAATCGGAGAGGATGTAGCCGCCCTTGAGCGCTTCGCGGCCGTCCTCGTTATAGGTGGGCAGGTTCTGGCGGGTGCTGACGATGCAGGTCGGGCGGCCGTCGGTCTGGCTGACATACCAGGCGGCGGCGGTTTCCTTGCCGTCGGCCGGGCGGTATACGAGCAGGTTCGGGATCGCGCGCAGGCCGGCCAGATGCTCGACAGGCTGATGCGTCGGGCCGTCCTCGCCCACGCCGATGGAGTCGTGCGTGAGGATGTAGGCGACCTTCTGCTTCATCATCGCGGAAAGGCGCATGCCGTTCTTCATGTAATCGCTGAAGCAGAAGAACGTGGCCGCGTAGGGGCGCAGGCCGCCGTGCAGCGCCATGGCGTTGCAGATGGCGCTCATCGCGTGCTCGCGAATGCCGAAGTGGATGTTGTTGCCCTCGGGCGTTTCGGCGGAGAAATAGCCGCTGTTTTTCATGTTGGACTTGTTGGACGGGCACAGGTCGGCGCTGCCGCCGAAGAGGTTCGGCAGATGCGCGGCCAGACGGTTGAGCGCCTCGCCGGAGGTGTTGCGCGTAGCGTTGCTGCCCTCGAACGCCCAGAAGGCGTCGTCATGCAGCAGGTCGCACGGCAGCTCGTCGGAGAACCAGACCTTCCATTCGGCGGCCAGCTCCGGATATTTCGCCGCGTACGCGGCAAAGAGTTCTTCCCATTCCTTCTCGGCCTTCGCGCCCTTTTCGGCCAGCTTGGCGGTGTGCTCGTACACTTCGGGCAGGACGGTGAAGCTTTCCTCCGGCATGCCGAGATTCTTCTTCGCGGCGGCGAGATTGTCCGGGCCGAGCGGTTCGCCGTGGGCGGAAGCGGTGCCCTGCTTGGCGGGGCAGCCGAAGCCGATGATCGTATGCGCGATGATCAGCGACGGGCGCGGGTCCTTCTTCGCCTCTTCGACGGCGGCGAGGATGTTCTCCCAGTCGTTGCCGTCGGCTACGTCGATCACCTGCCAGCCGTACGCGTCGAAGCGCTCGCCGACGTTCTCGCGGAAGGCGATATCGGTGCTGCCCTCGATGGTGATGTTGTTTCTGTCATAGATGCAGATCAGCTTGCCCAGCTGCAGCGTGCCGGCGAGGGAAGCCGCCTCATGGCTGATGCCCTCCATCATGTCGCCGTCGCCGCAGGTGACGAAGGTGTAATGATCCATCACCGGGAAGCCTTCGCGGTTGAAGTGCGCGGCGATGTGCTTTTCCGCCATGGCGAAGCCGACGGCGTTGGCGACGCCCTGTCCGAGCGGGCCGGTCGTCGTTTCAACGCCCACGGTGTGGCCGTATTCCGGATGGCCGGGGCACTTGCTGCCAAGCTGACGGAACTGCCTGAGATCCTCGATTTTCATATCGCCCACGCCGTAAAGGTGGAACAGCGAATACAGCAGCGCGGAGCCGTGGCCGCCGGAAAGCACGTAACGGTCGCGGTTAACCCACTTGGGATCGGCGGGGTTGTACTTCATCACCTTGTCCCACAGGGCGTAGGCCGTCGGCGCGATGCCCATGGGCGCGCCCGGATGGCCGGACTTGGCGGCCTGCACCTGCTCGGCCGACAGGATACGGATGGTATTTACCACTTTCTGATCGATGTTCATTGGTGAACCTCCCTCGATATTGTGCCCGGTTGGGGGAAGAACTCCCCCCGCTATCTCATACCCGCCGCCTTTACAGCGCGGGCAGTGAGTCGATGGGTGTGTTTTCCGCGCAGGCGCGGAGGAGACGATACAGCGGCGCAGCCGTCCTGAACCCTTCGGCAATCTGCCGGGCCAGTTCAGGGCGCGCCAGCTCGTCCAGGTTTTCCACGCTGTGCTCGCAGAACACGCACTTGCGGCGATAGATTTCGCCCAGCGCCGCGTCCATTCCTTCCGGCGGCTGATGCTGCCGCTGGTAGCTTTCGCCGCGGATTTCGTACTGCGCGGCAAAATCCGGCGCGCTTACTATATTTTTAACATATGCGGGCTTTTCGCGCAAGATGCGACGCAAATTTTCCATCGATTCCGGCCGCATTTGATAAAAACCGCACCCCCAATCGGCCGCATCGGCGGAAATTTCAAAGTAGAAGCAGCACGAATCGCCCTTCATTTCTCCAATGGGGTTGAAGCTGAGCCACATATGATCGCGCAGCGGCGATTTATCGCGGCTGAAGCGCACGTCGCGCCAGATACGGCTGACCGCGCGCGACGGGCGCGGATCGATGCGCGGATCGATTTCCTGCGCGACGGGCGCAAGTTCCTGCGCCAAGAGAACGAGCGGCCGTTTGACCGCCCGCTCGAACAGATCACGGTTCTCGTTGAGGAACTCGCGATTATTATTAAATTTTACCGCCGCGAAAAACGCGAGCGTTTCCATCGAAAAACCTTCGAAACAATCAGGCATCCGGATTCTCCTCGTCCTGTTCAATGGCCTGCTCGGCCGTTTCTTCCGGCTGCTGGCCGCGGGCGAAGCGCTGGCTGCGCGCGAACGCCTGCGGATCCTGCGGCTGACGGTCGTACGCGCTGCGGCGCACGTCGTTCGTCGCGCGGCTGATGCGATACTGCGTCTCTCCGCCGGAAACGAGCGCAGCCTCGTCGTCCGTCATGGGCGTGCCGCTCTCCTCGGGTTCGGCCGCGTACTGGCCGCGGGAGGAGCGCATGCGGTGCAGGTAGCTGCTGCCCGCTTCGGTCGGTTCCGCGTCGTAGCGCGGCGCGTCGCCGGTCACGTCGAAGGTACGCATTTCGCGCTCCTCGCGCGGGGCGTAATGCGGCCTGACAGGCTCGTCGTATTCGTCCTCGTTCGGCATCTGCGCGCGATACGTCTCTTCCTCAGGCGGCTGATAGGCCGGCTCCTCGGCGGGCTGTTCAGTGTAGCGGCGGCTGCGCGCGCGGCGCGGCGCGGCCGCGTAATCGCGGCGGGAACCGCGTTCCATGCTGTCGATCACAACCTCGCGGCCGCCTCCGCGCGGGCCGTCGCCCCTGGGCAGCTGGTTCTTCTTGCGATCCGCCACGACAAGCAGCGTAACCGCAACCAGGATGACCAGCAGCAGGCCGGCCAGCACGTACAGCAGCACGCGGCCGGTGGAAGTTCCTTCATTCTGGCCGTCGTTGAACGGGGAAACGTCCACGGAAACCGTTTCGGTCGGTTCGGGCGTCGCGGTCGGAACGGGGGTGGGCACGGGCGTGGGCGTCGGAGTCGGCGCGGGCGCGACGTACGTCACCTTGACGATGTTGGATTCAAACTTATGCTCTTCGCCGGCGCTGTCCTTCATGGTCGCGGTGAACTGAATCTGACCGCCCATGGTGGTGGTGAACATCTTGGCGAAGGTCACGGTCTCGTTGGGCTGGATCACGTCGATGGTCTTTACCTTCGTGCTGCCCTCGGAGATGACGACGTTTTCCGCCGCCAGGCGGCCGAAGTTCGTCACCTTCACGAGGAAGGCGATTTCGGACGGCTCGGTGTAGATAATCTCGCGGTCGGCTTCGACAAGCACTTCGAGGTCGGGGACGATCGCGTCGTCGCCCAGGGTTTCCTTCACGTCCTCGGCCGTCTGAATGGTCAGCTCATTCGAGGTGAAGGTCACCGTCGCGCCGGAGGAATCAAGCGCGGTAACGGTAAACTTGTAGGTGCCGCTGTTGCTGACGGTGATGGATTTCTTGATGGAATATTCTTTCTTCGCACCCAGCGTGACGCCGCTTTCAATGCTGCCCAGCGTCGCGTCGGTGACGGCGAGCTTGATATATTCCATATCGCCCTTGTTGGTAATGGTGCAGTCCAGCTCGACCTTATCGCCCTTGTTGACGATGAGCGACTTGGCGGAAAGCTGCACCAGCACGTCGACGGTGGCCACTTCGATGGTCTTCTCGCCGCCGGAGGTCTTGTTCTGCTTTTCTTCGCTGCCCTCGAGGTAGCTGTAGGTGATCGTCGGCCTGGTCGTAACGGCCGACGCGCCCATGACGAACTCATTCGTCAGCTCCACCGACTGGCCCACGCCCAGCAGCGCGCAGGTAAGCGGCTCGGTATCCGGCAGACCCTCGTCGGTGATCTGGATGTTGCTGATATCGACGGTGCCGGTGTTGGTCAGCAGGTAGGAGATGGCCGTGTTTTGTCCCTCGACGGCCTTGGTGGGGGCGGTGCGCTGCACGTGCAGCTTCGGCGTCGCCTGCTGGAAGGTGATGGCCTTTGCGATCGGCCGCGAGACGGCGTTGACGTTGCCGTCCGCGTCGGTCACCTTATAGCTGGCGATATAGGTGATTTTGCCGGCGTTGAGCTGCTCCTGCGTGACGGTCCAGCTGCCGCTGTAGCTGGCGCTGCTGCCGGGCGCAAGGTTCGCCGTGCCGCCGCTGCCAAACGACGCGCAGACGTTCTTCGCCGGGTCGTAGAGCGTGACGGAAATCGCGTCCCCGTCGTCGGAGACGTTGATGACGTTGATATTGACGCGGACGGTTCCTTCGCCGGTCAGGACGGCTTGCGAGACTTCCATTTCGCACACGATCGGATCGTCCGCCAGCGCGACGGCCGCAAACAGAACCATCAGCGCCGTCAGGCAAAACAGAAGCGCTCTTTTCACGAGTTTGTTTTTCATTTCCTTGCACCCGAAGGTGCACCCCTCCCTTCCGGACTTGAAACGCATACATTAGCACGGTAAATCTATTAACATTGTAGACCATTTTCGGTAACCTGTCAATCAATAAACGTCACACTTTCGTAAAAAAGGCGCGCCGAAAGGCCCTACAGAACATAGAACGTGCTAACAGCGCGGTTTATTCATCCCGCGCGCCGGGGAATTGCTGGCAAAACGCGCGGCGAAGCCGCCGAAAAAAAGAAAACCGGAAGCCTTTTCAGGTTCCCGGTTTCTCTTCGATCGGTTCAAACAGCGTGCAGCCCATCTCGCGGAACTGCGCGATTTTCTCCCGCAGCGCGTCCTCCGGCACTTCGAAATGCGCGGCCAGGCAGGCGATGCAGTAAAACGTCCGCGCGGCGCGGTTGACCATTTTTCGCGTGAGGGCGACTTCGTCGCGCGTCAGCGGGCGGCCACAGCAGGCGCAGTTATCCATCGCACCGCACGAGCCGGCAGCGGTAGAGGCGGCAGTCGTGTCCCGGCACGTGGGCGACGAAATCGTCGCGGCGCACGCCCAGCGTTTCGCCGGTGAATACGTCGGTCATCTCCAGGCCGACGCCGGAGGAATACGGCAGGCCGATATCCGACAGCTGGCAGGCAATATCCGCCGGGTTCGGGCAGTTGCCCGCAAGGTTGAAGAACGCGAGAACGAACTCGTTGCCCGAAAGATGGCGGATAAACGTATACGTGCAATCCGGAATGGACAGCCAGTTCGGCTCGCCCGGCGCGGCGTCCGGAATCGGCATGCCGATGCTGCCGTGACGAATCAGATACGGCGGGCGGCACTCCTCGTCCTGATCGATGGCGATCAGTCCCGGATGCTTCAAAAGCGCCGCGCACTGCGCGTCCAGCGCGCGCATATCGCTGCCCATCATCAGCGGCACGCCGAACAGGCACCACAGCGCGAACTGCATCCGGTATTCTTCGTATGTGCAGCCCTTGTTGAAGCCGACGTTGCCCTGGCCGTACATGCCGACGGTGAGCATGTCCATATCGTTAAACCCGTAAGGCGCGTTCATGCAAAGGTTGTCGATCTGCGATCTGGCGATGTCGGTGAAGGAACGGAAGTTGTCGTTGATATCGCCGGTGGAGCGGTACATATGCGCGCCGATGGAGCGCATCCATTTCCACGGCTCTTCCACGCCCCAGTTGCAGGCGGAAAAGAGAATCTCGCGGCCGCTGGCCTTGAGCGCCATGCTCATGGTCTGATAGCGCATCTTGCAATCGCCGTTCTCAGGGAAATTGCAGAAATCGTACTTGAGGAAGTCCACGCCCCAGTCGGCGAACGTCAGCGCATCGACGAACTCGTGGTCGAAGCTGGACGGATAGCCCGCGCACGTGCGCACGCCCGCGCAGGAATACATGCCGAACTTCAGCCCTTTGTCATGCACATAGTCGGCCACGGCCTTCATCCCGTGCGGGAACTTCTCCGGATCGGGCACGAGCAGGCCGTCCGCGCCGCGCTCGCGCAGGCTCCAGCAGTCGTCAATAACGAGGTATTCATACCCGGCGGCGAGATAGCCCTCTTCGACCATCACATCGGCCGTCTGGCGGATCAGCTCCTCGTTGATGTTCGCTCCGAAGGTGTTCCAGGAGTTCCAGCCCATCGGCGGTTTCTTCGCTAGCATGGTTTGTTTCTCTCCTTTATTTTTTGCGCCGCAGGCGGCGCTTTTTCGCTGGGGACAGTATATTCTTTTCTTCGGGGCGAGTCAATAAAAAGAGAATAGATGTTGCAAACCCACGATGTAAAAGCGGCTTTCTTCGAAGAGGGGGGTGAGCGCCGAAGGCAAGCGCGGCCGGTGGCCGATTCAGCGAGCCGAAGGCGCGGCACGAAACGAGCAGGCGACCGAAAGGGAGCATGCGACGATTGAGTGCCGTGGGCTTCTTTCTCCAGAAAGAAGGTTCCTCCCCCAAAAAACCGTCCCCCACCTTCGCTCAGAAGCTCTCCTCCAACCCCAGCTGCGGCTGACGGGCGTATCCCGGCTTGAGAACGTACTCCCTGCCCTCGCTGGCCGAATCATGGAACGCGCACATCAGATCAAGCACGTGGAAGGTCTGCGCGCAGTTGGCGCGCGGCGTGCGGCCCTCACGGAGCGCGACGCATAGATCCGCCACGCCCAGACCGCGGCTGTTTTCACGATAGCCATACACGACGGGGACCTCTTCATAGGCGCTTGCGCCGGCGCGTAAAAGCTTCACCGGGCCGCCGAACGTGTTCGGATCGGGCACGATGATGCTGCCGCGCGAGCCGAACACCTCCAGGCACGCCTGATGGTCGTCGTATACGTCGAAGGACGTCGTCAGCGTGCCGATCGCGCCGTTTTCAAAGCGCATCACGCCCGCGATGTGCGTGGGCACTTCCACGTCGATCATCGCGCCGCACAGCGGCTGGGAGGTGATCTTCCGCTGCGGGAAGGTGATGCGCGTATACGCGCTCACGCTGCGAACCGCGCCCGCAAGGTTGACCAGCGCGGTCAGATAGTACGGCCCCATATCGAACATCGGGCCCGCGCCGTTTTTATAGTAGAATTCCGGGTTCGGGTGCCACGACTCGTGGCCGTGGCAGCGCATCGAAGCGTTCACCGCCACAACGTCGCCAATCCAGCCGTCGTCAATCAGCTTGCGGCAGGTCTGGATGCCGCCGCCCAGGAACGTATCCGGCGCGCCGCCGAGGAGAAGCCCCTTTTCTTCGGCCAGCTTCACCTGTGCCTCGCCGTCGGCGCGGCAGGTGGCCAGCGGCTTTTCGCAATAGGCGTGCTTTCCGGCGCGAAGCGCCAGCGTGTTGACAAGGCAGTGCTGGTCCGGGTTCGTGATATCGACGATCAGCTCGATCTCCGGATCGGCCATGATTTCCTCATCGGTAAAATACGCCTTGGGAATATTGTATTTTTTCTGCGCCTCCAGCGCGCGCTCGGGAATCAGATCGCATACGGCGACGACGTTCACAACGCCGCTGAACATGCCGGTCAGGTTCGTCAGGTAAATGGCGCTGATATTGCCGCAGCCGACAACGCCCACATTCACTCTTTTCATCTGCATGCCCTCAATACATCTTCGCGGTATTCGCGTATTTTTCCGGATCGGCGTTCGTATCGCGGAAAATCTGCTTGCCCTCGGCCGCCCAGAGGAAGCCGCGGCGCATCATTTCCTGCGCCTGCGGCGCGTTGAAAACATCGTCGTGATGCCCCAGCGAGCAGTAATACACGCGGCCGTGACCCCAGCGGCGCGTCCACGCCACGGGAACGTCCACCTCGCCGTTGGCGGCGTGGTAATAGTTGACGACCGGGTAGCGCGTCGTTGCGAGCACCTCGTTCGCCGGGTCGACATGCACGTAATACTGCTCCGTGCAGACGTCGAAATCCTCGATGCCCGTTGTCAGCGGCGAAGAACCGCGGCGGATATTCACGCGGTATTTCACGCCGTCGCCGCCCGGATGCGAAACCCACTGGCCGCCTGTCATGAACTGCCACTCCGTATCCTGCCGGAAGGAGTCGCACATGCCGCCGTGGCAGCCCGCAAGCCCCACGCCGTATTTGCCGACGGCCGTCGCAGCCGCCTGCGACTGTTCGCGCGTGATGGTTCCCATCGTCCAGACGGGCACCAGCAGATCAAGCTCGTTGAGCTCTTCCGTGTTTTCCAGCACGGAAAGCGTATCGAAAATTTTCACCTCGAAGCCCTCCGCCTCCAGCATCCGCGCAAAGCGCTCGCCGACCAGCTTCGGCTCGTGTCCGTCCCAGCCGCCCCAGACGATCCATGCTTTTTTCATTTCGGTTCCTCCTTCATCCTTATGATGATATTAAATTTCGCACTTCTTTCCGCAGCCCTCGCGAGCCGATTCGAACATCAGATCGATCACCTTCATCACGCGCAGCGCCTGTTCGGGCCGGACGATCAGCGCCTCGCGTCCGTCCAGCGCGGCCGCAATGTTGCGGTAATAGTCCGCCCAGTCCGTCGCAACCTCCGGCAGCGGCACCGATTCCATCGTGTATTCGGGGCGCGGCGCCATGGTGCGGGTCGGGCCCGCTTCGGTGTAGACGATATCGTCGGTCCATTTCATTTCCGCGTTCGGCTTGAGGCGCATCAGGCGGCCGCCCGCGGACCAGTCGTCCACCTGCAGCGTGCCGTCCGTGCCCTGCACATGCCAGCGCGGCGAGTTAATCAGACAATTCGTGCTCATTTCCAGCAGCACGGAGCAGCCGCCGGAGAAACGCACCATGAGCTTGATGTTGTCGTCCACCTCAGGCGTGAAGACGCTCAGCAGATGCGCGTCCACGCTGACGACCTTCTCGTCCGCAAACAGCTGCATCACCTGATCAAGCAGATGCACGCCCCAGTCCAGCAGCATGCCGCCGCCATTGAGCTTGTGTCCGCGCCAGCCGTACATGGCCTTGCGCGACCCCTGCACCTTGCTCTCGATAAAATACACATGCCCCAGCAGCCCCTGCTCCTTCGCCGCCTTCACAATGCGGAAATCCTTGTCCCAGCGGCGGTTCTGATGGACGGAAAAGACCTTGCCCGTCTCGTCGCGCACAGCGATAATTTCCTGCAGTTCCGCGGCGTTGAGCGTTACCGGCTTTTCGCAGACGACGTTTTTTCCCGCGCGAAGCGCGGCGATGGACAGCTCCCTGTGGAAGTTGTTCGGTACGGCCACGGTAACCAGATCGATCGACGGATCGGCCAGCAGCGCGTCGAGCGAATCATACGCGCGCAGCCCCATTTCACGCGCAGCCTGCAGCGCTTCCTCCCGAATATCGTACGCGCCGCAGACTTCGATTTCCGGTACCTTTTCCATCACGTTGCGGGCATGCCAGCTTCCCATGCCGCCGAATCCAATTACAGCCAAGCGATGTTTTGTCATACTTTTTTCCTCCTTTGTCGTGGAGATTTTGCTGCTTGCATTATAACACGCCATCCTGTATCATATCGGTGAAAACCGGGCAAAAATCAGACAGAACTTGCGAAGAGGTGCGCCATGTTCCCGACCGTTGAAAACCGGAAGGACCGGTTCTACTTCTGTTCGACGAAAAACCTTTCCTTCCCGGATCACCTGCACGCGCATATCGAAATCCACCTGCCCGTCCACGGAACGCTGCACGCCGCCGTCGACGGCGCGAAATACGACATCCCCCCCGGCCAGGCGCTGCTCGTCTTCCCGCACAGAATTCACGGTTCGCCCGCCGGCGGCGAAGCCTGGGACGGACTCATGCTCATTTTCACCCCCGATTGCCTGCCGGATATGGAAATCGACTGGGAAACGACGCGTCCCGTCTGCCCCGTTCTCCCGCTTGCGGGCGATAGCGCATACGCCGCGGAGCGGCTCTGGCAGCGCCGCTCGCAGCCGCACCCGGACCGCGAGCTGAACGCGCTCGTCGCGCTGCTCGTGTCCGGCCTGCTGCAAAGCGCGCGCCTTGAGCCCGCCGGACACGCGCCCGCCAGCGACATCCTCTATAAAGCCCTCGCCTATATCTCCCAATCCTTTACGGACGATATCACGCTGAAAAAAACTGCGCGAACCGTCGGCGTGAATGAGTATTACCTCTCGCACCTTCTCAGCTCGCGCATTCAAATGAACTTCCGCCAATACGTAAATACCCTGCGAATCGATCAGGCCTGCCGCCTGCTGACCCGGCAGACCACTTCCACTGAGGCCATCGCCAACCAGTGCGGCTTCGCCAGCCTGCGCAGCTTCGACCGCGTCTTCCTGCGCCAGATGGGCTGCACCCCGCGCGAATATAGGAAGAAACTCTACCTCCCATAACTCTGCATGCCCTGTCCGTCCCCAACGCGCATCCGCCCCGCCCTCCGCGGGGCGGATGCGTAAAAGGGCTTTCTTCGGGGAGAGCGCGAGAGGGGGCCTTCTTTCTCCTGAAAGAAGGCCCCCTCTCGCAAAACCCCACGTCTCGCTTACAGCCACTCCTCAACCGCAGCCTTAATGTCCTCGCGGTTGCGGGCGCCGACCATGCGGGCGGCTTCCTCGCCGTCCTGCAGAACGATCAGCGTCGGGATGCTCATCACGCCGAACTGGCGCGCCAGACCGGGATTGTCATCCACATTGACCTTGAAGAAGGACGCCTTGCCGTCCAGCTCCTCGGCCGCGGCTTCCACCTGCGGGCCGGTCATGCGGCACGGGCCGCACCAGGGAGCCCAGAAATCGATCAGCGAAACCTTTTTTTCGGCGACTGCCGTTTCAAAATCCTTTTCGTTCAGATCACGTACCATGTTTTTCCCTCCCTTGGGTTCTCATTGTTCTCCGGGCTGTTCCGGCTTATGCACGGCCACGATGCGCGGCTGCCATTTCTGCGCCCTGCGCAGTTTTTTATCCGCCGCCCAAACCGCCGCGAGCCCCAGCGCGCAGGCCGCAAGACCGCACAGGGCGTAGAACAGATCCTCCGCCATGCGCACCGCGCCGCCGCGATAGATAAGCCAGGCCAGCAAAAGCCCCAGCAGGAACGCGCAGACCGGCACGATGTACATCAGCGCCGAGGCTTTGACCACCTCGCCGTCGGGCATGTCCACGTCCACCGTATCGCCGATTTCCGCGTCTCCCTTTATTTGTACCCGCGAACAGTGCTTGTGTAAACATCCGCCGCAATGCGCGCACATTTCGGGGCGTTCGAACACCACGCCGAGCACCCCGTTTTCTTTTTCTACGACAACGCCCGAGCGAATCATTCTTTTATTTCCTCAACAACGGGCTGGATCTTCAAAACCTCCAGCTGCCGGGGATCGACCGTCGAAGGCGTGCCCATCATCTGGCAGTACGCGCTCTTATCCTTCGGGAAAGCGATTACATCGCGCAGCGATTCGCCGCCGGCGAGGATCATCACGAAGCGGTCGATACCGAAGGCGAAACCGCCGTGCGGCGGCGCGCCGTATTTGAACGCGTCGAGCAGGAAGCCGAAGCGCTGCTGCGCCACCTCGGGCGAAAGCCCGATGAGCTTGAACATCTGCGCCTGCTTATCGGAGCGGTGAATCCGGATGGAACCGGAGCCCATCTCAATGCCGTTCATGACCAGATCGTACGCCTTGGCGCGCACGCGGCCCGGGTCGCTCTCCATGTACTGCTCGTCCTCTTCCATCGCGCTGGTGAAGGGATGGTGCATGGCGACGAAGCGGTTCTCTTCGTCGTCCCACTCCAGCAGCGGGAACTCGGTCACCCAGAAGAGGTTGTACTTCGTCTGGTCGATCAGGTCGAACTTCCTGCCCAGGGCGAGACGCACCTGCCCCAGCGCCGTGCAGGCGACGTTCGGCCGGTCGGCGGCGAAGAAGAGCGCGTCGCCGGGCTTGGCGTTCATGGCCTGCTTGAGGGCCTCGAGCTTGTCTTCCTTCATGAACTTGGCGAAGCTGGACTTGACCGTCCCGTCGGGCGCGATGGTCAGCCAGGCAAGACCTTTGACGTGATACGTTTTCGCCAGCTCGCCCAGCGCGTCGATTTCCTTGCGGGAAAGATGCGCGGACACGCCCTCGGCGTTCAGGCCGCGCACGCTGACGGCGTTATCGAACACGCCGAAGCCGCTCTCGCGGGTCACTTCGGTCACATCCTGCAGCTTCATGCCGAAACGGGTGTCCGGCTTGTCGCTGCCGTAATCGTCCATCGCCTGCCGCCAGGTCATGCGGGGCAGCGGCAGCTGGATATCAATATTCTTCACGGCCTTGAAGACCTTCGCAAACGCGCCTTCCACGACGGTCTGGATATCTTCCGGCTCAACGAAGCTCATTTCGATATCGAGCTGCGTGAACTCGGGCTGACGGTCGGCGCGGCTGTCCTCGTCGCGGAAGCAGCGGGCCACCTGATAATACTTGTCAAAGCCGGCCAGCATCAGAAGCTGCTTGTAAATCTGCGGGCTCTGGGGCAGGGCGTAGAACTCGCCGGGCCGCACGCGGCTGGGCACGAGGTAATCGCGCGCGCCTTCGGGCGTGGACTTCGAGAGGATCGGCGTTTCCACCTCGGTAAAGCCGCATTCGTCCATGTGACGGCGGATCGTCGAGAGCACCTTTGCGCGCATGCGCAGGTTCTCCTGCATGCGGGGCTTGCGCAGGTCGAGGTAGCGGTACTTGAGGCGAACGAGTTCGTTCTCGTCGGCGTTGTCGTCGATGTAGATGGGCGGCGTGGCCGCGGCGTTGAGAAGCGCCGCCTTTTTCGCGATCATTTCGATCTTGCCGGTCTTGAGCTTGTCGGTTACGTCCTTTTCGGCGCGCAGCGCCACTTCGCCCGTGATCGACACAACGTACTCACTGCGCAGGCTCTCGCCCACGGCGAAGGTTTCCGCGTCGCAGGTTTCCGGGCTGAAGACGACCTGCACAAGACCCGTGCGATCGCGCAGCCAGACAAAGATCACGCCGCCGAGGTTGCGGGTGCGCTGCACCCAGCCGTCCAGCGTGACCTGCTGTCCGGCAAAGCTTTCCGTAAGTTCGCCGCAATACTGCGTGCGCTGCCATTCCTTGCGTGCCATATCAGATTCTCTCCTTCATGTATTCCACCGCGTTTTCCAGCGGGATTTCGGTTTCTTCCTTCGTTTGCATGTTGCGCAGCCTGACCGTGCCGCGGGCCAGCTCGTCGCCGCCGACGATGAGGATATACGGCGCGCCGACCTTATCGGCATGCTTGAACTGCGCCTTGAGGCTGCGGCCGGCGTGATCCGTCTCGGTCTTTACGCCCGCGCGGCGCAGGTCGGTCGTCAGCTTCAGCGCCGGGATGCGCGCTTGCGCGCCCAGCGCGGCAACGTACACGTCGTAGTGCCGCGGCTCGGGGATTTCGACGCCGCTTTGCTCCAGCAGCATCAGCACGCGCTCCACGCCCATGCCGAAGCCCATCGCGGGCAGCTTCGGGCCGCCGATCTGCTCGACCAGCCCGTCGTAGCGGCCGCCGCCGCAGACGGCCTGCGTGCCGTTCTCCGTCTGGCGCGCGATTTCGAAAACCGTGCGCGTGTAGTAGTCCAGCCCGCGCACGATGCGCGGATCGACGGAATAGGGGATGCCCAGCGCGTCGAGGTTCGCCTTGAGGCCCTCAAAGTGCGCGGCGCACGCGTCGCACAGGCAGTCGAGAATGCTCGGCGCGCCCTCGAGCTGCTTCTGGCAGGATTCGACCTTGCAGTCGAGAATGCGCAGCGGGTTCTTTTCAAACCGGCCGCGGCAGGTTTCGCACAGCTTGTCCAGCCGCTCGGACAGGAACGCGCGCAGCTTCTCGTGATAAACCTTGCGGCACTCCGGGCAGCCGATGGAATTGATATTGACGACCAGGTTATCCAGCCCCAGCCCCTTCAATACGTCCACGGCGATGGAGATCAGCTCCGCGTCGCAGGAAGGCTCCGCCGCGCCGAAGCACTCGCAGCCGAACTGGTGATGCTCGCGCAGGCGGCCGCTCTGCGGCGCTTCGTAGCGGAAGATCGGGTTGTTCACGTAATACATCTTCACGGGCAGCGGCCCGGCGTACAGGCTGTGCTCGACGAGCGCGCGCACCGCGCCGGCGGTGCCTTCGGGCTTGAGGGTGATGGAGCGGTCGCCCTTGTCTGTGAAGGTGTACATTTCCTTCTGCACAATGTCCGTGGTATCGCCCACGCCGCGAAGGAAAAGCTCGGTGTGCTCGAACACGGGCGTGCGGATTTCGCG
>CAKTTL010000019.1 GCA_934615235.1 uncultured Clostridia bacterium
AAGCTGGTAGAGCGCTATGCCGCGAGCTATAAAGCGGGCGGCGCTTCGGATGTTTCAGCGGCGCACTGCGCCGAGGTCCTCAACCGCGTCCTCCGGCAGCTGGAGCGGAATTATGGCGTGCAGGTCGGCGAGGATACGCGCTCCGGGCTCACGCCTTCCGTGCTGGATGGATATTATAATCATCTGTCCGTTCACTGCAAAATGACCACGCGCAATAACTACGTTTGTATGCTCAACCCGTTTCTCCGCTGGGCGTGGAAGGTCGCGCAGGCCACGGCGGAAGATCTCAGCGGCGTGCTGACCACACACAAACTCCCGAATGAGAAGGCCGTCCCAAAATGGGAACGTAAGGAGAAATACATGACCGTCCAGCAGACGCGCAAGCTGCTCGGCGATATGCCCGGCCGCAATAAACTGCGCGATCGCGCCATCTGCACGCTCATTCTGGAGTCCGGCATGCGGGTGAGCGAGCTGTGCGCGCTGACCATCGGCGATGTGCTCGACGGCGAACGCGGCAAAATCTATTGCAGGCGCAAGGGCGGTAACTGGGAGGATATCTACGTCAAGGATTCATTCTACGATGTGCTCGAAGAGTATTTGAAAACCCGCCCCGACGCGGCAGATCATTCCCGCCCGCTCTTCCTCTCCACGCACGGCGAGCCGATGAACCGCAAGACGGTTTATAAGGCGCTCTCCTTCAAGCAGAAGCAGCTCGGCCTTGCCACAGGGCCTCATTGCCTGCGCCATACCTTCATCTCGGAGGTTGAAAAGCGCAACGGCGCCGGCGTGGCGAGAGACTGCGCGAACCATTCCTCCCTGCGTGTTACCAACCGGTACGATCATTCCCATCCTGAGCAGCTTGCGAGGGCGGTGAATACGCTGCCGTGGTGATGAAGTTGCGCTGCAGGCAGACGACTATCTCCCGGCTTCTTTTTGCGTAGAGCGCAATTGTGCCATTATCTCCTTCAGTGCCGATGGAACTGCCTCAGCCTTAATGGTCTGTGTTTGTTCCTATAACAATTTTTGCAAAAGTGTACCATAAGAATTATTTGCGAAAAGTCGATGATTTATGCCATCGCTGGAAATGAGCCGAGAGCTGCAACATTTTGGCTGTCTGCTGGTAATATCGAAGGTTTCGCGTTTGAACATATTCGATTTTTCAATTGTCTCAAGACGTTCTGATGTGCTTTCAAATGTGCCTTAGTACCTTTGTTCAAGTCCCGTTTGGAATTTGTATTTTCATTTGCCACGCATTTGCTGGCGATATTTCATGGGAGAGAGACGCTCCTGTTTTTTGAAGCATTGGGTAAAATAGCTCACATCGTAGATGCCAACCTGATGGGCGATATCGCCAACAGAGAGCGCTGTGGTTTCCAGCAAGGTTTTTGCTTTATTAATACGCGTCAGGCAAACATAATCGCTAAAGTACATGTTCATCTCTTCCTTGAACAGCCTTCCAATATAGGTAGCATTCATCTTTGCCTGTTCAGCAAACTGCTTGATGGAGATGGAGCTGGATAAGTTTTCCGTTACATATTGCAGCACACGGTTAATAACGGGAGAAATGCCTCGACAGCCTTGACGGAGCACTCTGCTACCGTCAAGAATTGCTGACACGAGTTGGACCACCGCATTATCCACAGAAGATTCACCAGACCAGGGAGATAACGTCAGTTTGCTGGATTGGGGCATATTCTGTTTATTTACGATGTGTAAGATCATCATGCACGCCTGTGCATACAGATCAGGCAGAGCGGCGGCAGTCAGAGAGATCGTGTGTCGGATAGCCCAATCCTGTGCGGCCTTTTCCGGATATTCCAAATGCAGAATATCCTCCAGTTGGGAAAGCGAAGCAACGTTCAAGATGTCCCAGCAGATGCGATCGTAGCTTACCCAGCCGGATGCACCGGCAAGGCGGGCATACTCTGCCGCATGCATGGCGTCGGTACGACTTTGCACTACTTCACTGTTGCCTGTGGCAAGGGAACCGCAGACAATCAGTGCATTTTTCCAAATGGGCAAAAGATCATATATTGCTTCGAAAACTGTTTCGTCAGACACATCGCGGCAGCCGAGCAGGAGGAAGCCGGTATGATCATCCAGCAGCAGGTCGTGTATGGTGTAGTTCAGGCTAAGGCATTTTCCAAGGTGATTCATCAGTTGCTGTGCATGATTCGCACATTGAATATATATCACGCGATATCGCCGTAGTAGAACGTTCAGTTTCGTGTAGCGGCTGTGTTCTACCAGTTCGTCCGAAGAGATACGGCCATACAGCCAGCGCACGAGGATATTGCGGTCATACAGATCGTGGGAAATTGCGTTGGTGTAGTCAATGTTTTTGACCGTGCGATAAACGGTTTCTCGTAGTTCAACCACATCAATGGGTTTGAGCAGATAATTTTCTACCCCCAGACGAAGAGCATCTCTTGCATATTCAAACTTGCTGTGGGCGGATAGCAGCACACAGTGTGTGGAGGGATAACGACTACGGACAATTTTTAACATTTCCAAACCATTCATGTCGGGCATGAGAATATCAGAAACAAGCAGGTCGATGTTGTGGGAAGACAGAACATCCAGCGCCGCGCTTGCACTCAAGGCGGTGTGGATATTCTTGAAACCATATTCTGCCCAGTCCAATGCGGACAGCAGGCTGTCCAATACGGGCTGTTCGTCGTCAACCAGCAGAATGTCTTCCATTCGCAAGTCCCCTTTTGCCTGTAATCAACATTATTATAGCATGGGAATCGTCAAAGTTTCAATAAATTCGAAGATAAAAAAACGATGGCAGGAGCTGAACGAGCAATAAAAGTGCTGATTTTCAACAAAAAGTAGCTTTGTTTATATTTTCCGGCAATTAAACAGATGCTACAATGTTCATGAATCAAATTTGAGGAGGAGGGAAGCGGATGACGACCATCACCCGCAAAGGATTCAGCCGTCCCCGCACGATGCAGGATCGTGATGGCTGGAAGTTGTTCTGGATGGCGATGCCGTTCATTGTGTTTATCTTTGTATTCCATTATATGCCCTTGTGGGGTTGGAGCTTTGCTTTCTTCCAGTATAAGCCGGGCAAGGCGCTGATGGATTGTAAATTTGTCGGCTGGCAGAACTTCACCAAACTATTTCTGCAGCCGGTTATGCGTAACCGTCTGTTTGAAGTGCTGCGCAACACGCTGGGCATTCACATGATCGGCTATTTGTTCATGCCGCTGCCTATGTTCTTTGCGGTGTTTCTCAATGAAATGCGCTCACGGAGTTACCGCAAGATTGTACAAACGATTACTACGTTGCCCAATTTCATCAGCTGGATTATCATTTACTCCCTAGCTTATGGCATGTTTGCGGTAGATACGGGCTTTATCAATAATATGCTGAAGGCTATGGGTATAATCGAAAAGCCTATTGCATTTCTCAATTCTGATGATCATGTATGGCTGACTATGAATCTCTATTCCATATGGAAAAGCCTTGGGTGGAGCGCCATTGTGTATCTGGCGGCTATTGCGGGGATTGATCATGAAGTGTTGGAGGCAGCTGAGGTGGATGGCGCGGGACGCATGCGCCGCATCTGGCACATTATTCTGCCGCAGTTAATTCCGACCTTCTTCGTGCTGTTAATCATGTCTATCGGTAATTTTCTCAATACAGGAATGGAGCAGTTCAAGGTCTTTTCCAACGCGATGAACAAGCCGTATATCGAAACGCTCGACTTGTATGTTTATAATCTTGGCATTGGTTCCGGTTTGATTTCCTATTCCACTGCTGTGGGTATCATGAAATCTGTTGTTGCGGTGATTCTTTTCTCCGGCGCAAACCTGTTGAGCAAAAAGGTTCGCGGCGAGAGTATGTTCTGATGAAAGGAGGGCAAAAACATGGCAGCTGCAACTCAGCATAAACGCCCGATTAGTCGAGAGGATAAGATCTTTCACACAGTTAACTATATCGTATTCGGCTTCGTGGCGCTGATCTGTTTCTATCCGTTCTATTATTTGTTCATTAATACCATTAGTCGTAATGATTATGTGGACCTGGGATTGATCATGTTCTGGCCTGAAGGCATACATTTCCAGAATTATATCAACATTTTCAAGCTGGCTAAGATTGGTAACGCAGTGGTTATCTCCATTGCCCGCACGATTTTGGGCACGGCGTCATCGGTGCTGCTAACTACCGTTTTCGCTTATCTTTTTACAAAGCTGCATATGAAGTGCCGTAAATTGCTCTACCGATTTACCATCGCAACCATGTATTTCTCTGCCGGTATGATTCCCGGATACATGAATATGAAACTGCTGGGGCTGATGAACAGTTTCTGGGTATATATCGTCCCAAAATTCATTGCGGTGTATAACATGGTGCTGATCAAAACTTTTATTGAATCGTTGCCGCCTTCTCTGGAAGAAAGCGCTCAGATCGACGGTGCAAGCTATGTGCAGCGCTTTGCGCGCATTATTTTACCGCTGTCTAAGCCGATTCTGGCAACGGTGGCGCTGTTCACGGCAGTTGGACAGTGGAACTCCTTTATGGATACCCTGCTTTATGTCAGCGACAGCAACCTGTACCCGTTACAGTTTCTGTTGTATGAATATTTGAACCAGGCGACAGCGATTGCGTCCAGCATTTCTACTATGGCTGACATGAGCGCGCTTGATGCCGCTACTCAAGTATCATCGACCGCAGTGCGAAATACGATGACCGTCGTGACCATTTTGCCTATCATTTTCGTGTACCCCTTCATCCAGCGCTACTATGTGCAGGGCGTGATGATTGGCGCAGTAAAAGGGTGACCTTGTCATCTTCTTATGTGATCCAATTTGATCAGACGTCCGAGGAATCGGGCTGAAGATAGAGAATTCTATTTTATAGGAGGTTATCCCATGAAGAAGATCCTTTCCCTGGTGCTGGTTCTTGCAACGCTGCTGAGCTGCGTAAGCCTTGCCGCGGCTGATGAGACCGTCAAAATCACCTATTTCCCTGGTAACTCTATGGCGGGCAGCGGCGAACTGACCGGCGGCAATGGCGCGCACTTTGCCAAGCATGGTCTGGTAGTTGAAATCATTCCTTATAGCGCCGAGAAACTGCAAGGGATGCTGGCTTCCGGCGACCTGGCTGACGTAATGTGGCTGCCCGAGCAGGAGCTCAAAATTGCTATGGAAGCAGACATGCTTCTGAACCTGGAAGAGTATCTGCCCACCATGACCGCACTTCAGGAAAATGCGGAATGGTTCACACCTTCCTTGAATTTTGCACGCGAGTATAATTCCAACGGCACCGGAAATGTGTACTATCTTGCGCCTGTCGGCGGTCCTACCATCGCGGTTGCTGCGGATACCGACCGTAACGCCATTAAAATGAACTGGGCGCTATACAAGAATTCCGGCTATCCGGCATTTTCTTCTCTTGAAGACAGCATTGAGGTCTTTAAGAAAATGCAGCAGGACAATCCGACGAATGAAGCTGGTCTGCCCACGTATGCCATTCACATGTTCTCTGACTTCGATACCGAATACTTCTATAATATGTACTCCATTTATTCTATTCTGGGCAAAGACTACACCTACTTGCCCTACGGCATTGAATATGACGCTAGTACGCATAGCGGCACTTCTATCTTTGCTGAAGGCAGCGTGTACTATCGCGGTTTGAAGTACTTCTATGAAATGAACAAGGCTGGTCTGGTCGATCCCGATTCCATGTCTCAAACTCGTTCTACTGCCAAGGCCAAGATTGAATCCGGCGCGGCGCTGGCTGGCTGGGCTGCTAATCCCGGTTGGGAATCCAATGGCTATTATCCCGTATTGTTTGATGATTTTGTGCCTGCCTATAAGGCCGCGACTTCCTATGGCGTTTCAGGCTACTGCATCAGTGCTGATTGCAAGAATCCTGAAGCCGCTATCAAGTTTCTGGACCTGCTGGCAAATGAAGATTTCGTCATGGATCTGCGCAATGGACCCCGGGGCTACAATTGGGACATCGACGAAAATGGTACCCCTTATCTGACCGACAGGTACTATGAAACCGTCTCTTCCAATGAGCCGCTGGTTGATGCTGAGGGAAATGTTTGGGAGTATTGGAATAACGGCTATCTGCTTTCTAACGGTTTTATAACCAAGTATGGTACCACGGTCTGCTGTGCTAACTGGCCCGCTATGTATGAGTACACCTATTCCTCCGCGGATGCGCAGGACTGGAAGGCACTGTATGGCTATTCCTATTTGAGGGAGCTCCTGAACGACAAGAACTGGAAGCAGGCTGCTGAAACTGAAGGCTATTCCTCCTTCCTAACTGCCGATGATGATGACATGAAGATGACCAAGGCGGCACTGAAGGACATCATTGTTCCTGCATCTTGGCAGATGGTCTTTGCCAGCTCTGAAGAAGAATTTGAAAAGATCTGGAACGATATGAAGTCCAAATGCGAATCTCTGGGCATTGATTATGTGATTGAAACCAAGCTGGCAGATATTGCTAATGCCCGCGAAATCTACCACAGTCTGGCTGAATAATTCTGTTTGATGGAAACCAACGCCGCGGCCGCTCAGCGATGGGCGGCCACGGTTTGTGTTAAAACGGGTAATATGGTATAATTCAACCAGTTTTCATAGCGGGAGAAAGACAAATGAAGCAAAAAAAATTCGCCATCCGCTCGGTAAACAAGGTGTTTATTCTCGGACTTGCGGTGATATTTATTCTTTTTGCTTCAATTTCCTGCTATTCTTCGATTTCCTTCCAGTTGCGTCGACGGATGCTCCAGCTGGATAACGTACTCAATCAGATGTTCGAAGCGTATTACGAGAAAGTGTATTCTCTCTCCGAGGTATATGCTTCGGTATTCCTTCAGGATCCAGATCAGAGTGCTATGCGGGCGTACTTTACCCGTCGGGGAGACAAGACTCTTTCTGCCGTTCAATTTATGGAAATGGCTAACATACTTAGCGTTATGGTCTTGCAGGACAACGACATCGATTGGGTTGCACTGTATAATCCTTATGCAGAACGAAATTATTTTCTCAGTCGGGGATCCAGCAAACTCAGCGTGTTACCGGCGAATTTCCCCTATATGGAAGACGCTGCCGGAAAAGGAATGAAGCTCCTGGGAGCGAAGTCCTGGACGGATCATAGCGGGGTATCCCGTTTGGCGTACTGCATTAAGGGCGGCTCTGTTCCGGCGGGAGTGGAGGGATGTATTTTTGTTGGGTATAACATGGAATCCATGAAACGCATCCTGAAAAGAGCGGAGATTAGCGAAGATGTAACCTATATGGTACTGGCGCATGATCAAGTGGTGTTTGATTCTTCCGACACATACTATGGGAAGGAGTACGATTCCGGCTGGATTGCAGGAGAAAGCATGGTTTGCCGGGACGAAAGCGGCGGGCGATGGTTCACGGGGCGGCTGAAAAACACGGGTCGCGAGTTTACCTGCGTGTACATTTATCCTTGGGTGAAAGGCGTACTGAACGCTATGTCGGATGCGCCATTGCTTCTGGGACTGTTGATGGCATTTTCAGGGATGGCATTGGCGCTGTATTTGATCTCGTCCCGACGAATTTTTCACAGGGTGACCCAGATCGGAGATGGATTGGCGATTATCGGCCGGAACAACCTGAATCACCGTCTGAAAATCAGTGCCGTGGGAGATGAGTTTGACGAGATCGCGCGCAGCATCAACAGCATGACTGCTATGCTGCAAACCGCTTTGGACCAAGAATATGAACTCCGCCTGAAGCATATGCATCTGCAGATGACCCAAATTCAGGCAAGATTCAATCCTCACTTCCTGTACAATACGCTGGAGATGATTCGTGGACGCCTGTTTGAAAATGGTGATATAGAATCGGCTGATTATATTGAAAAGCTGGCCCGTATCTTTCGTAACCTGACTGACGCCAAAGCAGTCGTTCGGTTACAGGACGAGCTTTCCTTCTGTTCCCTGTATGTAGCGCTTTTGCAACTAAGGGCATCCGGTGCGGTGAATGTGTCTTACGATGTAGCGCCAGAGCTATTGGACTGTGGTGTGATCGCAAATCTCATTCAGCCGGCTATTGAGAATTATTTCGTACATGCGATGGTGAGTGATGAGGAAACCAATGAATTGGAAATCACGTGCGAACCGCATGGTGCTGACAATGTGCGCATCGTCATCTCTGATAACGGTCATGGCATAACGGAGGAGCGCATGGCTGATGTGAACCGTCAGCTGGCCAGCCCTGACATGACGTCTGCCAGCTATGGTTTGATGAGCAGCGCTAAGCGTATTAAGCTCTTCTATGGAGAGCAATATGGTGTGCACATGGAAAAGAACCCGGATGCAGGCGTTCGGGTTGTAATTGACATTCCTCGCATGAGCATGAAAGAACACGAAGACAAGCTCATGCCGACCAGATAACGGAGGTATATGCTGATGAAGCTCCACTTGCTGGAAAACAGAAAAATTTGCGGTTACACGACCTTTGGCACCTATTGGACCAAGGGCGAAGCCCGCCTGAATACATTTACCCTCACCACGGCGGATGGCTGCCTACTGCCAATGCAAACGGAGATCGCCGCCCGCTGGCCGGACGGAAGCATCAAGTGGGCGCGCCACACTGCCGATGCGAGGTTGATGGGTTCTACTGTTGAAGTGCTTCAGGGAAACGGTGCCCCGACAGACTCATCTATCTGTATTGAGGAAAAAGACGATGGTTGGTACATTGATGCAGGAGCCGTTACTTTGACGGTTTGTAAGCCTGGAAGCAACTGCCTCGCACGCGATGTACGACTGGATAAACGGCTGCGCGTCAGCCGCATCACACCGGTGTTTCTACTGGAGCGCCGCAGCGTTTGTCCGGAGGGGGAAGATATCCATGTGCGGCAAGGCCGCACGAAGGTGCGGGATGCTGTTATTGAAGCCGATGGTCCGCTGGAATGCGTGGTGAAGTTCACTGGTTACTACGAGGACAGAGAAAAGCTGATGCCCTTTGTTATCCGTATGTATGTGGGATTGAATGCGCCAGATATACGCTTTGACCATACCTTCATCTACAGCGGCGTGGAGGAACGTGATTTTCTCAAGGGGATGGGGCTGCGTTTCCATGCGCCGCTGGAAGGCGCAAAGTACAACCATCATGTCAAGTTTGTGACGGATTACGGCGTGTTCCACGAGCCTGCGGTGCTGATGGAGGCGCGTATACCTCGGATCGGTTCCGGCATGAAGGAATGGCAGCTTCGCGGAGAAAATCTCTTCTTTGAAGCGGGCACACTGGAGGCGGATACGGCAGCGCATGTAGCGGATGATGTGCCTGCATGGAATCATTTCGCCATGACTCAGCTGACAGCAGATTCTTTCTTGCTGCAGAAACGAACAAAACCAGGACGCTGTTTGCTGAACTGCTACCAGGGGCATCGCACAGATGGCGCGATGGCGGTTTCGGGAGAGGACGGCGGCATTTTGCTGGCTCAGAAGGACTTCTGGCAGCGGTATCCGGCAGGGCTGGAGGTGGAAAGCCTCGCTTCGAACGAGTCGGCTTGCACCGTATGGTTCTACTCGCCTAAAGCGGCGGCGTATGATTTCCGCCACTACGATGACCGGGCATACCCTTATTCCAATTATGAGGGGTTTGAGAAATACGGTGCGTCAGCGGACGGCATTGCAACAACCAGTCAGTGCAGCCTGATGCTGGTAAACGAATACCCACAGGATGCAACGCTGACGGCATTCGCTGCTGCGACCCAGAAGAATGCGGTATATGTGGCTTCTGCAGAGGAATATCACAGAAAACGAGCTTTCGGGTATTGGAGTCTGCCGTGTACAGACAATGAAGCAGAACGTTCTCTGGAGAGCGTGATGGCGGGAGCCATTTCCTTCTATCAGCAACAGATTGAACAGCGGCGCTGGTACGGTCTGTTCGATTACGGCGACGTCATGCACTCCTATGACGCCTTCCGTCACACCTGGAAATACGACATCGGCGGCTGCGCCTGGCAGAATACTGAGCTGGTGCCGACCTACTGGCTGTGGCTGTATTTCCTGCGAACAGGAAGAGAGGATGTATTCTCCATGGCGGAAGCCATGAGCCGTCACTGTTCGGAGACGGATATTTATCATTTTGGTCCGATGAAGGGCATTGGCAGCCGGCACAATGTGCGTCATTGGGGCTGTTCCTGTAAGGAGCCGCGCATATCGATGGCGGGACATCATCGTCCCATGTTCTATCTGACGGGCGATCGTCGCCTGGGCGATGTACTGGATGAGGTCGTCAGCGCGGCAGAGTCGCTGGATAACCTGTATTTCTACCATGATGATAAAGGAGAATTCTCCAGGCCGAATGCCCGCACGGGCCCGGACTGGTCGTCTTTTGTGTCCGACTGGATGACCGATTATGAGCGGCACCTGAATGAAACGAGTCGAAGCAAAATAGAACGCGGCATTGATGATATCAGTAAAGCTCCCATGCGGCTGGGTTCTGGTCCTGCGTTCAATTTTGACGCAGCGACGGGCGGTATGGTCTACATAGGTGAGTTCTGTCAGAATATCCACCTATCCATGTGCATGGGCGCTCCCCAGGTGTGGATGGAAACGGCGGACATGCTGGAACATGAACTTTTTCGAGACATGCTGACGGAATACGGTTGCGCTTACCTGATGACCGATGAGGAGCGGGAAGCAATTTATGGCGAATACGCCAAGGGAAAGCCTTACGGGATGCACTATGCGGCGTCGGCACTGGCCGCCTATAGTGCAGCCCGAACCGGTAATGCAGATCTGGCGCGCCGCGCCTGGGAGACCTTGCTGCTGGCAAACCCGCGTCGTTACACCGATACGCCTTTTACAGGAGATGTGTATGCCATCACCCGTGAAGGATATGAACTGAAGGAGCATGACTGGATTTCCACCGGTTACGTATCCCAATGGTGTCTGAACATGATCGTTTGTCTGGACCTGATCCGTGAATATCTGCCTTCCATTGAGGAAGCAGACAGAATGGCATCGATCCCCGCTGTGATAGGAAAATAAAAGGAGAAATGACATGATGAAACCTTTGGATTATGCCCGCGCGGCTTGTGATACCATGATGCGCCGTTACGCGGCTTCCGATCTGCCTCCCAAGCGTCACTTCCATTATCATCAGGGCGTATTTCTTTCAGGTATGAACGAGACTTATATGCTCTGCGGCGAGGCAAAGTATTTTCAGTACATAAAGGATTGGGTGGATTCCGTTTTTGACGCAGAGGGGAACATTTTCGAATACGCTCACGCTGATTTGGACGATATTCAGCCGGGAATTCTTCTTTTTCACATGTGGGACAGGACAAAGGATGTGCGCTATCTGCATTGCCTGAAATCTGTCTGGCAGGAGGTGCGGGACATTCCGCGCAATGCTGAGGGCGGTTTCTGGCACAAGGTCAACTTACAGGATCAGATGTGGTTGGATGGTCTGTACATGTCAGGCCCGTTCATTTCCGAGTATGCGGCGCGCTACCATATGCCTCATATGGCGGATACCGTGGTGCAGCAGGCGCTGATGATGCAGGAAAAGACCCTTGACGGGCGTACCGGGTTGCTCTGCCATGCATGGGATGGCACAAAAGAAGCGGAATGGGCTGATCCCATGACGGGACGTTCCGACGAATTCTGGGGGTGCGCGATGGGATGGGTTCCGGTAGCGCTGCTTGACGACCTAGACTTCCTGCCAGATGATATTAGCGGCCGAGAAGAATTGGCTGATATGTGTAAGAACCTGTTGATTGCGCTATGCCGCTATCAGAGTGAGGATGGCCGTTGGTATCAGGTAGTAGACAAAGGCGGTTGGCCGGGGAATTGGCTGGAGAACTCCTGCTCTTGCCTGTATGTATCAGGACTGTGTAAGGCCATGCGTAAGGGCTATCTGCCTGCTGAATATGGTAGTGCCGCAATACGTGGTTATGACGGAGTTATTCGCTCTATTGGATGGGAAGGCGAGAACATCCAAATCGGCAACGTATGCATCGGCACCGGCGTGGGCGACTATGAGCACTACTGTAATCGCCCCGTCAGCACCAACGATTTGCATGGGGTAGGCGCATTCCTGCTGATGTGCACAGAAATGCAGCGATGGCTGGACGCTAAAGAGAAAGAATCGTCCCGATAAAGGATATAGCAATCGCGTATTGAGGAGAGATTATCTGTGGAAACGGATCGCATTTTATTTGCCTATAATTGGCGTTTTGCACTCACGGAGGATGAGAGAGCCCTTCTTCCTGCTTATGATGATGCGGCTTGGCAGTCTGTGACACTTCCGCACGACTGGCAGATAGATCGTCCGCGCTCAGAAGATGCGCCAGGAAAAGGCGCGCAGGGATTTTACCCGCGCGAACAAGTGGGCGTATATCGTCTGCGCTTTGCGGCCGACTCCGTTTGGCGCGGCAAGCAGGTGCGTATTCTATTTGACGCAGTACAGCGATTCAGCGAGGTCTGGCTCAACGGACAAAAGGTCGACGGGCATGCATCGGGATACATTCCCTTTCTGATAGATATTTCAGCTGCGCTGGATTTTTCCGGCGAGAACCTCCTTGCGGTGAAGGTGGACAACCGCACTGCTGCAGGGGAATACGCTGCATCCGGGGACCGCTGGTATTCCGGCGCGGGTATCATACGAGATGTGTGGCTGCTGGTGGATGAGCCGACTCACCTGACCCATGACGGACTGCGCATCACATCCGCGCCCGTTCACAAGGGGCCAAGCGGCGATGTGCCGGATGTGGCAGGGATATGTTGCGATGAGGCAAAGTGTATTGTCACCTGCGAAGCAGAAGGCGATTTTATCGGTAAAACCGCTGTGCTGACCGTTACTTCCCCCGATGGCAGCGTCATTTTCAGCGAAGAAAAACCGGCAGAATGCCTGGTCTACTGGGAGTTCATCCTTCATAAGCCCAGACTCTGGTCGCCGGAGACACCTTTTCTCTATCGTGCAAAGGTGCAGTTGGGCAACGATGCCCTTGAAAGCGCTTTTGGCGTGCGCTCGGCTGTGTTTGACGCTGAGGACGGATTTCTCCTCAATGGCGTGAAGACCAAACTCTGGGGCGTGAACCTGCATCATGACGGCGGCGCGGTGGGGGCGGCAGTGCCGCCAGAAATCTGGGGGCGGCGCCTGAAAGCGCTCAAGCAGATGGGTGTAAACACGATTCGATGTGCACATCACCCTATGCCGGAGTATTTTTATCATTTACTGGACGAGATGGGCTTTTTGTGCATCGACGAACTGATAGATAAATGGGAAGGCTGCGGTATGTACTTTGACCGCACCTGGCATGAGCGTCATGACGACTTGGCATCCATGATCCGTCGAGACGCCAATCATCCGTCCATCATCCTGTGGAGCGTGGGAAACGAGATCAGTTACCAGTTTTCGGAAAAGTTTTACGTTTGCCTCAGAGAACTGGTAGATGCTACTCGAACGCTTGATCCTACCCGCGCGGTAACCTGCGTGCTGATTTCCTGCGTCCTCAAGGACTATAACGACATTACTCCTATGGGTGTGAAGCTTGCGGCGCTTAAGCGTTACGCTGATATGGTAGATGTGTTTTGCGGTAACTACATGGAGCACTACTACGAGAAAATGCGCGAATATGGTATCCGTAAGCCAATTATTGGCACAGAGGTGCAGATGTTCTACCGCAAGGACGAACAGGCGCTCAATAACGTGCAGTTTACCCGTGAGAACCCTTACGCCATCGTAAAAAAGTATGATTGGGTGTGCGGCAGCATTCTTTGGGCAGGTGTGGATTACCTGGGGGAATCTACGATGTGGCCTCAGCGAGGCTGGACTGGAGATCCATTGGACTCCACCGGCGACTGGAAACTGCGGGCGTGGTATGTAGCTTCTCACTTTAAGACGGAACCATTGCTAAAGATTTGCGTGTATGATGAATCTGAACCGTGGGACGGCGCGAGGGGCGCATGGGGATTTCCACAGATGCGTTCACACTGGAAGTTCCCTCATTTTGAGAAGATTTATCACGTAGCTGTGATAACCAACTGCGATAAAGTGCTGCTTTTTCAAAACAGTCAGACGATGCGCTATGGATTCCGCCGCAATGATGATGACGGCATGGTACATTTCTATCTGCCGTATATCCCTGGCGTGCTGCGGGCAGAGGGATATATTGGGAAACTGAAGGTTGCCGAGGATATTCTCTACTCCGATCACGAAGCAGAGAATCTGATCGTAACGGTAGATCGGGATACGCTACCAGCCGATGGCCGTAGCGTGGCAATGATCGACATTGTTATCAATGACAGGCATGGACGTCGCTTCATGCTGGAGGAAAAGAGGGTGACGGTAAGGGAAGAAGGGGTGCCTGTTGAAATTCGCATGGATAATGGCAACGCATGGGATACCGAGCCTTTCCTGCGTACGGCATGCTCTACCTTTAACGGACATATTTTAATAATCGTGAAGGCAGGTAAAACTCCTGGTGAAGTCAAGTTGACGCTGGAAGCGGAGGGGGACGAAAGAGAAATTAGGTTGCAGTTGCAGCATCCGGCACTCCGTGATAATCCTGCTTTTTAGATGAAGCACGTTTTAATTGAAAAAAAGAATTCGGGTTATTTCCCGCCATTGCCGACCAGAAAGGAAAATGGATTATGAAATATAGCGTCAGCATCAAGCATTGCCAGCCTGCATCGTTGCATACTCTGGGGGATGATTTCACGGGCAGTTCCTGCCATGGAGATACGCTCTCATTTAATAACTATTACATGGAGAAAAACGGCGCGCCCTTTTTTGCCGTATCAGGTGAATTTCATTACAGCCGAATGGATGACAGACGCTGGGAAGATGAAATCATCAAAATGCGCATGGGCGGCCTGAATATTATCGCAACCTACCTGTTCTGGAATCACATTGAAGAAGACGAAGGCGTTTTTGACTTCAGCGGCTGCAGAAATTTGCGAAAATTCGTTGAGCTTTGCGGCAAACATGGCATGTATGTGATTCTGCGTGTCGGTCCGTTTGATCATGGCGAGGCTCGCAATGGCGGTCTCCCGGATTGGCTCTATGGAAAACCTTTTGAAGTTCGCCATACGAATGAGGGCTTCATGCGTTATGTACGCAGGCTCTATGGGAAAATCGGCGAACAGGTTCGCGGATTGTTCTTCAAAGACGGAGGCCCCGTTATTGCGGTTCAGCTGGATAATGAGTATATGCACTCTTCTGCCGCCTGGGAGATGACAACCGGCATCTCCAACGAATGGATTTTCAGCGGCGACGAGGGCGAAAAGTACCTGATGGCGCTGCGTCAGGCCGCCCTGGATGCAGGGCTTATCCCGGCGTTCTTTACTGGCACAGCATGGGGCGGCGCGGCTTACTCCCCGCGGATCATACCGCTGTGGGGCGGCTATGCTTACTGGCCCTGGATTTTTTACAGCCATACGGGCGAACATCCTGCCACGCCGGGGTATGTCTATGAAGATTATCACCATGACGGCAGGCAGTATGCGGATGACTTTGCGCCGGCGTATGCGCCGTCCGAACGCCCCTATGCCTGCTGCGAGATGGGCGGCGGCATGATGTGCTGTTATTATTACCGTTTTCAGCTGGATTACAAGAGTGTGGACGCTATGGCAAACGTCAAGCTGGGATCGGGTTGCAACTTCATCGGTTATTATATGTTTCAGGGAGGGACAAACCCACTTGGAAAACATGGCGCTTACTTGAATGAGAGTCAGGTGCCAAAGCGTTCCTATGATTATCAGGCCGCATTGGGAGAGTTCGGCCAGATCCGGGAATCCTACAGCCGCCTGAAGGCGATTCACTATTTTACGCAATCCTTTGGCGCCAGATTAGCGCCGATGGAAACGATATTGCCGGAGGGTGCATCCAAGATTGATCCGACGGATTTGGAGACGCTTCGCTTTGCGGTACGGACGGATGGTAAAAGCGGCTTTCTGTTCCTGAATAATTTTCAGGATCATCGGATTATGCCGGCCAAAGAGCGCAAGGAAATCAATATTGAAACAGACGATGTGAAAATTCAGTTCCTTGTTGATCTGGCTTCCAGCGAAAACGCCATTCTGCCCTTCAACTTCGATATGGACGGTATTCTTTTGCAGCAGGCAAATGCTCAGCCGGTAGCACGTACCACAGTGAAAGGACGCACAACCTACGTGTTTATGATCCCCGATGGGATACAGCCATCTTTCCGCTTCGAAGACACAGCACGGGTGACCGGCGATATTCCTTTCTTTACCGTACGGAAGGATGGCGACGAGCTGGACGTCATGGCCTTGACAAGAGCGGAAGCGAATCGACTGTTTCTGCTTCATGACGGAAGCCTGCTTCTGTCGGAAGCCGCAGTGCTGGAGGATGAGCAGGAAACGCTTCGGCTGGAAACCACCGAAGCGAAAAATATGCTGCGCTGCTATCCTGCCGACAGGCTGGATAAAACAACCGCTGTTTTTGAAAAGACGGACGGCGTATGGGGCGTGTATCATGCTGCAGCGGAGGAAAAGGAAATTTCCATGCAGGTTGAAAACGTCGCCCCGCACCGTTGGACGATCTCCCTGCCTGCAAATGTGCTGGACGGATTAAAGGACGCCCGACTGCAAATTCACTATCAGGGCGATATTGGTACATTGTGGCTGAACGACGAGATGATCAGCGACAATTTCTGCAATGGCGACGTTTGGGAGGTTGGTTTGATGGAGCAGAAGGCGCGGCTGTCTTCTCCCATGGTATTGAATATCGCCCCACTTCGCGAGGGCGCCAGGGTTAACGTCGAATCGGCCATGGCCGCCCGAAATGAAGAGGTGCGGCAAATCGTCGCGCAACTCAAGGATGTCAAAGTCCAGCCGGTCTATGAAATCAAACTGTAAGGAGTGTTGCTCATGAGCAAGGTATTGGTTTCGGAGCAGATTGTCACAATCCCTACCTACCGCGCTTCCGCGCCGGAGAAGAACCCGCTGTTTATTGAGAAACGGGCATATCAGGGGTCTACGGGAAAGGTTTATCCGCTCCCTGTGACGGAGAAAATCAGCGATGTGAAAGAAGACGTGGCATATAAGGCGATTATTCTGGAGAATGAATATCTCCACGTTATGATTCTGCCGGAGCTTGGCGGGCGAATCCAGAGGGCCTACGATAAGACGAACGGATATGATTTCGTTTATTATAATCATGTTGTCAAACCAGCCCTTGTCGGTCTGGCAGGCCCGTGGGTCAGCGGAGGCATCGAATTTAACTGGCCGCAACATCATCGTCCGTCTACCTTCATGCCCGTCGATTGCACTTTCACAGAAAACGCCGACGGCTCGGCTACCGTTATCCTCGGCGAAACAGACCGAATCAACGGCACCAAGGGAAACGCATCCATCACGCTTTATCCGGACAAGGCATATATCGAGATCAAGGGGCGGCTGTTCAATCCGACGGATTATCCGCAGACGTTCCTGTGGTGGGCAAACCCTGCGGTCAGCGTAAATGATGATACCTTCTCCGTCTTCCCTCCGGACGTGAACGCCGTAATGGATCATGGCAAGCGCGCCGTATCAACCTTTCCGATTGCAACGGGTGAATATTACAAGGCGGATTATTCTGCGGGCGTGGATATTTCGCGCTACAAGAATATCAAGGTGCCGACGTCCTATATGGCGGCTCACTCCGATTTTGATTTTGTGGGGAATTTTGACGAGGGTCGAGATGCCGGACTTCTTCATGTGGCAGACCACCATGTGTCGCCGGGTAAAAAGCAATGGACATGGGGATGCGGTGATTTTGGAAAAACCTGGGATAAGAACCTAACGGATGAAGACGGCCCCTATATTGAGCTGATGACGGGCGTTTATTGCGATAACCAGCCGGATTTTACCTGGCTCAAACCTCACGAGGAAAAGAATTTCGTTCAGTATTTCATGCCTTATAAATCAGTTGGCCGAGTGAATAACGCGACCAAGGAAGCAGTTATTGGAATTGATTTCCTGGATGAGAACGGCTGCGTGATTCCACCTGATCCCTTCGCTTATGGAAAGGCGGCAAACGAAGCGATGCGCCGAAAGGCCGCAAAGGCGCGCATTAAGGTATATGCCAGCGGCGAATATCAGGACGCGCGGCTGCGAATCTGTGCCGGCGGAAAAGAAGTCTATTGCAAGACGATTACGCTCTCTCCGCGCAGCGCTTTTGTGGATACCCTTGCCTGTCCCGCGGATTATACCGCGACTGTGTGCGCCGCAGATGGCAGCGTGCTGTGCGAATACAGGGAGTATGTCAGAGAAAATCAGCCCATTCCGGAGCCCGCCGCTGCGCTGAAACAGCCGTGCGAAATCCAGTCGCTGGAAGAGCTGTATTTGGCGGGACAGCATTTGGAGCAGTATCGCCATGCAACCTATCTCCCCGCGGACTATTATCTGGAGGGTCTGCGCCGCGATCCAACCGATATCCGGCTGAATAACGCGTACGGCTTGTATCTGCTGCGCAACGCGCAGATAGAAGAAAGCGTTCCGTTCTTTGAAGCGGCCATTAAAAAGCAGACGTGGCGCAATCCAAATCCATATTCGGGCGAAGGGTATTTTAACCTTGGACTGGCGCTGGAGATGCTGGATCGCCTGGAGCCGGCGTACGACGCGTTTTTCAAGGCGACATGGAGCGCCGAAACGGCAGGCGCCGCGTATCATCATCTTTCCTGTATCTGCGTTAAGCAGAAAAAACTGGCGCAGGCGCTAAAGTTTGCAGACGAAAGCCTGCTTCGCGGATGGCACGATATGAAAACCCGATCCCTGAAGGCGGCGATTCTTGCCGCGCTGCAAGAGGGGTCTTCAACTTTGGCGGATTTTGTAAAGGAGAGTCTTGCGATCGATCCGCTGTACTTTGGCGTGCTCTATCGTCAACAGGACCGGGATATCTGGCGCAGAACCATGGGCGGTCGGCTGGAAAATTATCTGAATCTGGCGTATGAGCTGATTGGCTTTGGCTTTTACAGAGATGCGCTGGAGGTGCTGGCGGATTGTCCGGTAGCGCAACCCATGCGCTTTTATGCGCAGGCATATACTGAAAAGCGTCTGGGCGGCTCTTCAGCACAGCGGTTCTGTGAAATGGGGGAAAACGCGAATTCTGATTATTGCTTCCCTAATCAGGTGATGGAATGCCTGATTCTGCAAGATGCGATTCGTACGCTGGAAGCCGCGGGAAAGGCCGCTCCGATGGCGAACTACTACCTTGGCGAGCTGCTGTATGACAAAAAGCAGTATGATCAGGCCGTTGCCTGTTGGGAAACCGCTATTGCAGCAAAACCCGATTTGGCGCTGGCGCATCGGAATCTGTCTATTGCGTATTTCAATCATGGGGATAAAGCGCTGGCGCCAGCCCGAATTGCGGCGGCAGTGGCGCTTGAACCCACGAACAGCCGCTTCCTGCTGGAACAGGATCAGCTGCTCAAGCGACTGGATACATCGGTTCGGGAACGGTTGGCCATTCTGGAAGCCCATCGTGAAATTCTTTCAAACCGCTATGCGCTGATGCTGGCGTATATCAGTCTCCTGAACGCTGATGGGCAGCACGAGAAAGCCTATGAGCTACTGATGAATTATACTTTCCATGTGTGGGAGGGCGGCGAAGGCAAAGTGGCCGACGAGTATAAAAAAGCTCTGCTTGCTCTGGCGGAAAAGGCCCTGACGGAGGAGAAACCGGAGAGCGCCATTGAATTTGCGAAGCGTACGCTGAATTATCCTGTCAATCTGGGCGAAGGCAAACTGGAGAACGTACCGGACAACCGGGCGCATTATCTTATGGGCTGCGCATACGGCATGCTGGGAGACGCCGCTAAGGCGGAGAAATATTATCGGCTTGCCACGGCCGGGTCCCAGATTCCCGAGCCGGTGCGCTATTATAACGATCAGCCTTCTGATTATATTTATTATCAGGGGTTGGCGTGGCATGCGTTGGGCAATGATGAAAGGGCAAAGAAATCGTTCCACCAGCTTGTTATTTTCGGGGAACAGCACATTTTCGATAAGGTCGGGTACGACTTCTTTGCCGTGTCGATGCCTGAGCTTGAGGTCTATCAGGACGATATCCAAAAGAGAAGCGACGATTACTGCAAGCGCATGATGGCTCTTGGCCGCAAGGGCTTATCGGCAATTTCATGATGATTGCGGAGAGGAGGAAAGATGAAGAACATTGATATCAGCGGCGTTTGGCGCTATGAAACAGATCCGGAGGACAGGGGACGGGCGGAGCGTTTCTTTGCGCGCACGCTGACAGGCGAGGGATTTCGTCTGCCGGGCTCTGCGTGTGAAAATCGTGTCGGCACGCCCTTTGACGCGTCTCGATACACCTTTCGGGAAATTATACGCGCTCCGCGCGAACGATATGAGTACGTCGGTCCTCTGTGGCTTCAGCGGGAGGTGGATGTACCGGAGCGCTTTGCAGGGCAGGATGCGTTTCTTTTCCTGGAACGAGTGAATATGGAATCTCAATTATGGCTGGATGGGAAGCCTGTGGGACGCCCAATTGTGGAATTGTCTGCGCCGCATGTATATACGCTGCCGCACCTGACGCCAGGACGGCACACGTTAACCCTGCGCCTGGACAACCGTCCGCTGATTACCAATGGCACATGGGCGAGCGGCTACAGCGTAGATACGCAGGGCTACTGGATTGGCGTGGCAGGGAAAATGGAACTTTGCAGCAAACCGGTCTGGAGGGTCGAGGATGCGGCAATTTTCCCTGACGAAACAGGTATTACCGTGCAAAGTCTGGTGGTGAGCGATTTACACAGTCCGCCTGCGTTGGCCACGGGAAAAATTACTCTTTCTGTAATCACGCCGGATGGGCGCGCCCTGCCGCCGCAAACCACAGAGGCGAAGCTGTTCACCCATCGGCAGCGGGTAGCCTGCCGTTATGAAATAGCGGATCCTGTTTATTGGGATGAATTCCATCCGGCGCTGTACCGGCTGCATATTTCTGCGGAATTGGATGGACACATCAGTGAAAGGGATTTTTCCTTCGGAATGCGCACAATCTGCCGGCGGGAGCGCGCCATGCTGCTGAACGGCCGGCCTTTGGCGCTGCGCGGAACGATCGATTGCGCGCAGTTTCCGTTGACGGGATATCCGCCTGCCGGTATAGAAATATGGCGTGAGCGGATGCGGACGCTCAAGCGCTACGGGTTGAATCACGTGCGATTTCATGCGTGGTGTCCGCCTGAAGCGGCGTTTCAGGCGGCAGACGAGGCGGGCATGTATTTGCAGGTGGAGATGCCCTTGTGGCTTAACCGGGATATCGGCATGCCGGAGCTCGGGGACGATCCCATTCATCGCGCTTATTTTGAGAGGGAAGCGCGCAATATTGCCAGGTGTTATGGAAACCACCCCAGCTTTCTGCTTTTTTCCTGCGCGAATGAGAGCATGGGCGATTTTGAACTGCTGGAAGATATTGTGCGGGATCTAAAGGCAGCGGACAATCGCCGTCTGTATACGCTGACCTCCAACTTCGACCATCCGGTACAATCCTGCGAGGATTATTTCAGCGCCATGACCGCCGGAGGTCTGCCGGTACGTATTCAGGAACTGCACGCGCAGGTGAATCTTGCCACGGATGTGGATTTTCATGAGGCAGTGCAGCAATTGCCTGTACCGCTCGTTACCTTTGAGGTGGGGCAATATTGCCTCTATCCGGATGTATCCGTCATGGCGCGGTATACGGGGGTGATGGAGCCGTGCAATTTTGCCTGGATTGACGCAGATATGAGGCGCAAAGGCGTGAGGGAACGTCTGCCGGAGTATCTTGCGGCGTCAGGAGATCTCGCAATGCGGTTGTATAAGGAAGATATCGAAGCCTGTCTGCGTACGCCGGGATTGGCGGGCTTTCAGCTGCTGTCTCTGTCGGACTACACGGGACAAAGTACCGCAACGGTAGGTCTGCTGGATGTGTTTCTGCAAAGCAAGGGCGTTTGCCAGCCGGAGGAGTTTCGCAGCTTCTGCAATTGGGGTGTGCCATTGTTTAAGGCAAAGCGCATCTTCACGCCGGACGATACGCTGGAGGCGGAACTGGGGCTTTACGACCACGGCGTCGCGCCCATTGCGCATCCCTGTTGGGAGGTGCGCATAGAACGGGAAAACGAAGTTTTCTATGAAACTGCGACAGAGGCACCGTACATTTCCGTGCCGCTGGGCGGCATTTCGTCCTCCTGCTGTTTACATGTGACGGTGACGGTGGCAGGGCACAGCAATCATTGGAACATCTATGTGTTTGCGCCCGATGCGTCTGTGGATGTGAACGTGCTGCGCACGCCGGAAGAGCTGGCGGCCTTCCGTAAAAAGCCGGGGAAGGCGATTGCGCTGCATACCTGCTTCCCGGATGCGGTACCGGGAAGTTTCATTCCGGTATTCTGGTCGCCGGTGCATTTTCCGTCGGCGAAACCCTGCGGCGCGATCATTGACGCGGCGCATGCCGCGCTAAAGGATTTTCCTACTGGAAAATATCCCGATTATCAATGGCAGCCGCTGCTGGACGACTCATATAATATGCCGCTTCCCGAGAACGCATGTCCTGTCGTTGAAGCAGTGCCGAACTTTACGGATAATATACCGCGCTCACCGCTATTTGAGCTTCGTGAGGGGGATAATCATATCCTCTGCTGCGGCTTTAATCTTGCGGCGAATACCCCACCGGCTCGTCAGCTGGTGGCGTCGCTGACAAGGTATATGGCAGAATGAATGGCGGAGAAGAGTAGAAGGCAAAAAGAGAGGGCTGATGCTCTCTCTTTTTCAGTTGTTTTGACGACATGCGTCTTTGTAGCGAATGCGTTAGCTGTTTCGGGGAGTCTGACTTCGTATTCCGTGGAAGCGGTGTAGGTCACGGCGCATTGCGCCGATGTCCTTAACCGTATCCTTCGTCAACCGGGGCAGCTCGGCCTCACCACGGATCCTCATTGTCTGCGCCATACCTTCATCTCCGAGGTTGAAAAGCGCAACGGCGCCGGCGTGGCGAGGGATTGCGCGAACCATTCCTCCTTGCGTGTCACAAACCGGTACGATCACTCCCATCCTGAGCAGCTCGCAAAGGCGGTGAATACGCTGCCGTGGTGATGAGAATACATGATCATACTGCGCAATTAGCAAGGCGGAATGTGCTGGTCACGGATATCAAACTTTTTACAAATTATTAATGCAGACGGTAGATCATGTTTCTGAAAACATAAATGTGGGAATTATGCAAGCAGAATGAGAAGGCAGGCCAAAGAAGCGAAAACAAGGATGTGGTTTGTGAACTTATCATGGCAAGTGGCGACAGGTGAAACTCTTTCAATTTCAAAAAGAAGGTCTTCGCTAAATACCGTTCCTTGTAGAGACAATGATTCACACACCAAAGGGCAGATCCAGTCCACTTGGAAGGGAGGCAGAGATCTGCGTTATGATCAGCAAATTTACTCGCGCAATTTCCGTTTGCCGTAAGGGGTATCGGCTAAAACGGTCATGCCGGGCGGGAAGCCGCTAAGTCTTCGGCAGATGCTGGGCAACGTTTATATCGTGCACCTTGCCAACAGAAGGCGGTATATGAGTTGGTTGCCCAAGACGTTGACGATGGTATGAATCATGGGGCCTCTGCCGTCGTGGCTGTGTCCGGTGTAACTTTCACTTTAGGGTGTATCTGAAAAATTCCCTGAGACTCCATCACGGCGCCTTTTCCGCCATTTTCGCGTCGGGAAGCTTGGGACAATCCCGCACAATATCGCGCAAAGGCTGACGGATGTCTTTACGCCGTCTGCTGCTTGCAGCTTTCTTGACGTACCGCCGGTACGCCTGCGAAATCTGCAATTCGCATCCGACGCAAATCCATCTCGCCATCCTTCACGCGAATTATGCGGTATTGCCTCCGATTTAGCCCCGCTAAACCTTCGGTTTTCCTCCTTGAACTGACAAAAAATCCGCTCGAGCTGTCGCCTCTTCCTTTTTCAGATACACCCTAGATGATTTTTCCTGTATTTCGGCGCTTATGTGCCCCTTCCCTTTAAATTCCCTTCCTGTAGTCTGTCGGAGACATGCCGACTTCTTCGTGAAAAACGCGTGAAAAATAGTATACGTTTGCATAGCCAACCAGTCGGCTGATTTCACTGATGCTGATCTCTGGAGCCATCAGCAGAGTGCGCGCATATTCCATCCGTCGCTGCGTTACATAGCGAGAGGGAGGCATGCCGTGTTCCGCAACGAAAAGCTTTTTTAAATATGAATAGCTTACGTCTGCAGTGCGAGCAGGGACGGTATAGTCGATCTGCGGTTCAAAACAATGTGTGTTGAGATAAGAAAGCGCAGTCTCAAGAATCGCGCGAACGCGCGGAGTGACACTCTGGCGTTGTGACTCCTCTTGAAGTTCCGCGAGAATTGCGTATAGAATGGATAAACAGCGTAATTGCTTAGTTGCAGTGCCCATACGCCAGGTTTCATGGCTTTTTTCAAACAGCTCGATAATTATGGCCTTATGCGGCGCAGGCAGGAGGATGGGCAGGGGAGACAATGGAACTTCTGCAGTAAAAAGAATGTCAATCGCTTCACCTTTGCAGAGCGTTTCTACGGAATAGGCGCCATGGTTGCCCTGTGGGATATACAGTATGGAGCCTTCGTTAAGCGCATAACTGCGCCCGTCCAGATGACTGATGGAGGCGCCGCTGTATTTATAAATCAGCTCATGATGTGAACAGTATCAGCGAGCTGGTTCGCGAATACGCGCCGAATATGTGCGAGAAGATGGAGAAGATGAACGCATGGGGTTCCGTGCTCGATCCTGAAACGGGCGCGCTGTACGCTGCTCCGACGCTGAAGGACAGCCTCGCCTCCCGCATTCTGCTAACAGGAATATGATGGAAAACGTCGGCTGGACGACCGGCGCGCCCAAGACCACGGACGAGCTGTACGACCTGCTGGTGCTTATCCGCGATAACGATGCGAACGGCAACGGCGATCCCGGCGACGAGGTTGGCATCACCTCCAACAGCCTGACCCGCATCATGAACCTGTTCTCCGGCGCGTTCGGCATCAACAATCGCGGCCGCGAGGATCTGTGCGTGGACGCTGATCCGGCGGATGAAACCAAGGTGCGCTACGTATACACCACAGACGAATACCGCAAGATGCTTTCCTACCTCAACAAGCTCTACACCAATAACCTGATCGACAGCAACATCTTCTCCCTGAAGACCTCCTCGATGGTTGCCCTGGGCAGCCAGAACCAGATTTTCGGCCTGGCGTATCATTCCCTGGCGGCAGCCGGCGTGGATGAGAACGATTACATCGGCATGGACGAACCGATTCAGGGCCCGGACGGCTATAAGGACTGGAACACCACCGACAGCGGTATCTACAGGGGCGCGTTCGTCATTTCCGCCAACTGCAAGCAGCCGGAAATGCTGATCAAGTGGGTCGACAACCTGTACTCTTTTGAAGGCAGCCTGCTCATCAACTTCGGCAAGGAAGGCGAGGACTGGCACTACAACGAACAGAACCTGCCGACGTGGAACGATTATCTTATGGATCAGGTGGACGAAAACAACAACTACGATCTCGTGATGGCGCAGGTTTCCTGCTATGCGTCCGGCAACCTGCCCTGCTGGTTCACCGATGAAACCTTCCTCGGCGGCCAGTGCCGCGGTCTGGGATACGAAACCTCCCAGAAGCTGGCGCCTTATGTTAATAAGCAGGCTTGGCTCTTCAACTTCACCATCGACGAAGCGGAAGAAGTGAACGCGCTCAAGGCCGATATCAACACCAACTGCCACGACGTATGGCGCGCGGAGTTCATCCAGGGCACCAAGGACGTCAACGACGACGCCGTCTGGAACGAATATGTGCAGCAGATTGAGAACCTCGGGCTGGAAGACCTGATGTATCTGTATCAGACTGCGCTGGATCGCATGCTCGCGGCGGCTGAATAAAGCCGACCGCCGATCGGGGGCACATGCCTTTGCTGTGCCCCTGATCGCATTCTTATCCTTTTGCTGAGGACAAAGGAGCTTCGAATCATGACAACAAATCTGAAAGCGCCCGGCCGGAAAAGCTGGACGCGGCGGCTGAAAAATGAAATGACGGCGAACTGGCAGCTTTACCTGCTCGTGCTTGTGCCGGTCGTTTATCTGATTCTCTTTCACTATTGGCCGATGCTCGGCGTGCAGATCGCCTTCAAGGATTTCAAGCCGACGAAGGGCATCTGGGGCAGCCCGTGGGCATCGTCCCGCGGCCAGACGGATGTGTTCAAACATTTTCAGCGCTTTCTGCGCTCGCCCTATTCCCTGCAGATCATCGGCAACACCGTCGTCATCAGCCTGTATTCGCTGCTGGCGAAATTCCCCTGCTGCCTGCTTCTGGCGCTGATGATGAACGAGCTGCGCAGTTCGAAGCTCAAAAAGACAGTTCAGGTTGTTACGTATGCGCCGCATTTTATTTCGACCATCGTCGTTGTCGGCATCATGCAGCAGATGTTCGCCGCGCCTTCGGCGCTGATGCGTTCGGGCGGCGTGGTCAACATGATCCTTACCATGCTGGGCGGAGAGGCCGTTCCGTTTATGGAAAGCGCCGCTGCCTTTCCGCACATGTATGTCTGGTCCGGCATATGGTCGAGCGCCGGCTGGGGCTCCATTATCTATCTGGCGACGCTGTCCAACGTTGATCCCCAGCATTATGAAGCGGCTACGCTGGATGGGGCGACAAAGCTTCAAAAGATCTGGTACATCACCTTGCCCGTGCTGATTCCGACAGCGGTTACGCTGTTTATTCTGGATGTGGGCCATGTCATGAACGTCGGCTTTGAAAAGGCGTACGCCATGCAGAACGACCTGAACCGTACTGCTTCGCAGGTGCTGGCGACCTACGTTTATACGCAGGGCATCAAGGACGGCAACTATTCCTTCTCGACCGCGATCAGCCTGTTTAATTCCGCCATCAATCTGGTGCTGATCTGCGTCGTCAACTATGTCAGCCGGAAAATCTCCGAAGTCAGCCTGTGGTAAGGGGCGTATTGGATGATCATCGAGAAAAAAGCTTCTTCGACCGCCATCAGACGCACGCGCGGGGACGTCGTTTTTGATCTTGTCAACGCAGGCGTTCTGATTGTGCTGATGTTGATTGTGCTCTACCCGCTGGTTTATGTTGTCAGCTGCTCGTTTTCCTCGCCGCTTCTGGTGGTGCAGAGCAAAGTGCTGCTTTTCCCCAAAGGGCTGACTACGGTTGCCTACGAGCATGTGTTTCACAATTCGCTGATTCTCAGCGGCTACGGCAATACGATCCTGTATACGCTGATCGGCACGAGCATCAACCTTGTGATGACGATTATGGCCGCCTTTCCGCTTTCGCAGAAGACTTTCGGCGCGCGCAAGGGCATCACGTTCCTGTTCACCTTCACGATGCTCTTTTCGGGCGGCCTGGTGCCAACCTTTCTGACCGTGCAGAAGCTTGGCCTGGTGGATACGATCTGGGCGCTGGTGCTTCCCGGCGCGATCAGCGCGTGGAATATGCTGATTATGAAGAACTATTTCCAGACTTCCATTCCGGGCGAGCTGTACGAGGCCGCGCGCATTGACGGCGCGGACTGGATGACCATCTTGACGCAGCTTGTGCTGCCCCTTTCCATGCCCATCGTGGCCGTGATGGTCCTGTATTACGGCGTATCGCATTGGAATTCCTATTTCAGCGCGCTGATTTATCTGCGCGACCGGCAGCGTTATCCGCTCCAGCTGATCATGCGCAGCTATTTCTCGGGGAACGATTTTGCCGAGCAGGGCGGCGGCGGAGACGACACCGCGACGGCGCTGCTGCTGACGGAAACCATCAAATATGCGCTGATTGTTATCGCGTCCTTCCCGATGCTGTGCCTGTACCCGTTTATGCAGCGCTTCTTCGTTAAGGGCGTTATGCTGGGAGCTGTCAAGGGATGATAAGGGAGGCGGCCGATGGATATTCTTTTCAGGCGCAGCGGGTTCATGGCCTGCAAGCCCCGGCACAGTTTCGGCCCGATAGTGCATGATTGCTTTCTGTTTCATATTATCCTTTCCGGCAGCGGCGTGTTTGAGCAGGATGGGAAGAAATATACGCTGCACACTGGTCAGGGGTTTCTGATCTGGCCCGGTAAAACGGCTTATTATGAAGCGGATGCGCACGATCCGTGGAAGTATGCGTGGCTTGGCTTTCGCGGTGCGGACGCGCTGCGGCTGGTTGGAGCCATGGGGCTGAACGAAAGCCAGCCTGTCTGGGAGATGAACAGCGACGAGCAGCTGCAGCGCTCCTATCAGCGCATTCTGCGCGATATACCCAAGTGCACGGACCTTGCCTCGGGCCGCCTGATTATTGCGGGCGATATGCTGAATTTCCTCTCCTGGGCGGGCGAAGCGTCCGCCAGAACGTCGACCGTATCCATGCAGTACTGCGATCAGGCGATCGCATATATCCGCTCGCACCTGACGGATAAAGTGACGGTAGAACAGCTGGCGGCGTTCGTCGGGCTCAGCCGCAGTCAGCTGTTCCGGGCGTTTAAGGAAGTTTACGGAAAATCGCCGAGAGAAATGCTGGCCATCGTCCGCACGGAGCAGGCGCAGTATATGCTGCTGAACGCTTCGCTGCCGCTGGAACAGGTTGCGCTCTCCTGCGGATACGCGAACGAATCGCATTTCTGCGTTTCATTTAAGCGCGAGAGCGGCCTTTCGCCTATGGAATTCCGCAAATCGCGAAGCGATATTTTGTGGGACGAATAAAAATTGGAGGAACGACGGATGGAATTTATCAATTACGCGCACCGGGGAGCAAGCGCCTATGCGCCCGAAAACACGCTGGCTTCTTTTTATCTGGGCTGCCAGATGGGCGCGAACGGTGTGGAAACGGACGTGCAGCGCACGAAGGACGGCGTGCTGGTGCTGTTCCATGATAACGATCTGATGCGCATTGCGGGCCGTCCCGAGGCGATTCAGGATTTGACGTATCAGGAACTGCTGAAAATCGATTTTGGCGAGCATATGGGCGAGCGCTTCCGGGGCGAAAAAATCCCGACGCTGGAGGAGTTTTTGCGCCATTTCGGCGGCAAGGAACTGCATTTCGCAATCGAGATCAAGGAAAGAGGCGTTGAAGAAGAAACGCTTCGTCTGATCCGTCAGTATTGCCGCCCGGATCACGTGATCGTTACTTCCGGCATCTGGGATGCGCTGATCTGCGTCCGCGCGCTCGATCCCGAGATGCGCGTTGGTTATTTGTGCAAATACCTGACGGATTCATTGATCGCTGCGGCGAAAAAAGAAGGCCTGTATCAGCTCTGTCCGAAGGCGAGCATTTTAACGCCCGAATGGAACGAACGCATGCGGCAGGAAGGCTTTTCCGTGCGCGCCTGGGGCGTCGACAGCCCGGACACCATGCGCAGATTGCTCGCGCTGCATGTCGACGGCATGACGATCAATTTCCCGGACGTGCTGGTTGAAGCGCTGAAAGAAGACGGCGAGCGGTAAGTCGTTTGCGGCCGGGGCGTATCTGAAAATTTTTTCTGCGACTCCATCACGGCGGCTTTTCCGCTGGAATACGAAAACAGGAGCGGCTCCCGTTTTTAACAGCGCGCACGCGCTGAAAAAAGGAGAGCCGCTCCTTTTTTCTATTTGCGTTTTCGCCTTAGGGTGTATCTAAAAAATTCCCTGAGACTCCATCACGGCGTCTTTTCCGCCATTTCCGCGTCGGGAAATCTCGATTTAGCCCCGCTAAACCCTCGATTTCCCTCCTTGAACTGACGAAAAATCCGCTCGTGCTGTCGCCTCTTCCTTTTTCAGATACACCCTACATGCGGAGCGTCACAGGCCCCAGCAGGCCCGTCGGTTCCATCGGCATGCTCATGCTGAAGGAATCGCGCATTTTGTTGCCAAGCGTGTTGACGACGCGGACGAGCAGCCTGTTTTCACCGGCGCGCGTCGAATCTCCGTCGATGCGGAAGACGTAGGGCGGCGCGATGCGCACGCCGGCTTCCTGGCCATTGAGGAAAACCTGCGCCGTCTCATAGACCTGCCCCAGGTCGATTTCCAGGCAGGCGACAGGCGCGTCCAGCGTGAAGGCGCATTCGTAAAGCATCGTTCCGGAGAAATGCGGGTACAGCTCCGGCGCGCACAGGTTTGTCAGCGCCGGCAGGTTCAGGCGGACGGAGGGCTCCGTTTCGCCCGCGGGGATCATCGAGAGCGTCCAGCCGCCCTCGGGCTCGACGGGCGCTGCCTTTTCAGGCTGCCAGAGGCGCTTCGCGCCGCTGTTTCCCGCCTTCAGGATCATCATCTGATAAGGAGAAAGGCGCAGACGCACGCCGCCGTCCTCCGTTTCCGCCGCGGCAAGCTCGTTCAGCCAGGGATCGTACCAACAGACGTCCGCGCCGAACGGCGTGCGCACGCGGCATTCGATCGCATGCACCGGGTCTTCGTTGAAAAAGAGGATGATCTCGCCGTCCTCCTGCGCGTAATGATAATAGCGCAGATAGGGCTGCGGGGCATCGCAGCGGATTTCGTCCAGGCCGAGCGAACGAAGCGTTTCGACGAGCGCTTCCTGCGAAACGACCGTGCCGCCGGGCGCGGGATGCGGCGCTTCCATCGCCGCGGGATCGACCGGCGCGGGCGCCGCGCCCAGGAACAGCACGGGCACGCCCTGTGCGGATGCGCTTTGGCACCAGGCGCACAGCTGTGCGCTCATAAACCGCCGTCCGCTGACGATCAGCGCGCCGAAGGTTTCCTCGCCCGCCCGGAAGCGGCGGTTTTCGACAGGCGCGGAGACAAGCACGTCGCCGGGGATGATTTCGTAATCAATCTGCGCGCGGTTGAGCGCGAGGCAGACCTCTTCCAGCGGCTGCGCGCTTTCGCGATCCATCCATTCGCCTTCGGCGCTGTAGAGCAGCGCGACGCAGGGGATATGCCTGCCGCCCTGAATGAGATGGCTGACGCGGTTCATGTAGTCCATCAGCTGCCGGAAGAACGGGAATTGCGGGTTGTTGCCCCAGGCGTAGAAATGCGGCGGGCAGTCCTCGTCCGGGAAGGCGGCCAGATCGAACGCATGCGGGACGAACGCGTTGATACCGCGGACGAGCATGTGATCGGCCAGCCATTTCATCAGCTTCAGCCCTTCCGACCAGCCGTACGCGCCGAAGATTTCGCACAGCGCGCGGCCCTTCTTTTTCGGGTCGAGATGGGCGAGCGAGGCGGCGAGCTTGGCCAGAAGGTTATGGAAAAACCGGCCGTCAAAATATTCCCTGCCGGAAATTTTCAGGAACTGCGTATCTTCCAGGCCGGGGCGGATCTGCTGGAGCACCACGTCGACGCCCGCCATATCCTGTCCCCAGAGCGCGCGGAAGAAATGCGCGGGTCCGTGGCCCAGGCGCATATGCGAACCGTTGTCCTCGATGACATGGCCGATATACTCTACGCCGCGTTCGCGGCACCAGCCGCCGACCTGCTCGCTGAAATTGACCTGAAAGCTGCGGCTGACCTCGTTCATGTAGGCAAGCCGCGCCGCGGGGCTCAGCCCGTCGAGCTGATACCAGCAGGCGGCCAGCATCGGTGCGAAGCGTTCGCCCCAGGCCGCGCGCAGGCGCGTTTCGATTTCAGCCGTCCAGCTCAGTGGCATGGCCCTGTTGCCGACCTGCGCCACGCCGACGACCCGGCTGCTGGCGTTGCCGACCTGCGGCTCGTCCGAGAAAAAGCCGGCGATGGTCTTGCCGAATTCGGCCCGATAATGCGCGTAGTGCGGCTCGTAGCAGATATCCAGCAGGAGGCGGACCACGTCGCGGTCGAGAATGTTCACATGCGTCAGCCGGTCGTGGCCGTTATAGGTCGCCTTCAGCACAAGGACGCACCAGAGTCCCTCCGGCACATCCCAGAAGACGGTATCGCCATGCGCGCGTGCCGTCAGATCGACGGCTTCGAGCATCCGGTTCGGATCGGCGCGGTCGCGCCGGCAGGCGACGACGCCTATGAGACGCTCCTCGCGCTCCAGGCGCAGCATGAAGGCGCTCCCCGGCGCGGGGCCGACGACGTCGACGCCGTAATGATCCGCCAGCAGCTTGCGCGCCTGCGGAAATTCGCTCAGGCGGCCGTTGAGATAGCCCGTGGGGAAATGCGCGTCGTCCAGAATCCAGACGCGCATGGCGCGTTTTTTCGCTTCATCCAGAATGATATCCAGATCGCGCCACCACTTCGGGCCGACAAAATCGGGGTGCGGCCGCGCTTCGACGCAGAATTCGCCGATGCCGGAGGCGGCGATCTGCGTGATGCCGGCGCGAATCTTTGTCTCTTCTTCTCCATGCACCCACAGGAAGGGGAGAATCGCGTTTCCCGCCCTGCCCTGCAGCGCTTCTTTGAGCACTTTCATGGGCGGCACCTCCGTGATCAATCCAGCGTGAAGCTGCAATAAGCCACGCGCAGACGGTTCCAGGTGTAGGTGACCATGATTTCGTCGTTTTCGCCGACGATGATCGACGGGTAGCAGTAATTGCCGGGCTGGTCTTCCAGCACCTTGACGGTTTCGAACGTTTCGCCGTTATCGCACGAGACGGCGACGACCAGCGGCGTGCGGGGGCCTTTGTAATAGCCGGGGAGGTTCTCGCGCGGGTTGTAGGCCAGAACGAGGCGGCCGTCGGACAACTGCGCGAGATCGAGGCCGCTGTTGTTGTTGGGCAGGCCCATATCGTAGGCGAGGCGCCAGGTTTCGCCGCCGTCGCAGGAATCGCTGCGGAAGACGCGCGAGGACGTGCTGCGGCAGAGCATGTGCACGCCGTTTTCATCCTCCCAGAGCGTGGGCTGGATAAGCCCCTTGCCGAAGCAGTACTGCGGATTGTACGGGCGGTCGACGACCTCGTTGTTCATCGAGCTGCCGGCGCTGAGCTGTACGCGGCGGATGGGCACCAGTTCGCTCATGCGCCAGGTGCGGCAATCGTCGTCGGAAATATCGACGAACGCGTCCCACAGCGGGCCTTCGAGGGAAGCGGGCGCGAGCACCCGTCCGCTTTTGAGGCGGATCGGCTTATTCTTGACGGGGCCGCGGCCGCCGCAGGTATCCCCGGGCACAAGCTCTTCCATTGCGGAGAAGGTTTCGCCTTCGTCCCGGCTGAGGACGAAAAACGTCTGCCAATCGGAAATTTCCTCGCCGACCTTGAAGAACAGCTCGATCGTGCCGTCCGCGCGGCGAAAGAGCACCGGGTTCCACATCGGAACGCCGCGCACGTCCGCTACCTTGACGGGGGGCAGCCAGCGGCCGCCGATGCGGCGCGCCGTCCAGATGGCGACGTCTTTGGCATGCTCCCACGAGCCGCCGAACCACGCGGCCAGAACGCCGCCGTTTCGCAGCTGCAGCAGCGTCGACGCGTGCGCGCTGTCGAACGGGCGATCTTCCTCAACGATAAATTCCTGTACGAAGTTGTTGACTTTCATGGCTTGAGCCTCCTTTAAGATTTTGCTCCGCTGCGCGGAGGAAGAAGGTTACATGCAATGCTGCACAGGCTGCAGCGCCTGCGCGATGAGCTGTGCGTCCTGCGCGATGGTGGCCTGATCGAACCGCAGCGACGGCCCCGAAACGCTGACGGCGGCAAACGCTTTCCCCGCCGCGTTGAATACGGGCACGGCGACGCAGCGCACGCCGAATTCGTGCTCCATGTTGTCCACGGCGTAGCCGTTGAGGCGAATTTCTTCCAGATGGCTGCGCATGGCGTCCCTGTCGCAGAGGGTATAGGGCGTGTAGCGCGTCATTTCCTGCGAGAGAATTTCCTCGATCTGATCGGGCGGGAGGAAAGCGAGCATCGCTTTGCCCAGCCCCGTGCAGTAAAGCGGCGCGCGTTCGCCGAGGATATTGCGCGTCTGCTGCTGGCTGGAGGGATAGGCGGATTCGATATACAGCACCTCGTTGTTATCCAGAATGCCGAAATAGCAGACCTCGTGCGTCGCTTCGGTGATTTTCGTCAGATAGGGGAGGAAAACGTCGCGCAGTCCCATATGGTGATTGACGATATACCCCAGATGCAGAATCTTCACGCCGAGATAATACTTGTTCGTTTCAGGGTTCTGGCAGATATATCCCGTTTTCTGGAACGTGTTGAGGATGTTGAAAACGGTGCTTTTCTGCATGCCGAGGCGCTTGGCGATTTCGCTGATGCCAAGCTCCGGCTGTTCTACGGTAAAGCATTCCAGAACGCGCATGGCGCGCGCAAGCGATTTGACGCTGTATTCTTCCATCCGTTATCCTTCTCCGTTCAGTTTCTTCAGAATCGCGCGGGCCGCTTCATCCATCTGGCGGACTTCCAGGCGGAAGGTATCCGTCATGATTTCGCGGTGCTTCACGCGCGTGTAGTCGCTCTTCAATACGCCTTCAAGCTGCGAGAGGTGATATTTGGCGTTGACGGGGTACGCCTGCCGCTCGATGAACGAGAAAACGGTCAGGAACGCCTGCAGCTGCTCGGCCTCGGCGGGGGAATCCTGCCAGTGGCGCAGCAGCCAGCCGTACAGCTCGGGGTGGAAATTCAGCATCACGCCGGAAAAACCGGCCGCCCCCGCGCGCAGCGAGGAGAGGAAGGTCGTGGTGTTGGCGTTGAACAGCTTCAGGCGGCTGCCGGAAAGCGCCTGAAGCCGGGCTTCCAGCAGCTTTTCGTCGCAGCAGGTATCCTTCATGAAGCGGAAGCGCCCGCTTTCCGCGCACCAGCGCAGCTCGTCCAGCGTGATCAGCCGCTTGTAGGGATACGGGCATTCGTAAAAGCCGAGCGGCGCATCCTGCGGGAGGGCTTTCATCAGCGTCTGAAGGCGCGCCATAAAGACCTCGCTGCTCTCGTAAGGGCCGGCAAGCCGGTTGGTGATGAGAATCAGCGCGTCCGCGCCGGCTTTGTACATCCGCGTCAGCTCTTCAAGCTGATCTTCCGCGCCGTCGGAAATATGGCCCGAAGCGATTACGGGAATATGTGCGTGCGATTTGACGAAGGCGACGAGCTTTTCGCGCTCGCGCAGGCTCAAATAGAAGATTTCGCTGCTCTGGCAGGCGGCGAACAGGCCGGCCGCGCCGTGGCGCTCATACCATTCGATGAGCGCTTCAAGGGAAGCGTAGTCGATTTCACCCGCGTCGGTGAAGGGGGTAATCATGACGGGCCAGAGACCGTTGATATTTCCCAGCTGCATTTTTTCAGCCCTCTTTTCGTAACATCGTACTGTAATACTGAACGTAAATATCGTACATCATTTTCCTGAAAGCGTCAATAGGGCCATGGAAAAAGATTTTAATCAGGGAAAATGAAAATGACACAAAAAATGATTGACAAAGTGGCAAAATGCTGATACGATAAACATACGAACCGCGTTCATTATTACTGAACATAATACGCTGACATGACGTTAAAGAACGGGAGGCCGGTAACTGTGAGCAACATTCAGACCCGCGCGGGCGGCCGCAGGAGCCTGGGGGCGCGCATGCGCCGCGCGCTCAGGCGCGATAAATACCTGTATTTGATTATGCTGCTCCCCGCCGTGTATTACCTGCTGTTTTGCTATTATCCGATGTACGGTGTGACGCTTGCGTTCAAGAACTTCAAGCCGAAGCTCGGCATCCTCCACAGCCCGTGGGCGAGCGAGGGCGGCATGAAGTATATGCGCATGATCGTCGAAGATCCGTATTTCTGGCTCGTTTTCAAAAATACGATCACGCTGAATATTATCAACCTGCTCATCACCTTCCCGGCGCCGATTATCCTGGCGCTGCTGCTCAACGAGCTCGGCTCGCAGCGGTATAAAAAGATGGTGCAGACGGTGACGTACCTGCCGCATTTCCTTTCAGTGGTGGTCGTCGTGGGCATGATGAGCGATATGTTCAATTCCACCGGCATTGTCAACACCGCGCTGAAGGCGCTCGGCCTCAACACCGTTCAGTTCCTGACCTCGGCAAGCGCGTTCCGGCCGATGTATATCGGCTCCAACCTCTGGCAGAACGTCGGCTGGGAGTCGATCATCTTCCTGGCGGCGCTTTCCGGGCTGGATATGGAACTGTACGAGGCGGCGCGCATCGACGGCGCGGGCCGCTGGAAGCAGACGCTGCACGTGACCATTCCGGGCATTCTGCCGACCATCATTATCATGCTCATCCTGGCGATGGGGCGCATTATGAACGTATCCTTCCAGAAGATTTTGCTGATGATGAACGGCGGCAACCAGTCCGTCGCGGACGTGATTTCAACTTACGTATACCGCCGCGGCATTCAGGACGCCGATTTCAGCTACGCCACGGGCGTAAACCTGTTCCAGTCGCTCGTTTCGCTCCTGTTTGTAATCGGAACGAACACGATCTCGCGCAAGTTCTCTGAAACGTCCTTGTGGTAAGGGAGGGGCGAAGGATGATTCAAGAAGGCGGTTTCTCCCGCAAGCTGTTCGTTGCGTTCAATTATGCGTTTCTCTTCCTGATGATGCTCGTAACGCTCTATCCCGTGTGGCTGACGTTCATCACCTCCATCAGCAACGGCCTGGACGTGATGAAGGGCGGCGTAACCTGGCTGCCCGTCAATCCCACGCTGGCGACGTACGAAAAGATTTTCCGCGGCGAGCTGTTTATGTATATGCGCAATTCCGTGTTCTATACGGTTCTGGGCACGTTCATCAACCTGCTGATGAGCTCCCTGTGCGCGTATCCGCTCTCCCGCAAGACGTTTTCGGGCCGCAAGTTTTTCACCACGATGGTAACCATCACGCTCTTCTTCTCGGGCGGCATGATTCCGATGTATCTGGTCGTCAAGCAGTACGGCCTGCTCAACACGATCTGGTCGCTCGTACTGCCCGGCGCGATCAGCACCTACAATATGATCATCATCCGCACGTCCTTCCAGTCCATCCCGGATTCGCTCGTCGAGTCCGCGCAGCTGGACGGCGCGAACGATATCATCGTCCTTTTCCGGATTATTATCCCGCTGAGCAAGGCGACGCTGGCGACGATGCTTCTGTTCTACGCCGTTTCGCACTGGAACAGCTATTTCGACGCGATGCTGTATATTAACCGCAAGGATTTGCAGCCCCTGCAGATTCTGCTGCGCAACCTGCTGGTTGCCGGCGTTTCGAGCGAGGAGACGCTGACTGCGACCGCGTCCGGCGCGGCGAGCTTTGCCGTGACCGACCGGACGATGCGCGCGGGCACGATCGTCGTGGCGACGCTGCCGATTCTGATCGTCTATCCGTTCGTGCAGCGCTTCTTCGTCAAGGGCGTGATGATCGGCTCTGTGAAGGGCTGAGGCAGGACGTATGTTAGGCGCGAAAGCGCCTGCAAATAAAAAGGAGGAAAACCCATGAAAACAAATCGTTTTGTTGCATTGCTGATGGCGCTGGTGCTTGTTCTCGGTCTCGCGTCCATGGCGCGCGCCGATGAAAAACCCGCGACCTGGCTCAGCGACGAGCTGGTCGAAATCCGCGTGATGCGCGGTGAAAGCGCGCTGCAGCCCATCCTGCAGGATAACATCAAGCTCAAGACCATCGAAGAGCTGCTCAACGTCCGGCTGATCGTCGAAGTCGCGCCCGACGCGAACTACGCCGACAAGAAGAGCACCCTCATCGCGACGGACGACATGCCCGACCTGATGCTGGTGGATCTGGAAGACGTGCGCAAATATGCGCGCGACGATATGTTCGTCAACCTCAGCGAGCATCGCGACGAAATGCCCAACTTCTTCGCGCTCATCGACGAGAACCCGAGCCTGAAAGTGCTCGCCGTGGACGGCAGCCTGTACGGCGCGCCCGTTCTGCAGCGCCTCAATCCCGACGCGCGCCTGTCCGGCCAGCTGGTGAACTTCCGTGTGGACCTGCTGGAAAAATACGGCCTCGCCGTGCCGACGACCTTTGACGAGCTGTACGACGTGATGCTCGCCATCCACGAGAAGGAGCCCGACCTCATCGGCCTGACCGACCGTAAGGGTACCCGCAAGCTGCTGGACTGCGTTGCGTATCCTCTTGGCTCCGGCTCCAGCCTCTATTATGACGAAGACCTCGGCGGCCAGTGGATCTACGGCCCGGCGCATGAGAACTTCAAGGCCGTGCTGAGCTACCTCAACAAGCTCTATACCGCGGGCCTGCTTGACGCGGACTATTCCACCAACACCAAGGACCAGTGGGCGGAGAAGCTTTCCTCCGGCAAGGCGATGTGCACGATCGAAAACGACGGCGTGGTTCGCAACTATAACGCCGCGCTGAAGACCGTCGATCCGAGCTATAGCATCAGCGTCATCCCGACCCTGACCAACAGCTTCGGCCAGACCCGCAACTTCACCTACGACATCAACTGGACGAACCAGAACTGGGTTATCGCCACTTCCAGCGACAAGCAGGAAGTCTGCATCAAGTTCCTTGACTGGTGCTATTCCAACGAGGGCGCGGACGTCAACGGCTACGGCAAGCTGGGCGAAACCTATGACATCGTGGACGGCAATCCGGTCGTGAAGGCCGAGCTGCTGGACAAGTACGTTGTCAACGGCGCGAACGCCGCCTATGACATCCAGTCCGCGCTGGGCGTCGGCCTGAACGATATCACGCCGTACGTCGACACCGGCCTGCAGAACCAGATGGAAATCCACATGCTCGGCTCCGAGGAAGCTGTGGCGGAATACCGCGAGCTGATCGCGTCCATCGCGGCCGATAAGGGCCTGCGCGCTCCCGTCCTTGCGCCGTCCCTCAGCGCTGAACAGACCGAGCGCTACAACGAGCTGCTCGTCAAGGTTGAAAACCTGGTCTGGCAGGAAGTGGACAAGTACATCACCGGCGAAGAATCCATCGAGAACTACGACAAGGTGATCGAGGCCGCCCGCGCTGCCGGCGCGACCGAGATGGAAGAAATCTACAACGCGGCCTGGACCGCCGCGCTGGGCGAATAAGGGAAGACGATAGGGGACGGTTTTCTGGGGGCGGAACCTTCTTTCGGG
>CAKTTL010000020.1 GCA_934615235.1 uncultured Clostridia bacterium
TAATCGACGAAGCGGCGCAGGCAACGATTCTGCGCCGCTTTTTATATACCAATCACATAGAAAAGAGGCGAACATGAAAGGCTGGATAAAGCGCAAGGGCGTATGCTGGATGGTAAAGGCGGCGCTCGTCCTGCTGGGCGGCGGCGCAGGATATCTGTATCACGCCCTCATCGGTTGCAGCACAGGCGGCTGCGTCATCGCCGCCAGCCCGTGGCTGTCCGTCCTGTTGGGCGCGCTGCTGGGACTGGGACTGGCGACCGCCCAGCCGGACGCCGAGAAAACGGACGCTCCTGGCCATGAAAGGAGAGACGAATGAGAAAGCTAAAGAGAGGAATCGCCCTGCTGCTGGGCGCGCTGCTGCTTATGACGGCCGCGCTGGCGGAGGAGCCTATGACGAGCGCGACGGAGGAAACCATGGAAAACGGGCATGTCATTTATCTGGCGGGCGGCTGCTTCTGGGGGCTGGAAAAGCTGATGCAGTCCATTCCCGGCGTGACGGACGCAGTCAGCGGCTACGCCAACGGCTCCGGCGAGGAAGACGCGAACTACAAAACGGTGGTCAAAGGACAAACGGGATTCCGGGAGACGGTGAAGGTGACTTATGACCCCGAACGGGTCAGTCTGGACGCGCTGCTGCTGGCGTACTTTTACGTCATCGATCCCACGGTGGAAAACCAGCAGGGCAACGATGTGGGCAGCCAGTACCAGACCGGCGTGTACTACGAGGACGACGCGTCCAGAGAGATCGTGGAGCGCATCGCCGCTCTGGAGCGGAGGCGCAGGGAGAAATTCGTGGTGGAGATCGGCCCGCTGGTCAACTTCTTCCCGGCGGAGGAGTATCATCAGGATTATCTGGATAAAAATCCGAACGGCTACTGCCACATTCCCCGGGCGGAAATCGAGCTGTTCTCCCGGTTGAGGATCGATCCGGGCGATTATCAAAAGCCCGCCGCCGAGGCCATCCGGGATAAGCTGACCGACGAGCAGTACCGGGTAACGCAGGAAAACGCCACCGAATCCCCCTTCCAGAACGAATTCTGGAACCAGTTTGAGAAGGGGATCTATGTGGACGTAGTCACCGGCGAGCCGCTGTTCTCCTCTGCGGACAAATTTGAAAGCAGCTGCGGTTGGCCCGCCTTCTCCAGACCCATCGAGGAGCCTGCGGTGGTAGAACTGCCGGACGACAGCCACGGCATGCGCCGCACTGAGGTGCGCAGCCGGGCGGGGGATTCTCACCTTGGCCATGTGTTCACCGGCGATCGGGAAAGCCCCAACGGCGTGCGCTATTGCATCAACAGCGCGTCCCTGCGCTTCATCCCCTACGAAAAGATGGAGCAGGAGGGATACGGCGAGCTTATGAGCCTGTTTGAATGACCAAGCGCCCGTTCTTCCAAATAACGTTGCTGGCGGAATGCCTGAACCGAAAAGGACAGACGGAGACCGCGGTTCTTTGACAGAATCGCGATCTTCTTTACGTCTCATTGCTATCGAGCGTATAAAAAAGAGTTCCTATATTGCTACCCGAAGAATGGAATTTGATTGAATCCCTTTCAACCCAAATTCTGCGTTCAGGATTATAAACATCAAGGAAGACGCGCACGACGTCACCAGATCCCAGCGTCGCAGACACACTGGCGGAAATGTCGGAATCAATAGTAAATGGTTCTATCCGCAATTCAATGGTGGGAAGAAATCATAAGGAATCAGCTACACAATCTCTATCACGACAGGGAGGCCGGGAATTCTTATTTTTCTCTGATTTCCCATGCAAACGCAAAAGCTTAAACGCTTCCGCTCTATACATAGGTAAACTTCCAGCGTGTTTCAGATACTGCACATATGGACGGAAAAAGCGGAGGAACCCTGCCAAAAACAAACGGGGGGTTCCTCCGATTTTTTGTAGCGTTATTCTGCACAATCCGCAAGCACCGCCGCAACTGCTCATGAAAACGACGGCTTCCGTCACGCAAAAAAAGGATGGTGCTCCCATCCCTTTTCCGCTGCGCTTTTCAGCGCGTTTCGATCGTTTTACCCTCCGCGTTCACGATGGCCTGCACGGGAATTTCCCCGGCCTGCCACATCATCTCAAACGTCTCTGCATCGAACACTGCGAACTGCGTATAGCCCAGGTTCGCCGTGCCCAGCCTGTCGAGCGTGAAGTAGAGCCTGCTGCCATCCATGACCGTGGTTTTGATGCAGACAAGCCTGCCGTCCACACAGCAGAGCACATAGAGCGTCTCGCCTTCAAGGTGGGTTGCCGGTTTGCCGCCGAGCTTCTCCAGATCGAGCATGAAATACATTCTGCCGTCGCACAGCGTTTTGGCCTCTCCAAAGACGCCCAGCGCGAAGTCGTACAGCGTCTTGCTCTCGGCGATCAGGTTCCAGAGGAAACCGCAGCCGTCGCAGACTGCATTTTCGATCAGGATTTGCAGCGCTTCCGCGCTATGGAAGGCGGCGCAGCGCGCGCTGTATTCCGTCAGGCGTGCGCATTCGCAGCGCAGGTGCTTCAGCAGCGCGCCGTAGAGCAGCCGCGCAAGGTGGTTGGTGTTGATTACCTCCAGGCGCGCGCTCTTGTCGAACCTGCCGCACACTTCGACGCCGCTCTCCGGATCGACCAGCCTGCGCCAGCCGTCTTTGACAGGCGCGTCAGCGCCCGGTCCAGCATCCGTTCCATCCGAACTCGAACCGCCGTGGATGAAGAAGTTGCGATACCACACGCCGCCGCGCAGCGAGTTGAGATCGACCTTGCCGCTCACGTCGATGCGAATGGGCGCGTCGGGCTTTCCGATATCGTCGCGCGCGTTGATGGTCAGATCGTTGGCCTTGATGACGCCGTCCGGCGATGTGTTGATGTCGCCGTCGGTCTTGATATCCACCGTATTGCCGATGATCTCGTCGACAATCAGCTCGCTCGATTTGTTGTCGATAAAAATATCATCGCCTTTTGCGGAGATGCGGTCAGAGTCGATCTCGAGCGGATCGTCCTTGCTGCCGATGTCGCCGTTAGCGTTGATATCGAGGTCTTTCGCGTCAATCCGCGTGCCGTCCTTCTGGCTGACACTGCCGTCCGCATCGAGGTCGAAGCGATCCGCAACCACATCGTCAAGCGTCACGTCGCCGTTCACGTCGACGTCCACATCGCCGCCGCGCGCGCCCAATTCGCCGGCGTCCACGTGGAGCGGGCCGTCCTCGCCGCCGATCTTCGTCGGCTTGTCGCCAGTTGAAATCGCGTCGAGGTGGATCTTATCGGCCTTGATCGCCGGTTCCTTGCCCGTCGAGGTGATATCGCCCACTGCGGTGATGTCCGCGTCGCCCCCGGCGGTGATTTCATCGATGGTCACATCCTTCGTGCTGGCAATTTCCACATCGCCCTTCGCGTCGATGGTCAGCTTGCCTTCCGCGTCGACAGTCAGTCTGCCGCCGTTATCACCCGCCACGTCGCCTCCGGAGACGATCGTCACATCGCCGCCGGCGACAATCGCCGCGGGCCTGTCCGTGTCGTCCTGTCCGGGCGCGAAGCCCGCGCCGGTTTCGTCCGCAGGCAGCGGGCCGGCCTGGGCGAGCGCATCCTTTGCGTCCTTTTCGGCTTTCTCGGCGCGGTCCAGCGCATCCTGCGCGGCCTTCGCCGCATCTTTGGCCTGCTCGCAGGCCTCGTTTTTCGCCCTTGCGTCTTCACGGGCGTCTTCGGCTTCTTTCAGGGCGGCTTCCGCCTTGTCGAGCGCTTCGCGCCTCGCTTTCACGTCGTCCGACCCCTCGTCCGCGGGAATGATGCCCGTGTTCGCGTCGAGATACGCCTGATACGCCTGCTCATACGCATTCTTCGCAGCGCCGAGCGCCGTTTCAGCGTCGGCAAGCTCCTGCGGAGCGGATAAGAGCGCGTCGCGTTCCGCATTGGCCGCGTCGAGCGCCTTCTGCGCGTCTTCACGCTCCGTCTGCCGGTTCGCCGCTTCTCTGGCCAGACCGGCCAGCTTCTCCGCTTCAGCCAGCGCCGCTTTCGCGTTGGCAAACGCCGTCTCGGCCTCCGCAAGCGCCTGCTTCGCATCCGCATCCGCTGTTTCGGCTTCAGCCTTCGCGTCGTAGGCTTTCTCCAGCGCCTGCTGGGCGTTGCCGTTGTCGTTCTTCGCTTCGCTGACAAGCGCTTCAGCCTGGCGCACGGTTTCCTGCGCGGCCTTTACGTTCATTTCAGCCGCTTCGACGGCCTCCTTGTCTCCGCTCTGCTGCGCGTTCTTCAGCGCGGCGTTCGCGTCGTCAAGGGCTTTCTTCGCCTTCTCAAGCGTCTGATCCGCATTATTCAGTTCTTCCAGGCGGCTGCGCGCGCTGTCATAGGCTTCGTTCGCCTGCTGCAGCGTTTCGGCCGCACGGTCCGCGTTCTCCTGCGCTTCGTCACGCGCACGCTGCGCGTCCTCGCGCTTCTGCTGCGCGGCGGCTTCTTTCTTGGCGGCGGCCAGCGCCCCGGCATGCGCGTCGGAGCCGGCGTTGTTCGCGGCCTTGTTCAGCGCGTCAAGAGCGCCCTTTGCGCTTTCGCGGGTCGTATCGTCGCCGTTTTCGACGGAGATCAGCAGCCTGCGCGCCTCATCCACGGCGGCGCATGCCTTTTCATAGGCCGCTCTGGTTTCTGCCGTCGGGTTGTTGATGTAGTCCTGATACGCGTCGTATCGCGCGTTTTCCGCGCTGAGCAGATATTCCGCCGTCGCGCGCATACCTTCGTCCTTCGCGCCGTTCACCTTCAGCTGCGCGTCGAGCGCGCTGTTGGCGTAGTCGAGCGCCGTAAGCGCCTGCTTCCATGCCTTCTCGGCGGCTTCCAGCGCCGCGACGGCCGCGCCGGTGTCGTTTTGCGCCTGTTTGAGCGCATCCTCGGCCGCCGCCTTCTTCGCTTTCAGCGCTTCAGCGTCTTGCGCAAGCTGTTTCCCGGCTTCTTCGGCTTCGGCGAGCGCCTGCTGCGCGCTTTCCATTTCTTTGCGCGCGTTCTCCAGCGCGTCGCTGCCGGCGTTCGGATCGGCCGCAAGCGCCTCATAAGCGGCGCGGGCGTCGGCCTCGCGCTGCTTCGCCTCGTCAAGCGCGGCGGCCTGTTCGGCCTGCGCTTCGCCGGCGGCGGCAAGGTTCTCTTTCGCCTGCTCCAGTTCCAGTTCGCGCTGGCGGATCAGATCGGTGTAATCGCCGTTGCGGGCATACGCTTTGCGGTAAGCCTGCACGGCTTCGTCAAGCTTCCCGGCAATTTCGCCGGCGGAGGCGCCGTTCGCGCGCGCGGTTTCAATTTCCTCCAGCGCCGCGTCGAGCGCGTTTACCGGATCGGCTTTCGCCTTTTCAAGCGCTTCGTTCGCAGCGGCGAGCGCCTTTTCGGCTTCCTCTGCGCGCCGCTTCGCCTCGTTGAGCTGGCGCAGCGCTTCGAGCGCGCCCTCGGACGATTCTCCGCTCATGGCTGCCTGCTCGGCGTACGCCTGCGTGGCTTTCGCAAGCGCCGCGCTCGTATCGGCGGCGGCCGCTTCGGCGTTCTTCACGCCGGTGCGGGCGGCTGCAAGCGCTTCGCGCGCCTTGATCACATGATCGCCGTAGTTGATTAGATCCAGATCGCTCGCGGCCTGCTTAAACTCGCGCCTGGCCCTGGTTTCGTTTTCCTGCGCCTGCTGCACGCGGCCGATCACGCCGTCGATTCCGCTCTTGCCGGTATCGAGCACGCTGCCGCCAACGGCCAGGTTCAGGTTTCCGCCCGCTTTGATTTCGCCTACGCGCAGATCGCCTTCAGGCTGGCGGACGCTGATGTTCTCGCCGCTCAGCGAGACCGTGCCGCCGTTGGCCGCGTCGGTCGCGATGACGAACGGCGCGTCAGCGCCTTCGCCGATATCGCCGCCGTTGACCAGCGTAACGCTGCCGCCGGAAATGGCGGTGCCTGTCAGCGCTTTGTCGCTGCCGCTGACGATCGTGATATCGCCCTTGCCCAAGGTCGTCACATCCGCGTGGTTTTCCTTCGTGTTCAGGTTCAGCGTAAGGTCGCCCTCGGCGTTCAGGTTTACGCCGCCCTCCGCGTTCACGGTCATCTCGCCGCCGACGGCCACGGTCGTGCGGTCGTCCCTGGAGGCGATTGCACCGGTTTCGGCGGTGAGGGTCGTGTCGCCCGCGGAGCGGATTTCACCCGCGCCCACGTCGCCGGTCAGTTCGGTGAGGTAAATACCGCCGTTCTTCGCGTTCGCGTTCAGTTCCGTGCCGGCGGCGCTGTCGTACACGCGCAGCCAGTCGTAGCGGAGCGCCACGGTCAGCGCGGAGCCGGTCTGTTCGCCGTTTTCGTCAAACGCGCCGAAGGTCATGTAAACCGTCTCGCCGTCCTGGCTCGAAAGCGCGTATGCGGCGCGCAAATCGCGCAGCGTTATCTTCGCGTCAACACGGCGGCCGTCCGCGTCGATGAGCGTCACGGGGATCAGCGTATACGGATCCTGCTGCCAGTTGCCTTCAGGCCGCGCAAGTTCCTCGTAGCGCAGCGCCGTTTCGATGCCCACGATCGAGCCGAACTCGGTGCTGCCGTTCGCGTCGCCCGCCTGCCTGCCGGTCTGAATTGCATCGGTCGCGTTGACGACCTTCACCAGGCTGTTTGCGCGTTCCTCGACGACCAGCGTCCGCTCCGCGCTGCCGATGTTCTCCTGCGCGGCGAGCGTAATCCGTTTGCCGTTGACATGCGCGTTGTTTTCATAGCCGGCCTGCAGCCCGGCGCGGTTCGCGTTCGTTCCGTCCAGCGCCACGCCGTAGATCGATCCGCCGTCGGCCGTCACGGACACGTCGCCGCGTTCGGAGTAAAGGCTGCCGAGCGTCGCGTCGCCCTCGTCCACAGTCAGGCCGATGTGCCCTTCATTATACAGGTACAGTTCACCGTCCGCGCTGCCGATGGAAACGTTCAGGTCGCGCGCGTCGGAGTCGATATAGGTGTTGGCGATACGATAAGCGCTGGCGGCGGCGTTCTGTTCTCCGCGCAGAGCGCGGTTAAGACGCTCGTGCGCATCCGCCACTTTCGCCTGCCGGGCGGTAATCTCCGCTCCGGCGGCGGCAAGCGCGTTCTCCGCCGCGTCGAGCTTCGTCCGGGCCGCGTCGCGCGCGGCGAGCGCGGCGTCGTATTGCGCCGTTCCGGGCCGGCTGTTGGCAAGCGCCGTCTCGGCGTTTTCGCAGGCGATCCTCGCCTCGGCCTGTTCCGTCTGCCTTCCGACGTATTCGGTTTCGGCGTTTTTCAGCGCCGTTTCCGCGTCGCCCAGCGCCTTCCTGGCGTCGTCCAGCAGTTCTCCGGCCAGATCCAGCAGCGCCTTTGCGCGTTCGTTCGCGCGCTTGAGCGAGCCTTCGGAGTAAATCGTTTCCGCGTTCGTCGCGGCTACGGCTTCATCCAGCGCGTTGAGCGCGCCGTCCAGATCGCCTTGATCGCGCGCCGTCCGCGCCGCTTCGGCCCTGGCCTGCGCGTCCGCCTCGTTCGAGCTTCCGCCCTGACGGTCGTAACCGGCGTAACCGGCGCTGCGCTGCGCGATTTCAGGCAGCAGCGCGTTAATTTCATCCTGCGCGGCGGCGGCTTCTCCACGCCGCGCGGCGATTTCCGCTTCTTTCGCAGCAACCGCGTCGTTCGCGTTCGTCAGGCGCGCCTGGAGCGCGTCGACTTTCTTCTGCTGCGCCGCGATCGTGTTTGCGTTCGCGCCCTGCGCGGTCAGGTTTGCAAGCGCCGCCTTTTCCGCGGCCAGCTGACCCGCAAGGCTGCGCGCGGTTCTCTGTGCCGCGTCGCGCTCGGTCAGCAGCGTGCCGACGGCCGTTTGCGCGGCGTCGCGCGCCGCTTCGAGCTGCGCCTTCTGCGAGGCAAGCCGGCTCAGCGCCTGCGCATCGGCCTTGACGGCCGCTTCCTTCGCCGCCGCAAGGATTTCGTCGCGGTAGGCCGCGTCGCTGTTGTTGAGGAGGAAGTTGATCAGATCCTGCATCGTGCCGCCGCTGACCGCGTTGCCCGCCAGATCATAGGCGTAAACGATGCCGCCCTCCTGATAGAGCCTGTCGTAAATCTTCCGCGCGTCCACCTTTGCGTAGAGCGCGTTCAGCTGCGCGTCGTCGCTGCCCGTAAGCACCGCGTCGAGCAGGACGTCAAGCACCGTCCTCTGGTAATAGCCGCTCGCGGCGTTTGCAATTTCCTTGCGCGCCGCGCTGACGAACGCGCCGCCGAACACCGCCGCAATGCTGTCCTCAGTCACGTTGCCGCGGCTGTCGGTCACCATTTTGCGGATGTAGTCGGTCAGATCCACATTCGTCATGTTCGTCCAGGCGTGGGGCTTTCCGCTCTGGCGGTACACTTCGCCGCCGCGCTTGAGAATCCACCTGGACAGCGCGGCCTGATCGAGCGCCGGCAGCAGCACGTTATAGAACCGCTCGTCCGCGTAGCCGGCGTAATCGCCGCGAATCAGCGCGTCCGCAGCCAGCGCCGCGCGCGCCGCGTCGTAGCCCTGCTCGATGAAATACTCGTACACATCCCGGCGCAGGCTGCCGTCGTCCGCACGGGCGCAGCCGTCGAGGAACAGGTTCCTCACCCGATCCACGCGCACGATGATCTCTTCTGGAACGTCGACGTACAGCCAGCGCTCCGCGCTGCCGATATCGCCGCCCGCGCTCAGTCTGAGCGAAGCGTCCTTCTCGGGATGCAGCGCGTCGGCACGGCTCGACGGGTCCGTGAAGCGGATCATGTTGTTCTCCTCATGCCGCGCCTGAATGTTCTCCGCGGCAATGAGCCTCAGGTTCGTCTTTTTGCCGATAATCCGGTCGAAGAAGAGATTCGCGTCCGTCGAGCGCAGGAGAACGTCCGCGTACTCGCTCTCGAGCGCCGAGAAAACCAGATCGTTGCGGCTGAGCACGGTCAGCTGCGCGCGCGCGCCGCGCGCCGCGTCGCCGCGCGCCAGCGCGTCGGGTGTCGCGATATTCTGCGCGTCGCGCGTGAAGGTCACGCCGCCCTCTGTGGATGCGAGCGTCACGCGGCCACCGTCCTCGATGGTCAGCGCGCGCGGCGCGATCCGCTCGGCTTCAGCGAAATCCAGCAGGTTATACCGCAGCGCGATATCGCCCAGCGTCGTCACGTTCACGCTGCTCTGACCGACGCCCGCGTTAAGCGAGCCGTCCTTCAGCCGTGCGCCCGCGATCGTCCAGTTCCCCGCCGGCACGCCGCCGCGCACCGATTTGATGTTGATCTCCGTGCCGTACGCGCGCCCGCTCTGCGCGAAGTTCGCGTCGGTCATGGATTTTCCGTCCTTAAAGATGTCCTTATGCGTCACGGTGTCGGGATCGTTGCCGTACAGCTCCTCGCCGCGCGGGTTGCTGAAGGTCTGATCGGTGTTCTTGGAGTTTTCGGTGTTCACCTTCATCTCCGCGATATCCACCGTGCCGTACACGTCGAGGTCGATCGTGCTGGCCGTCGCGTACAGGTCGGTCGTGTTGTCGATTCCGCCGCCGCGGCTGCCTGTACGGAAGACCAGTCCGCCTTCTTTCACGGCGACATACACGCCCAGCTTTTCCATCTCGCCGGTATCCCTGCGACGGATGGACAGGTCGTCGTTCGACCAGTAGACCAGCACGGCGGGCGTGGCGTATTTGTCGTCCATGTTGACGATTTCAACGCCGCTCCTGGCCGCGGCCCTGAGCCTGCTGCCAAAGATATACCAGGTCTTGCCGGTAATGGAATCCTGCTGCACTTCCATATCCATCACGGAAATCTGCAGCGAGAAGTGGTCGATACGGATACTGCCGGCGATGTCGATTTCCATGACGCTGCCGCGCAGATCCCATTCGGAGGCTTCCAGCACGTCGCCCACGCCGTCGCCGTCCTCATCGATAAAGTAGTCGGCCACGGTGAGCGATCCGGCGGTGGATGTCACCTTACCGGTCGATTCGAGCATTCGCAGCGTGTCGCGCACGACGACGTCGCCCTTGACGGTCACGGTGATCGTCGAACGGTCAATCAGCCATCCGTCGTAATAGTTGCCGGCGCCCACGTTGCGCAGGGTGTAAATCCAGTCGTTCCCGTCGATTCCCTGCGCCGCGCCGAGCGTGCCGTCCGCGCCGAAGGCGTAGAACTTGTTGCCGCTCTCAAGATACAGCTGCGTTTTATCCTCCGTCACAAACAGGCTGTAGCCGCTGTGCAGGAGAGTGAAGCGGGTTTCGTCGGTTTCGACCGGCGCAAAAGCGCCGTCCTTGAACTGATACCATACGCCGTCCTTGCGGTAGCGAATTTCGCCCGCCTCGCTCCTGTAAATGTCGAAGCGGCTGTCGGCGGAATCCATGCCGCCGTTCTCGCTGACGATGGTCAGACCCAGATTCGTCTGCACGCCGGACGGGTCGGTGATCGTATCCTTGAAAAAGCTGTCCTCCACAGTGATGACGGGACTGAATTCCTCGTCCGCGGAGATTCGATCGTTTTCGTCGCTGAAGATCTTCACGCCGTCGTAGCCGGAAATCTTCACGGCCGAGCGCTTCACTTCGACCGTCTTGCCGCGGTATACGCCGGTGTTCGCCGTCAGCGCGGCCGCGGCGTTCGCCGCGTACAGGTGCGAGATGTGCACGTCGTTTTCCGCCGTCAGGGTCAGCTTCGCGTTTTCGACGCGGAAGGACGGATGCGCCGCAGCGGCGGAATCTTCATTGATGAAGCTGCCGCCCGCGACGATCTCGTTCACGCCGCCGGACAGAATCGCGTCGCCGAGGATCGTCACATCGCCCGCGGCCCCGAGCGCGCTGTCCATGCCGGTAAGCATCTCGTCGATGCGAATTTCCTGCTTCGCGCTTTCGAGCGTCACGCCGCCCTTGCCGTATACGTCGTCGATGATGATTGCGTCGGCAAGCGCCTTCAGGCTGAACCGGCCCCTGCCGTCGAGGCGGTAGAGCGTCTCCCCTTCCTTCGGGCTCGCGACGCGGGTGTAATCGTAGCAGCCGGGCGTTTCAAGCGCGGCGCGCGTGTAATAGGTTTCGTTTTCGTCGATGGTATCGGCCTCGACGGGCGTTCCGGTCAGAATATCGATCACGGCGACCTTGCCGCCCACCGTAACGCTCATGCTGCCGGCCGCCGCGATGATTTCGCCGTTCATCGTGAAATCGCCGCGCACGTCGAGCGTGCTGTCCACGCCGCCGGTCTGGCGGATGGTATCCGCGGCGAAGCCGCCGCCGGTCTTGACGGTCACCTTCTCGTCCTCGCCGGAAGCGATCGTCAGGTTCCTGATCGCGACGTCGCCTGCCGCGTCGATTTCCAGCGTACCGGAAATATCCCACGTCTTGCCCGTGAGGCTGCCGGTAAGATCCATACCGATCTTCGTGCCCGCTTCGCTCGTGATGCGGTCGATCACCGCGTCGCGCACGATCGTGTTCAGTTCGCCGCCGTGAATCACGTCGACCTTCCCGCCGGTCACCGTACCGTCGCCGGTGATCTTGAGGAGCTTGCCGTCGATGACGGTGTCGCCCAGCTCGTACACGCCGTCCTTGTCGATCTCGACGAACGTATCCGTCTCGATGACCGTCGTGCTGTCTGGATCGAGGTTGTAGAACAGCGCCTTGCCGCCCACGCGCATCTCCAGCGGATTTTCGTCCGTGCCGATGCTGCCCTCGCTGGCGGAGTAGATGACGAGGTTGCCGCCCGCGGAAATGTTGAGCCGCTTTTCCGCCGCAGTGTCGTTGTTGTCGAGCATGGAGGCTTTGCGGCCTTCCATGCGCAGGATCATGTCGCCGCCGGAAACGAGGGAGTCGATCCAGTATTCCGGCTTGCCGTCGGGTTCGACCGTCTTTGCGGAGACGAACGCTTCTTCCACGGCCTGATAGTTCCTGAAGGAGCCGTCGGAGCCGATGGTATACAGGCGGCTGCCGCCGCTGTAAATGTCGTAATACGATACGCCGCCCTCGGTACGCAGGCCCAGAAGCGTCGCGCCGCCATACTTGACCAGGCCGTTTTCGACCGTGCAATCCTGCCAGCCGTCCGCCTGTTTCGCCTTGTAGAGGATATTGTCCGTGCCCGCGCCGATGACCATGGCCAGCTCGTCCGTAATCCGTTCGAGCAGAACCTTCTGCCCCATGCAGATCGTTACGGACGCGACCTTGCCCTCGCCGTCGCTGGAGATATTGAACTGTTTTTCAACCCTGCTGAACGGATTGGACAGGAAGCTAAAGAAGCCGCCGTATTTCTTCAGAATGCTGTATTCGAAGCTGCTGTCGCCGGGGTTGAAGAGGATCGAATAGCCCTGGTTGTTGCCGTCCGTGCCGGTCAGCTGCAAATTGCCCTCAGTGGAAACCACCAGGTTCTCCTGCAGGAAATAGCGGCCGTTGACGGACTTGAGCACGATGCGCGCGCCCGCCGTCAGTTCGATTTCGCCGGTGTTGGGCGCGTCGCTCTCTTCGTAATACGCGTTGTCCGATTCGGCGATGATCTCATACAGCGTCGAAGGCGCTTGCTTCGTGGAATAAAGCGTGCGCGAATAGAGGATCACGTCGACGCCGCCGTCGAACCGGTAGCCCGCATTGTTCAGCGTGACCTTTTCGCCGGTCACTTCGTCGGTGTATTCCTCCGTCCATTTCTCGTATTTGATTTTCCCGTCCGCGTTGATGACCTGCAGCGCGACTTTCGCCGAGCCCTTCACGGAGCCGTTCAGCGTCGTCCAGCTCGACGTAGTGACGCCCACGAGCGCACCTTCCAGCGCACGGGCTGTCGCCGCGTCGATTCCCTTGGGCCGGAAATACTTCACACCGAACTTCTCGCCCGCTTCTTCCATCTGATAGTCTGTTCCGTCGATGGTCAGCGTGGTAGAGAACGTCTTGTTGTCGCTGTTGAATTGCACGGTCACCTTCAGACTGACGCCGTTGAAGTTCCAGGTTTTCTCCTGTGTGCCGTCGCCGACAAAATCGTTCGTCGTCCAACTGCCGCCGTTTTTGTGCGCGGCGTTAAACGCGCCTTCCAGCGACTCCTCGTTGCCGATCTTCTTCATCTTCAGCACGATGTATTTTCCGTCGAGCTTCAGAAGTTCTTCCGCGGCGTAGTCCCGGACAAAGTAGTACCTGTAAGCGCTGTCTTCCTTCCAGAGCACGGACTGCACGCTCGGATCGCTCGAGACGACCTGGAAGCCGGTGATGCGATAGATATTGCCCTCCAGCGCCCAGCTGCCGCCGGTGTGCAGCACTTCGGCGATGAACGCGCCGCTGTAGTCCTGACTGACGTTCAGTTCGCCCGTCTTCACGTTCAGCGTGACCTTGCCATCCTCCATCTTGAGGACGTCGTTTTCAAAGCGATAATCTTCCACGCTGAACCGCACGCCGTTGGGAATGATGACCTGATGCAGCCTGCCGTCATGCAGGACGATCTGCACGTCGTTGGGCAGCGTAAACGTCTTGACCTCCACTTCGGTCAGCACGCCGCCGTTGTCGCTGTACGCCTTGCCGGTCGCTTTCAGATAGCGCGCAAGCGCGCCGACGGTAACCGTCGCGTCGCCGTCGAGCGTGACGGCGTCGCTGGTGAACTGCACGCTGCCAGGGATGGACGCCGAGAAGCTGTTCCCCTCCGCCTTGTATTTCAGACGGATGGGTTCGGCCAGCGTCACGTCGAGCATTCCGCCTGCGGCAATGCGGTCCAACAGCATGCCGCCGCCCACGCTCGCCTCAGACACGCTCTCGGGCAGCCGGCCGACCACGCTGATTTCGGCCAGCGTCAGCTCAACGAACGCGTCGCCCGCGGCGTCAATTTCGACGGACGGCCTCTCGCCCTTGTAAACGTTGAGGTAGGCCAGCAGACGCGCGGACTGCGAATCGCCCACGTTCGCGGCGTTGGCAACGAACAGCCGGTGCGCCCATACCGGCGCGACCAGCACGCTGCCGCCGCCATAGCGGATGCCCGTACCGTGCAGGCTGCCGCGAAGCGGCTCGCCCTGCGCGTCCGTACCCTGCCAGGCGATGGCGACGCTGCCGTTTTCGTTTGCGATCAGGCCCGAAAGCGTAATGTCGCTGCCGGTGTAGCTGACGATACGGATACCGGGCGTTTCGCTCTCGCTCTGGTCGCGCCTGTCTTTGAAGCTGCCGCCGCCCATCGCGCGGCTGTTCACCTTGACGACCGGGCGGTTATACGCCTCGTTGTATACGTCGATCTCGCCGACGCTCAGCGAAAGCTCGCTGAAGTTCTTCACGGTCACATCCTGGATATACTTCACGCCGTAAACCGTAATGTCCTGGATGTGCGAGCTGTTCTCAATCCAGAAGGCCAGCGTGCCGCTGTTGGCGTTGAAAAGCCTGGGCAGGCTGATCTTGCCGCCCGAAACGCTCGCCGCACCCTTCATGCCGGCGAAGTGCGCGTTTCCATCCGGATCGACGCTCACAGCGATGCCCGCCGCCGCGGCTCCGATGGTGAACTGCGCTCTGCCGAACGCGCTCGCACGCTCGATGATCAGGTTCCCGGTCGTTTCCGATTCGCTCTTCTTGGCCAATGCGCGGCGAACCGCCTTGGCATAAACGTCCACGCCGCCGGTGAAGTTTTCGACGGAAATCGTCGCGTTGGCGGCGAAGACCTTCGTCGCGTCGGTAAAGGTCACCCTTGATCCGACGCGGCCCTGCACCTCGGTTTCAGACACGACCTTGCCCACGAACGCCGTGATCTTGGCGTACGCTTCCGCGCCGGTGGCGTTGTTGGCGGAAACGATGGGCGTGGGGTTGCTCAGAACCGTCAGCTGGTCGTATGCGTAAATGCTGGCGCCGTCCGCGGAAACCGCCGCGTCGAACCAGAAATACACGTCGCTGTGCGCCTTCGCCACGGCGTGCGCGCCGCTCGTCTTGGTAAAGGAGTTGGCGGAGGCGTTGAGCCGGTACATCCGGGCGAGGATGTTCACGTTGCCGCCGCGGACGGTCGCGTTCGCGCCGCTGCCGGAAACGCCGATCTTCACCTCGGAATTGCTCGCCTCGCCGTCGGTTCCGAAGAACACTTCGGAATGCACGTCGCTGCTGCTGGACAGGCCGCCGCCGGAGAAGTCCGTCTCGGCCGAGATAAGCCTGCTGCCGCCGTAGCTGGCGATCGTCACGTTTCCGTGCGTGCCGTCGACGACCGCGCCGCGCTCGATTTCAACAGAAACCCTGGCGATCAGCTGGCTTCTGGAATACCCCTTGCTGATGCCGATCGCGCCGATCTGGCCGCCCTCGGTGCGGGCGACGATGGAATCGTTCCGTCCGGAATAGGCCGCGATATCCACATCGCCGAAGCGGGAAACGACGCTGCCGCCGCTCTTTACCGCCGCCCGGACGGTACGGCGCAGGTAGTTATACGCCTCGACGCGGTTCGCGTTGAAGATGCCCTTCGCATCGACGTTCACATACGCGCTCACATCCGCGTCGGACGAGGCTTCCGCCTTCACGTCGCCCATCGCCTCAATCGTCCCGGCGATTTCGAGCACGACGGTCTGGTTGACGTTGTTCTGCGCCTTGGGCTGTTCGCTGCTGCCCACGGCGATTGTGTTGCTGCTGGCTTCCTGATGCGCGGTAAACTTGTCGCTCGCCTTCAATTCGACGGGCGCGCCCGTCTTCGTGGTGCGCAGCATCGCGTTCGCGCCGACGTTCACGCGCGTATCCATATAGGCGTTGGTCACGAGGTTATTGCGGGAAATCGTGACGCCCGCAACCTCCGTGCCCTTGTTCATCGCCGTCTTCGCCGAAGCGACGTTTCGCGCGATGATGCTGATCTTGCCCTCGGTGATGATTCTTGCGTTCTCTCCGGCGGAAGCGGAAACCTTCTGCGCCCTGGTGGAAGTGCCGACAAACGCATCCATCGTTCCGCTCGATCCGCTGACCAGGGACGCGCCGCCGGGCTGGTCGCTCGTCGCCTCGGCCTTCGTGTCGGCGTTGGCACGGATGTCGGCGGAAGCGGCGCGGATCTCGGCGTTTTGAGCGTAAGCGCTGCTGTCGTCGGCCGCGGTCGCCTTCGCGTACAGGCCGCCGAACGAAGCCAGGCCGATGCTCTTGGCGTTCTTCGCGTTCGCCTTCGCCTGCGAGAAGATGTTGGAAACAATGCTCATCATCCCGCCCGCGGTGATCTTTCCGCCGGTCACGGACGCGACGCTCTGCGCGCTCTCGTTGGCGTAGGCTTCGTTCACGGACGCGTTCACCAGCGACAGGCTCGTGCCGCCCACGGAGCCGGTCTCGGCATACGCGCCGGCGCGGTTGTTCGCATCGACGCCCAGTTTCGATTCCACGCTGATCCCGCCGGCCGCCGTCAGCGTCAGGCCGGTGATTTCAGCCTGCTGGCGCAGGTTCATGTTGGCCGTCGCCTTGTTGACGGCTACCTTCACGCCGCTGACGGTCACCTTGGAAGCGGGGATTTTCGCATCGGCGTGCGCCTTTGCCCGCGCCGCCACGTCCACGCTGCCCTGCACGCGAAGCGTTCCCGTTCCGGTCACGCCCGCGTAGCCGGACTTGCCGGTTCCGGCAGGCGCGACGCTCGCCTCGGCGACGTTCACATCGGCGCTCACGCCGGACACGCCGCCCGCGGGCTGCGCCACGCTGGCGTACGCGTCGGCAGTATAATCGGCCTTTACGGACAGGTCGCCGTCCACGGTGACGTCCGCGTTTTCTTCCGCGCTCATGCGCGCCGTGAACGAAGCGTTCGCCTTCGCGCTCGCCTTCACAACGCCCACGCCCAGCAGGGTTACGCTCGCCGCGCCGCCCTCCAGGCCCGCCCGGGCAGTGGAGCTGCCCGCGGCCAGTACATTCATTTTTCCGGTGCTGCCCGTGCCGCGGAGGTTTACGCGCGCTTCCACGGCGGAAGCGTCCTGCGCGGTGAGCACATGCGTCTGCGCGTTGGCCAGCGAGGCGCTCACGGCCGTATCGCCGAGAATTGCCTGCGCCGCCGCGTTGTCGCGGGTGTTTCCTTCATTATATTTTGCAGTTACGCTGACGTTTCCGGCGACCAGCCCGGCCACGTCGATATACGCGCTCTGCGCGCCGGTCAGTTTCGCTGTGAGCACGTTCGCGGCGATCTTCGCGCCGCTGATCGCGACCTCCGGCTTCTTCACGAGCGCTCTGGCCGCCGCGTTGCCCGCAGCCGTCACATCGAGCGCCCCGGTCTTCACCGCGCCGCTGCCCTTGATGCCCGCGCTGGCCCTGAGGCCCACGCCGGCAAGCGCCACGTTCGTTTCGGCCGAACCGATGCTCGCACTCACGCCCTTTTCCGGCGTGCTCAGCGCCGCGTCGGCCTTCGCCTCGTGGCGCACGCTCACTTCGATGGCGCCGGCCTGAACGCTGGCGTTATCGGTATCGATATACGCTTCGAACGTGCCGTTCGCGTTGGCGTAGAGGAGCACCAGCCCCGCGCCCACGCCCGAAATCGACAGCGCCGAATTGCCCTGCTCCGGCAGCGCCACGGAAGCGCCCGTCGTCCTGACGGTCAGCTTCTGCGCGCCGGCAACCGTCGCACCCGCCAGATACGCGCGGGACGCGCCTTCGCTCGTCGCCGTGGCGGTATTGGCGGAAGCGCTGTATTTGGCGGCGTCAACCGCTGCGTTGGAGATGATCGCGTTCGCCTTGCCGGTCACGGTCTTGCCGTCGGCGGAAAGGTTGTAGCGGCTGATCACGCTGATGCGGCCTTTCTCCTCGAACGTGATCGACGCGTCTTTGACGTAAGCTTCGTTCGTGCCGCGGAGAATGGCCGTCACGGCGTTCACCGCGACCTTCTCCACAGCCGCGTCCAGCGTGCCGCTGCGCACGGCGGCCAGCGCGTTCGCATCCGTTTCGGCGGAGACGGTTACAACGTCCTCTTCTCTATCGCTGCGGATATGATACACGCCGCCCGTCACCGCCGCGACAGACTGCATTTCAACAACCGCCGTGGCGACGTTCGTGCTGACGCTGACATATGCGGCGGAAACGCCGTATTTGGAGCTGGCGGTGTACGCGCGCGCTTCGCTCGCGGGTGCCGCCTTCACGGTCAGGCTTTCCAGATACATTTCGCCGCCATCCACAGTCGCAGCGAAGCTGCCCTTGACCACTGCGGTCAGGACGTTCACGGCGATCGAGGCCAGCGACAGGCTCGCGTCGGGCTTCTTCACGTCGGCTGTGGCAAACGCGGTGCCGCGCGCCAGCACGGTCAGCTCGCCGTACAGGCCCACGCCGCCGATCTTCGCGCCCTCGACGGTCGCCCGGTTATTCATGTTTGCGGTTGCGACCGCAGCGTTCACACCCACGCCGGCGAGGCTGACGCTCACATCCGTGCCGCCGCCCGTCGCGCCGACATAGGCGTTCGCGCCCTTCTTTCCGCTGGTAAATTCGCCGCCTTCGTTCAGATCGGACCGGACGGACACGCTGCCCGCGTTCACCTGCGCGCCTGTAATGTACGCCTGCTGGTTCGCGCTGAGCGTGGCCGCGCTTGTCGAAAGCGCTACGGTGAACACGCTCGCCTTCAGCTCCGGCGTGCCGACCTCGGCCGTCGCCGTCGCCTTGCCCTGCGCGTACACGCCGATGCTGTTCGCGGTGACAGCGCCCTTGCCGGAGATGCCCGCGCGCGCGATCGTCGCAGCCTGAGCGAAGGAAATGTTCACGCCGATATCGGTGAACGAAGCCGATACGCCGGCCAGCGCGGGCGTCATCTTCGCGGCCGCATTGGCGATGTATCTGGTTTCAATGGTCAGCTTTCCGCCCCTGACGGCGATTGCGCCGTCGGTGGAAACGGTCGCCTCAAAGTCGCCCGAAGCATAGGCGTAGCCCGCCATCAGGCCGACCGAGTTATAACCGGCGCTGAAGTTGTCAACCTTCGCCACAGCGCGGGAATCTCCGTAGCTGCGCACGCTCATCGCGCCCGCAACGGTCAGGTTAGCGGCGTTCACGCCGGCGATTCCGGTCGCGTTGGCAATGGCTGTTGCGGTGTTCGCGCTGAGCGAGAGCATTCCGGCCGAGGCGGAGAAGATATACGCTTCCGCCATCGTGCCGAACTTCAGCGACGGAATGCCTTCCCTGTCGATCGATACGCCGATCTCGCGCGGTGCGTAGCCGTTCGTATCATCCTTTTCAACGTTCTGCCAGGAGCCCACGTCGAGCGAACCGCCGATTTCGATCTTCGCATTCGCGTCGATCACCGCCTTCTGCACGCTCTTGAGCGTCGCCGCAGCGACCGATACGTTCGCCGTAATTCCGCCCACGCCCGCATTGGCGACGACGCTGTAAGCCTCCGTGTTGCCAAACGCATACAGGTTCACTCCGGAGCCGACTTTCAATCCGCCCGATTCGCCCGTGATGCGCGCGCTGTTTTCGGAAGCGTTGACAGCGACGCCGAAGTTGAGCGCCGCGGCGACCCCTCCGGCCGCGCCCGTCACAACGAGCGTCTGCGCGGTGGAGCGGTAGGGGTTCTGTTCGGTTCCGGCGCTGACCGCCAGACTCGCGGCCTGCACCTGCGCGCCGGTCACATCGATCCACGCGCCGTTGAGGCTCTTATGATAGGCCAGCGCAACCGTCGCGCCCACGGCAACCGCGCCGCCCACGACGCTCGTGGCGTAGACCTTCGTGCTGCCCGCAAGGTTGCCGGCCACGTTCAGCCTGCCGCTTGCGGCGATGTTCATCCGGTTGATCGCGGCGATATTCGCCGCCCTGTTGATGCCCAGCGCCACAAGCCCGTTGACCGCGACGCCGCCCGCCGCCAGGCCCAGCGCGGCCATGTCCACGTCGGCCCGCAGCTTGCCTTCCACGGTTACATGCTGTGCGTTGATGGAGCCGTTCTCGCTGCCGGCGCTGCCCGCCTCAGCCTGTTCACCGGAGGCGATGTTGGGCGTCGCGCCGATATAAGTGCGGCTGTCCGCATCGGAAACGTTCACCACGACCGACACGCCCACGGCCACTCCGCCCGCCGCCGCGGCAACCAGGAACGCCTGCGACGTGGTTTCAAAATCGGATCTGACCGAAACGTTGTCCTTCGACCAGAGCGTTACGCCCTGCCCGATATAGGTGTCGATATCCAGTTTGTTGATGACAAGCGCCGCGTTGACCGCAACGCCAACCGTGCCGCCCGCCACGCCGGCCGCCGCGGCAATCGCCGTGGTATCGCCGCCGCTGGTCACGTTCACGGAACCGACGGGGTTGCCCTTCGTGCCGATCTTCGCCCCGTCGGCGATTGCGGACACGACCTTGCCCTCGAAGTACGTCGCGCCGGCGCTCACGCCCACGCCCGCCGTACCGCCGGCGGCCAGGCTGACGACGGTGGTCAGCACCTGCTTGAAGTGCATCTCCGCCGCAACGTTGACGGCGTTCGCCCTGAGCACGTCGCCGGAAACGACGGCCTGCGCAAGGCCGTTCACCACCAGCACGCCCGCGCTCACGCCCACGCCCGCAGCGCCGCCGCCCGCGGCAACCACGCCGATCATGCGGATGGAAGAATCCTTCGCGCCGTCGCTTGTCTTCTTGTCGGCGAGTTCGTTGATTTCCTTTGCGTCGTCGCCCAGCGCGTCGTTGGAGGAGGAACCCTCCGCCCCGCCGGACACGGCCCTGACGCTGACGTTTCCGTCCGCCGACAGCTTCGCGCCGCCCGCGACCGTCGCGCTCACCTTCGAGGAGAGCAGGCCGAACGAAATGCCCGCGCCCACTCCGGCTGCGCCGCCCACGCCCAGCGAACCGGCGATCATGTTTGCCGAAAGCGTGTCGCTGGCCAGCACGTTGATATCCTGACCCGCGTTCACTTCAGCCCCGGCGAAAATCGCCGCCGAAACGCCGTCTACCAGACCGGCCGCGCTCGTCTTGCCATAGCTGAGAGACGAGGCGGTTTCGTCGTATTTCGCTTCAGTCATGCCCGCGGAAGAGGCGGTCTTGCCCTCAAGCGCCGTCAGCGACGAGGCGCTCACTGCGGCGGGCTTCATCTCGCCGTTTTCTTCCTTTGTATAGAACTTGTCGTTGAGCTTGTAGTAGCGCTTTGCGCTGCCGTCCTGATAGACGGTGTAGCGCACGGCGTTGCCATCCTCGTCTACGCCGTCGTAGTAGACGCCGCCGTCTCCCTCTTTGGTCTGGCCGTAATCGCCGAAGCCCTCGGTGTGCCCGGCCATGCCCTTGTCGGATTCGTCCGCCTTGAGCATCGCGTCGAGATCGTCGTCCGGCTTATAGGCGGCCGCCGCGCCGTTCGCGCCGGCGAACGCGCCGTCCACCTGCCTGCCGGGGTTCACGCCGCCCTCGGCGTAAATCTCATTGGACGCGTCCTTATTGAGCTTTCCGCCCATGACGATCGCCGTGATCGACGCGGCGATTCCCGCGGCGCCGCCGCCCGCGGCCGTCATCACGTAAGCGTCCGCGTCGCGCTGCGCGTCGGCCTTTACGTTCACGTTTTTGCCGGCAGCAGCCTTCACCTTTTCGCCGAGCACGGCGGAAACGGTGTTGAACGAAACGCTCACCAGCGCCGAAACGCCCACGCCCGCGCTGCCGGAAGCCGCGATCGTTCCGACAATCGCCAGCAGCCGGTAATCGTCCTTCGCGGCGACGTCGATATCGCCCGTCTTTGCGGTCACGCCCGCGCCGCTGCGCACGGTCGCCGTCGTGGTCACCTTGTTGATGATCAGATCCAGCGTGCCGCCCACGCCCGCGCTGCCGCCAACCGCCGCGCCAATCGCGTCGGAGGTGACAAATTCATTGGAGTTCGCGGCGATGCGGATATTTCTTTCCGCGCTCAGCGCGGAATTTGCCGCAACGTCCGCGGCGGTCTGCATCTTGAAATATGTCACAACCGCGACGGCGGAAACGCCCGCGCTGCCGCCCACAGTGGCGGTCGCCGCGGCGTTGACGAAGCGCTCGTCGCTGTCTGCCGTCACGCTCAGGTCGCGCCCGGCCGTGATGGTCTTCCCGGCAATCGCGCCGAGCATCGCCCGTGTCACGCCGCTGAACACGATCACGTTCGCGCCGCCCGCAACGCCCGCGCTGCCGCCCGCCGCAAACGTCACGGCGATCAGCCACAGATCGTCCTTCGCCTTCGCGGCGACCTTCACATCGCGGCTTGCGCGGACGTCGGCGTCCGTCGCTTCGGCGGTCACATCCTTGTCGAATACCAGCGCGACGATCGTCGCGCCCGCGCCGTTCGAGCCGCCTACGGCCAGCGAACCGGCGCAGTTATATATCGCTGTGTCGTCATCCGCTTCAATCGTCACATCGCCCTCGCCCGACGCGGCGGTTTCCCCTGCCGCAGCGAAGCCTGCGATCAGCGTCGCGCTATTGGCGCGCGCGGCAACGGTGTTGTCGGTCACCATCGTGTTCACAACGCCCTGCGCCGCGTTCTGCGCGCCGCCGGAAACGCCGAGCGTCGCCATGACGACCGTCTCCCGTGCCGTCGCGCCGACGTACACGCCCTTGAACTTGCGCCTGCTGGCAAGCTCGGTCTCGTTCGCCGTCGCGGCGGTCGCAATGAGCTCCGCGCCCTTGCCGATGACGGCTTGCACAAAGTTGAGATAGATCACGGTGGACGCGGCAAGCCCGGCCGCCGTGCCGGAAGCCGATACGCTCAGTCCGCCCGCCGCCACATACAGCTTGGAATCATAATGCGCGGCGGCGGCGATGTTGCCGGCTGCCTTCATTTTCGTGTTTCCGCCGATCGTGTTTTCGATGCGGCTCTTCGAGGAAACGACCGGGATCGTGCCGGTGAACGCGCCGTTGGAGCTGGACACGCCCGCCGCAACGGCCACGACGATCGTCACATCCTTCGCGCAGGCCTGCGCGAGAATATCCTGTTTGGAAATAAGCTGCACCGTCTGGTTCTGGCCCTCGCCGCCGATGCGAACTTTCACTTCACGGTCGAAGACGTTGACGTTCACCGTCGCGCCGATCGCGTTTGCGCCGTTGCTTCCGGAAGCCGCCAGCGCGCCGTTCAGGCCCCACGCCTCGGAGTTTGCCAGCACGCTGATTCCGCCGTTTTTCGCTTCGACGCGGCTGCCCTCGCCGATCGCCGCAACCGTTTTCGCCAGCGTCACCAGCACGCTCAGCGCGCCCGCGACGGTGTTCGCGCCGTTGGCGGCGGAAGCGGAGGCGATCAGCGACGCAAGCCGCGCGCGCTCGTTCGCCCTGACGCTGATATCGCCCTGTTCGGCAAGGAGCGTCGCGCCCTTTCCGATTTTGGCGGCTGTCTCCGTTTCGTTGACGATCACATCGAACGTTCCGCCCGCCGCAACCGTGCCGCCCGCGGCGATAGCCGTGCTGACGGAGATGAGCAGCAGCGCCATTTCCGTTTCGGAAAGCACGTCGAGTCCCTTACCGGCGGTGAGTTTCGCGCCGTCGGCAACGCTGCTTTCGGTCGTGTTTTTCGTGGCGATCACGTTGAGCGCGCCGCCGACGGTCGCCGCGCCCTGCGCGGAAGAATTCAACGAAGCCGCAACCGTAAACAGCTGCGCGTCGACGTTCGTGGACGCCTTCTGCGCATAGCGCCCGGCCGCGCGGATCTCGCTGTTTTCGCCGACGGATGCGCGGACCCGGTCTTCATTCTGCAAGTATCCGAACGTCAGTCCGACGCCGGCCTTCGACGGAGCCGCGCTCAGCGCGCCCGCGATGATCCGCGCGTTCGCCTCGTCCTTCGCTTCAATCGTCGCATCGCCGTCCACGTCGATTTCGACGTTGCGGCCGACGAGCGCTTCAATGCGGTTGTTGAAATACACCAGCGCGAGCGAACCGGCCACGGAGGCGTTGCTGCTCTGCGTCGATCGGGACATGATGCTTCCCGCAATCGCCTCGGCGTAATAGTTCGTGGCGCTGAGGAAGTTGAGCAGATCGACCGCCGCCAGCAGGTCGGAGCTCTTAACTTTGATGGACACGGTGTAGCTCTTGCCGTCCGCGCCCTTCTTCACGTCGATGATGCCGGTATTCGCGTCGGAGCGCTCGCCCTCGTCGAGCTTGCTCGAATCGGACAGAATCTTGTCGATGCCGAACGCGTTTTGATAATCTTCACGCGTCACGCCGAGCTTTTCGGCGCGGATCAGCAACGACCTGGCCTGAATCTTCGCCCAGTCGCCAATGCGGCTTTCAACCTGATTGTTGGCGTAAATGATCGCCGCCGACGCGCCCACGCCGACGCTCGATCCCTTCGAAACGCTCACGCCGCCCGCGCGCGCGGCAAGCTTCGTCTTGTCGCTCGTGGAGATAACGACGTTTTCGCCGGTGATCGTCGCGCGGTTGTCCGTGCCGGTTCCGTCCGCGATGATCACCTTCGTCTTCGCATTGCTCGCCAGCACGGCGATTGCGCCGCCGACCGACGCGCTGCTGCCGCTTCCGCTGACGGCGCCCGCAAGCGCCTGCGCCGCCAGCTGGCCGCGGAAGTCGCCGTTCATGTTCTGCGTCAGCGTCGCGGAAAGCTCGACGTCGCCGTTCGACTCGACGCTGCCGCCGTTGATTTCAACGATCGCTTCATTATTATTAACGCTTACGGCGACGCCCGCCGCAATGGAGTTGGCCTTGTTCGCCAGCGAGATGGAAGCGCCTGTGCCCAGCGTGCGGAAGTTGCCTTCGTTGACAGCCGTCGCCTGCGCGCCGCCGTCGGCGCTGAGCAGCCCGGAAACGAGCGTCCTGGCCTTATGGTTGGAAACCGTCAGGCCGACGGCCGCCGCAACCTGCAGCTTGCTGCCCTGGCTGGGATAATCCCCGCCGGTCAGGTTTTTGCCCGCAGCGCCGCTCGCCTGGCTGGCGCCCGTGTTCGTCGCGCCGCCCGCGGCGTTCGTGCCGGGCGTCTGCGCGTCCTGGCTGCGCAGCACGTTCGAGGAAAGCGGCAGATCGTTGCGCGCCTCTTCCCCGCTGCCCTGTCCGCTGACCTGCCCGTTCAGGCGGTCGGCGGTTTCGTTGCTCTTGTTGTGTTCGGTCTTGGGCGGAATGCCCTCGCCGTTGGCGATTTTTTCAGCGTCCTCCTGCGCCTTGCCGAAGCGGTCGAGGTAACGCTGCATATCCGAACCGATCGCCGTGGCGATGGCGTTAGAAACGTCGGCGCTGTAGCTGTACGCCCCGAGCTTCGCCTCGCCGCTGACCTTCGCGCTGCCTTCGAACGCGGTAAGAATGTCGGTGGAGATGACGTTCAGCGCGACGGCCGCGCCCACGGCGGTCGAGTTGCCCATCGCAAAGCCGCTGGCGTTAGCAAGCGCCTCGCCCGTCTCCCTCGCGATCATCAGCAGGTTCACCCTGGCGCTGTCTTCATCGTCCGGGTCGACGGCCACGCTGTTCCCGCCTGCGGCGGTGATGTTCGTGCCGTTTCCTGCAAAGGTGCGCACGGAGCCGGTCAGCGCGTTCACCGCAACGGACGCATCCAGCGCGACGTCCTTATTCTTCGCGGCGGCTTCGCCCTGCGGGTTTCCGCTCTCGAGCGGATCGGTACCGGAGACGCTGCCGGTTTCAACCTTGCGGTCCGCGTCCGCGCGGATCTCAAGCGTCCCCGTTTCCAGGGTGCGGTTCGAGGCGATTCCCGCTTCCGTCGTCGTATTGCCGTAGGTGAACGCGAACGCCGCGCCCACGCCGACGGACTTGCCCCTGCCGTTCTGCACAGGCTGAGCGGCGGTGTTCGTCGGGTCGTCCGCGAACGTCGCGTGTACGGTCACGATCTGCGCATCGGGCATATAGAAGCAGAACACCTTCTCCGCCGCGCTGCTCGAATCGACGACGACAATTTCCTTCTCGTACGTTCTGCCGTCCACGCTGTAGGTGTACGTCAGCTTCGTCAGCTTCTTGCCGGTCAGGTTCTTGACATTGACCTTGACCAGGTCGTTCATCTTCGCCTTGTACGCCGAAACCGTCACGGGGTTTTCCGACGCGCCCGTCGCCCGTGTGACGATTTCGTGCAGGTTTTCTGCAAACGCGACCCTGACCGTCAGCTTCCCGTCCGCCGCCATGTCTGCGGGCGGCGCGATGGTGAACCTGCCGTCCGCGCCGACAGTGAACGTGCCGGTCTTCGTTTTTCCGTCGCTGTCAGTATATTCATAGGAAACCGTGGCGGGCAGTTTATAGCCCTCCTTCGCGGTAAGGGTCACGTCGCTGCCGTTGACAGCGGCTTCGCCGCCCTGGTCCACGCTGATCTCCGCGCGATCCGTATCGATCACGTTCGAAGAGCCGCCGTTGCCCGCGTCCTGGGTGTCGGCCGCGCCGCCCGGCTTGTTCGCGTCCGCGCTTCCGTCGGGGGCGAGCGAGGAAGAAGCCGTCGTCTTCACGCGCTGATTGTTCTGCGCATCCACGCGCGCAGCGCCCGCAATTTCCAGCGGGTAGTTCGTCTTTTCGGCCTCGGTCAGCTCGACGATCGTCGCCGCCGTCTTTCCGTTGATGACCGCAATCGCCACGGTTCCTGCCACGCCGATCTTCGACGAACCCGCGCCCGCGACGCTCTCCGTGCGAATAACGTGCTTGTCGCCGAGTTCTTCCGGTTCCAGCTGCACGTCGAGCCAGGCCGTCAGCGTATCGACCGCCGCGCTCGTCAGCGCCAGACCCGATTCGCGCACGGCGTTGGTGAAGTTGGTTCTGAACGTTCCGGCCATGTCGTTGCTGACAAAATTGATCATCTGGTCGAGATCGACCATGTTCTTCGTCAGCGGCGCGACGAGGTTTGCGGCGTAGCGCTCCACCTCGGCGTCCATATACACGGAAAGCGTTCTTTCGAATTCCGCGCGGCTGCGCGCGGTCACGCTGCCCGGCAGGTGCTCGTCGACCGTCTCCAGCAGCGCGCTGTGCAATTTCGCTTTCGCCGCGGCCAGCTGTTTGCTGAGCGAGGCCTTCAGGCGCGTTTGCAGCATGGTCTTGTCGAACTGCTTGCCGCTCAGGCCGCATTCGATATAGCTGAGCATGGTGTCAAGCAGACTGTCCTTCGCCACAGGCAACAGCAGCTTCGCAATTTCGCCCGCCGAGAAATTCTTTTTGAGGTTCGCGCTCAGCTCGCTCTTCCAGCTTTCCAGGTCGAACGCGCTGCCGAACGCGTCGGTCAGCATTTTGTCCAGGCCGCCGATGATCGCGTCGGGCAGCTGTTCCAGCGCGGCGGAAGCCGCCGTGATATTCTCGCTGAACTGCGCCTCCAGATCGGCGATTTTCAGCAGCTGCTCCAGGCCGGTTCCCTTGAGCAGTTCGCTCATGAACGTGTTCGCCACACCCGCCATCTTCTCGGCGAACGACGAAGCCAGCGCCTTGCTGTCGAGGTACTTGTCGAGCCCCAGCTCCTTGAGCAGATCGGAAATCAGGCCTTCGAGCACGGCCTTCAGCCGCTCCTCGAACGCCGTGGCGTCTTTCTTGCTTTCTTCGTTCTCATCGCCGTCGGTCATGTCGATCATCAGGGCGCGCACGTCGAGCGTTTCGGCCTGAATGGCCGCCTTGCCGACGGTCGCCGTGTTTTCGATATTCACGATGTTGATCGCAACCGCCGCGCCGATGCCCGTCGCCGCCTTGGACGTGCTGGCATTGGCCTTGACAGCGGCCTCGGTGCGGTTCCTTGCGACGACGCGCACCGCGCCGTTCATGTCGTTCTCGTATTCGTTTCCGCTTTCAATCTCGCCGCAGTTTTCGCTGGCAACAGCCGTAATGCGCGCGCCGCCGCCGAGGAACGCCTCGGACGTGCTACGCATGATGTTCAGCGCAAAGCCCGCCGCTCCGGCGACGCTGCCTTCGCTCGTCTGTGCGGGCTGCCGCCCGATCGCCTGCGACCCCGTCTGCTTCTGCGATATACTGCGCGAACCGGCGCTTCCGGCCAGTTTGCCCGCGCCGCCGATCAGCTTGTCCGTCTGGTTGTCGGCGCTGCCCTTTCCGTTCGCGCCCGTGCTTCCGGAACCGCCGCCCGCCGCGCTCGCCGTTGCGACCAGCTTCAGCGTGCTGCCCGCCTGCGCGCCGACGTATACACCGTTAGCCTTCGCGTCAGCCAGCATATGCGCGCGCGCGCCGTCGTTGATCACAGAAATGGCGAACGCGCCGCCCGCCGCGACCTTTGAACCGGCCGCGGAAGCATTTGCGGCCGCGTCATGCGCCGCCATGTTCTTGGCGAACACCACAACGGTGTGCAGCTCCTGATCCTGCCGCGCCATATCGATCGTCGCGCCCCGCGTGCGTCCCAGATAGGCGTTCGCCCCGCTGCCCGCAACATCCAGCGCCACGACCGGCGTGATTGAATATCCGCCCGCGCTGCCCGCCTTGGCCAGCACCGCGTCGGTCACGTCCTGCTGCGCGATCACGCGCAGGCCGTCGAGGTCGATCGTTTTAGCGGCGCTGTCCGCCGCGCTCTTCAGCGTCGTTCCGTCGGCAATTCCGGCGTTTGTGTCCGCGCCGCTGACGCCGACCGCGATGCCCGCGCCCACGCCGGTGTTTCCGGCCCGGAGGTTGCCCGAAGCGTCCGCCTTCGTGCCGAAGTGCGCGAACGACTCTGCTTCCACGTTCAATTCGCCGCCGATGGCAAGCGTCGTTCCCTCATGGATAAGCGCCGAAGTCTTCACCGTGTTCACGCTGACGGCCACCGCGCCGCCCACGCCGATGTTTCCAGCGGAATAGCCCGCCTTCGCTTCGTTCACCGCGCTGACGCGCTCGCTCTCGTCGCCCGATTCGGCGCTGACCGTCGCGCCCTGCTGCGCGCGAATCTCGCCGCTGCGGACGACCGCGCTGTTCGCATGGCGCACCACCGACACGCCTACGGCTACGCCCGCGCTGATTGCCTTGGTGCCGGGCGCGTCGGAGCCCATTTCAAAGGAAGCCGTCACGCGGATGGACGCCGTGCCGGGCGTTCCTTCCGGAACTTCAAAGGAATAGGAGCCGTCCTGACCGCGGGTGCAGGCGACGGAGGTTTCCCGCGTCTGCCCGTTTTCCGTCACGGTGATGATTGCGCGCACCGTGCCGCTCTTGGGACGATAGCCGCTTTGCGGCGCAAGGGTTACCTGCACGCGCTCCTTCGCGTCGGCCTTCGGGGTCGAAACCTCGACCGTCCCGTTCGCCGCCGCGCCGGCCGAGACGGCGATCGCCTTGTCGGCGGTCGTCGCTTCTACCTTAAGCATCGCGCCCTTATCTTTCCAATCGGCCGGAATGGTGAACTCGCCGTCCGCGCCGACGGTGATCGCGTCGCCGGTTTCGCTGCCCGTCGCGTCGAGCAGCTTGATCGTCGCGCCGGCAATTTTCCTGCCGAGCTTCGCCTGCTCGTCGGACACGGTCAGCTTGAGCGTGTCGCCCGCGTCGGCGCGCGACTGCGAAACCTGCACGCCTCCATCCGGCGACATGATTTCCATATCCTTGTCGGCAAACGCCGCGCTGATCCGGATCTCCGTCCCTTCGGGCGTTTCCGGCATTTCAAAGGAATATACGCCGTCCACCGGCGCAAGGGTCACGGGCGGGTTCTCCCCTGCCTGGTAGGTGACCGTCGCGTTTTTGCCGTTCTCCGGCGCGACGGTCAGCGTCACCCGGTCGCCTGCCTTGGCTTCGCTGGCATTGCTTGTCACCGTGCCGCCCGCGCTCGCCGCAGGCACGGTGATCGTACGCGTATCGGCGACGAACGAGGCGTTCACGCTGATGCGCGCGCCCTCGGGGACCGCCGACGTATCGAGCACCCACTGGCCGCCCGCCTGCGTCAGCGCGACGGTCTGCGTCGCGCCCTGCGCGTCAATATACGAGGCGGTCACGCCCGCCGCGGCGTCGAGCTTATAGCCCTTTTCGGCGGCGGCGGTGAAAACGTATTTGCCCTGCTGCGCCGTCGACGCGCCGGAGGGCTGCGTCAGACTGCCGTTCGTCTGCGTGCCGACATAAACCTGTTTGCCGATCGTCTCCGTCGCCACGGGCCGGTCGCCCGTAAACGTGACGCTGACGACCGTGCCTTCTTTAACGTTAGACAGGTCGAGCGTATAGCTGCCGTTCGCATCCAGCGTGAGTTCGCCGGTCTGCGTCTGGCCGTTTTTGTCAGTGTAGGCGTATTTCGTACCCGTCACCTGCGCGCCCGCGGCGGGCTTGAAGGTGAAAGCGTCTCCGCTGCGCTCCGTCGTCACGTTCGCTCCGTTGCTCACTTTGACGGTATACGCGCCGCCTTCGGCGTAGAAGCCCGGATGCCTCACCGCTTCAGGCTGCTCGGGGGCTTTTTCCGGAAGGTTCTTCATGCCTTCGCGCGTCGCCGCCGTACCGTCGGCCACGTTCGAAACGACGGTCGCGGCGTTCGCCGTAACGGCGGCCATGCCGCCCGCTTCGATCACGCCGCCCTCCAGATCGACCAGCGCGCTGTTGCGGTTCTGCGCCACGGTTACGGAAAGCGCGCCCGTCACCTGCGAACTGCTGGCCGTCGGCTGGCCGGGCTGCGCCGGCGCCGTGCCGGTAAACTCGGCGGTAATCGTCACGCCGCCCGCGTCCACGTCGTCGGGCATGGTGAAAACGTATTCGCCCTTGTCGTTGGGCTGAATCGTAATCGTCACGAACGTCGCGTTCGCGCCCGCCTTGCGATAGGAAAGCGTCATCGAGCCTTCCTTCAGGCTCGCGCCCTTGACCGGGTTGGGGACGATCACAACCTCGCGCCCCGCGTCGGCGTTGGTAATATCGGCCTGGGTCACCAGCGCGCCGAACGGTTCGCTGCCCGTCACGACTTCCAGCTTGATGGGCGTGCCCGTTTCGCTGTCGCGCGCGGCGCGGTTCGCCAGCGCGTCGCCGTCGCTCGCCGCGCCCTCGGTCGCCTCGTTGAACAGATCGGAAATGCCCTCGTATTCGTCCGCCGGCTCCTCCTCCTCAAAGAGCGAGCGCAGATCGTCGCCCTCGACCGGGGCGTTTCCTTCCTTATAAGTGACGCAAATGTCAACGGGGTATTCCGGCATGATAAACGTGTACTTCAGCGCGGTCGTCGGCTGCGTCAGCGTCGCGTAGGTATATTCCGACGCGCCGGGCACGAGATAGCGCAGGCGCACGGTATCGACGGTATAGCCTTCCTTCGGCGCGACATAGACGGTCACCTCGCCGCCCTTTTCCGCGCGCTGCGCGGAAAACGCCACCGCCCCCTTTTCCGCGTCGTTGCCGACGCTCGAACGGACGGCGTATTTGTTTTCGGTCACGCCCAGGCCGGCCGTGAGCTTCGCGATGGTTTCGTTCTTTTCTCCGGCGGCGTCCGCCGCCTTCTTCAGCAGCAGCGCGGAGATGTTCCTGACATAGTCGAGCGTTCCGGGCGTGTCGCCGTTCGCGTTCTTCTGCTCCTGATCGACGTTCGCGCTCTGGTCGGCAGGCAGCGCGGAGACGGCTTCTGTCGTCACCTCCGCATTCGCCGCGGAATTCACGCGCACATCCTGCTGGGCCGTCAGGCGCGCGCCGTTGACCAGCTTCGCGCTCACATCCTGCAGAGCGACGGCAATGGCGAAATATCCGCCCGAATTGCTCGTGGTCGTCTTGCCGGGCATTCCGGCCGCGTCCTTCGTGACGCCCTTGCCGCTCCCGGCGGTGGTGGTCACAATCATCGAGCCTTCGGCGGAAAGATCGATATTCCCCTGCCGCGCCGTCAGCGTCGCGCCGTCCACGAGAAGATGCACGTCGTTAATCACCGAGCTGACCGCAAGCGAGATGGGCAGCAGGTCCGCGTCGGCATGCGTGGTCACGTTCACACGGCCCGTCGCCTTGGCGGTAATATCCTGCTCCGCGGTGAGCCGCGCCGTTTTGCGGATGTTGATTTCGGCCTTCTCCACCGCGACGCTCACGGCCAGCGGCAGTTTGAAGCTGTTGGCATTGACGGTCGCGTCGGTTTCCGCCGCCAGGCGAATCGATCCGGTCTGCGAAGCGATGCTGCCGCTCACGTCGATGATCGCCTTGCCGACCTTCACGTTCACAAGCGTCTCGCCCGCCGCGGCGACGATGCCGCCCTTCTGCACCGCTCTGGCGGCGATATCGACGTCGCCCTTCGCGGTAATGGAGCCATTTTCCGTCACGATGACCTTCGCCGTCTGGCTGACGTTGAAGAAGTCGGCCGTCATCGCTTTCACGCCGCTGATGACGCCGTCCAGGCTCAGCCCGCCGGAAGCGGCCGCGCTCGCATCCTCGGCATGGATGAGGATGTTGTTGCCCCTGAGCGCGCCGTCGATGGTGATCACGTCGCCCGTCACGCGCACGTTCATCGCGCCCGCGTCGAGGTTGCCGATCTTCATCTCGCTCTCGCCGGTGTTCGACTTGTCGAGAATCAGGCTGTTGAGCAGCCCGCCGCCGGTCACGCCGGTCAGACTGGACGTGCTCGTCTTCAGCACAAAATCGGTGAACGCCTCTCCGTTCGCCGTGTAAAGGCCGTTTTGAATCTTCTCCTGGGTGATCGTCACTTGCGCTTTATTGGAAAGCTCGTCGGTGAAGGTTTCAACCGAGCCGCCGGTCGTGATCTTCGCGGAGTGCTTTTCCTTGTTGCGCAGCGAAATCTCGTTCTCGTCGCCGCTGATGCGCTTGCCGCCGTTCGCCTCGTCGTCGTTGTCGTCGAGCGCGCCGGTAAGGTGCAGCCGATCGAATCCCTCGCCCGCGTCGACGGAAATCACATCGAACGCGTCGGCCGCGGAAACGTCGACGTTCACGCGGTCGTTGCCCGCGCCGGTCGAGATGTTCGCCGTGCCGGTTCCGGCATTCGTGCCTGCGGCGACCGAGCCGGACAGCGTCACTTCGTCGTTGCCGCCGCCGGTGGAAATGGTAACGCCGCCGGAATCGGAACTGGCGGAAACGTTCACCTTATCGTCGCCGTCTCCCGTTTCAATCGTCGCCGAGCCGTCCTTCCCCAGTTCGAGGTTCACGTTGTCGCCCTCTCTGGTGCCGGTGTAATTCAGGTTCGCGTTGGCCACGGAGGTCTTTTTCTCAAGCGCGAGATAAATGCCCGCCAGCATCACGTCGATGCCGTCGATCTTGATGTTGCCGTTCACCTTCACGCTCGAATCCGCGCCGCCCGTTTTCGCCTCGTCCTGCGCGGCGACGATCTTCAGCGTAAAGTCTTTGCTCAGCGAAATGTCCTTGGAAACCGCGTCCTTGGAGATGGTGATGTCGCCGTCGTACGCGCCGGACTCCACCTCGATCGTGATCGATTCGGACAGGTTCGTCAGGCTGCCCAGCGCCGCGTCGATCGCCTTCTGGATCGCGTTCTTCACGACGGGGTCTTTTTCTTCTTCGGCGGCTTCGCCGCTTTCTTCCTCCGCGCCGCCCTCTCCGGTTTCACCCTCTTCGCCGTTCTCCTCCTCGCCGGACGCTTCGCCTTCCGCCTCCGTCTCGGGGCTGTTGTCGAACGTCTTCTTTTCATCGAGGATATCGGTGCCCGTCACGTCCAGATGCTCGGTGATCGTCGCCTCGCCCGGCTTTACCTCCGCGGACACGTCGGGATCGTCGTCCGTTTCGCCGTCGGGATCAGGCTCCTCGCCCACCTCGTCCGCGGCCGTTTCGCCTTCGCCAGCGGGTTGCGGTTCGCCCGGCGCGCGCAGCGGTTCCGCCGCAGGCGCTTCCGCCGCGCCCGGCGCGCGCAGCGGCGCAGCCTCGTTTCCTGCCGAATCCGAATCAGACTCGCGGTCTGTTTCGGAACTCTCAGGAGCATCCGATTTGTTTTTCTCCAAAACGGGCGCGGCGGCAGGCGCGCCGTCCTGAGCCGTTGCAGATTTCTCCGTCATGCTCTCAGACTTCCCGTGCGCGCTGCCGCTGCCCGTGGAATTATTCTGTTCAGAGGACGCCCCTGCGCTTGCGTCCCCCACAGACGCATTCAGCGCAGGTTCGACCGCCTGCGCCGCGGGCTGCTCTCCCGCCTGCGGCACAGCCGCCTCCTCATAAGAAGGAGACGGCGGCACGTCCAGTACCGTCGCATCCTCCGCCAGCACGCCGACGGCAACGCTCATAAACGCCAGCAGCAATGCTGCCAGCAGCGCCGCGGTTCTGCGCAGCAGGCCGATCCCCTTCGCCGAAATCTCGTTTTTTCCCGATCGCTTCATAGATGGCACCTCACAATTTTGAGTTGTCAGTCGGTTCCGTTTTCTCCGTCAGTAGTTCAAGGACGTCTCAAGATCGGCAATATACTTCTCTTCGTCACCCATTTCAAGGTACGTCTGCGCGCGCTGGTAGTACGTCTGCGCCAGGCTGTACTCATGCTCTATGCACAGGTTCAGATCAGCCAGCGCCGCGTCGTAGTCGCCCAGCATGCGATAGGCGTAGGAACGGTAGAACGCCGCGTCGTCCGCGCCCGCGCCCCGCTCGATGCAGGCCGTCAGATCGGTCAGCGCCGCTTCGGCGTCGCCCGCCTGCAAATAGCTCAGCCCGCGGTTGAACAGGCTGTCCTCCGCCATCACGCCCGCGTCGATACACTCGGTAAAATCCGCCGCCGCCGCGTCGTAGTCCGGCAGCGACATATAACACACGCCGCGATAATACAGCGCGATGTCATTCTCTTTCCGCGGCGCCTGCGCGCCTTCTTCTCTCCCGAGATACGCCGTAAAGTCCGCCGCCGCATCGGCGAACAGTCCGCTGCTCATCCGGCAGACGGCGCGGTTGTACAGCGCGTCCTCCCCGTAGGATTCCTTTTCAATGGAAACGGTAAAATCGGCGATCGCCTTTTCATACTCGGTCTGCGACATTTCGCATACGGCGCGGTTATAGTACAGGCCGTCGAATTCGCCGCCCGCCTCCACACACCTGTCGAGCGCTTCCAGCGCGCCGGCGTAATCCTGCGCGTTCATCCTGCACACGCCGATATTGTATAATGAAGAAACCCCGTAAGTTTCATCGTCCGCACAGGCCTCGAACTCTTGCGCCGCTTCCGAAAACAGACCGAGGTTCATCTTGTAGACCCCGCGCTGATAGTTCGCTTCCGCGTCGCTGACCGCCGCCGCGTCGGTATACGCGCCGTAGCTGCTCAGCGCTTTTTCATAATCGCCTTTGGCTTCGTACAACTGCGCGAGAGTCGCGTACATTTCCTGATCGCCCGTCAGCTCGATGTATTTCTCCATATTCTCAACCGCTTCCGAATACAGACCGGAGTCGGAATAAATCTGCACGCGCACCAGATACGCATCCGCCATTTCCGGCGAAATCTCCGTGGCCTTCGCAAGATCGTTCAGCGCCGGCTCGTTATCGCCCTTCATCGTATAAACGCAGCCGCGCTTGAGATACAGGTCGGCCGCCAGCGCGGCGCTCTGTTTCTCGTCGCAATAGTCAAAGCAGGCATTCAGATAGGTAAGCGCCTTGTCGTATTCCCCGGCGTTGATGTAATGCACCGCCAGCGTGTAATACGTGTCCAGCTTCTGCGTTTCCTCCGCAAACGCCGGGAATGCAAACATCGCCAGCAGAACGGCCCACGCCGCCACACGTTTCCAAAATGCGCTCTTCATCCGAATTCCTCCTTATTCCGTTTCCGTCGGTTCTCCGCGCAAAAGCCGTTCCATCATCTGGAACGTCGCGTCAAACAGCTCTTTGTCCTCGCCGTGCAGCATAACCCAGTCGAAATCTTCGAGCGCGCCTTCGCGGTCGCCCAGCTGCATGCGGCAGATCCCGCGGCCATAGGTGCTCTTTTCAACCTCTTCGCCGGCGGCGATGGCCGCGTCGAAATCGGCCAGCGCTTCTTCATAGCGTTCCGCGGTAAGCAGGCAGCTCCCGCGCAGGTAGTTTGCGAAAACCGTACCGCCGTCGGTTTTAAGACAGGCGGTCAGGCTGTCGATCGCGCTGTCGTAATCGCCCATCTGTACATGCGCCGCGCCGGTCATCAGGCAAAGCGACGAAACGTCTGTTTTCGCCAGCGTCACCTTCAGCTTGCCGGTCGCTTCCTCCAGCCGCAGGTCTGCCGTTTGACCGCCCTCGCCGCTGAGAATCGCCTGCACGGCGCGATCGCCGTATTCGCATGCACGCGCGTAATCCTCGGAGATGTAGGAGCAGAGCACGATATAGTAATTGAGCGCTTCCGGGTTTTCATAACCGCGCGCCAGCGCGCTGAGAAAAGCCTTGTCCGCACGCGCATACTCGCTCTGCCGCATCCAGCCGATGCCCATCATCACGTCCGCCGTCGCAGCGTCCGCGCCGCCCGCGGCCGCATAGCGCTCGCAGTCGGCCTCGGCAAGTTCCATCTGCCCCAGATTCGTATAGCAGTATGCGCGATTGAGATAATAATCGTCGCTGCGATAGGTTTCGTCGTTCAAAAGCAGCGTGTAGTAATCGGCGGCGGTCTGAAAATCCCCCGTCGCCTCGTAAATGTTGATCAGGTTCGGCAGCAGTTCCATGGCGTTTTCCGCAGTGTCGATGTAGCTCTTCACGTCGTCGAGCGCGCCCTGCGTGTCGCCGAGACTGAGGCGAACCTGCGCGCGCGTCAGGCGCGCTTCAGGCGCGGCGTGCAGCGCAATACCCCAGTCGAGCCAGTTTTCCGCGTCGGAATACTCCTCCATCAGCGTATACAGATAACCCTTGCGAAGATACAGATCGCCCAACCCTTCTTCGCCGCCCTCATAGCAGGCGATGGACTGGTCGGTACAAACCAGCGCGTCGTCATAGTTTTCCTTTGAAATGGCGATTGCCGCCCCCAGCTCGTAATCCTCATAATCGCGCGCAACGGTCAGATAATCCTGCATATAGCGGCTCATCCGGCCAATGCGCCCTAAATTGGCATATTCGTCGTTGTCAAGCAGCTGCATGGCCGCGATAACGGCCGCGTTTTTTACGAGCATTTTGGCGTTAAGCGAGACGTTTGTGGCGCTGTAGAGCGCGCCGGTACAGAATAAAATCACGGCGAGCGCGCCCGCAAGGGCTCTGCGGAATTTCTTCCGCGGCTGCTTTGGTCTGACTGCGCCTGCGTTCATTCTGCGCTCCTCTCTGTTTCAAAAGAGTACAGGTATTCTTCTAATCTTTCGATCTTATCCTGCCATTTTCACCGTCGAACAAAATCTCTATTTCCTATATTTTACAGAAATTAATTTTAAATTTCTAAAAATATATCGTCTCCTATTCATATTTATATCATAAAATAGCAGAGAATACAATCCTTTTTTTACGCCAGGAAATATGATGTTGCCAGAGCCATATGCGCAGCGCTTCTGCCGTTAAAAGAGTGTGTTCATACTTTCCGAATCGGCTATGTATTTACCCTTGCACTCAGTACATGTGCGCACTTTTCAGATAAAATCAGCAGTCTTCCCTCGCCTCCAGATACAGCGCCTGATCGTCCGCATTAGGGATCATCTCCTTGATACTCTTTCCGATTATCCGCCCGATGATCTTCGTTCCGTCTTCATAAGGGAAGATATCGTCGTAGTCCGGAGTCAGAGAGTGCATACGATCATGGGCAACCTGCTTGATCGCGCCGCCCACGCCGGGCACATGGAAAATCCCGATGCCGCCATGGCTGAGCTCCCTGCAATACTGCACCAGCACCTGGTCGCCGTCCTGAAACTTCGGTTCCATACTCTGACCGCGCACCGTAATGATTTCGTCCGCAGCCGAAACTGCGCGGCTGTCAAAGAAATGGTCACGATCGCACCTCCTGCGAAATGTTTTTTAGGCTCCGGCGAGCGTCAGAACGCCTCTCATAAGTCCGGAGAAGCCTATGTCCTGTCCACTGTCATGCGCCAATTATATCATAACGCTTTATGAAATAGCAGTATTAAATATCTGACTAAACGCGATTTTTCTTGACATAGATTGTAATCTCCCGTAGAATGATTCACAATAATGACTGCGACGTCTGAGAGGATCGCAGCCGGAGGAACGTCCCTCTCCCGCGGCCGGCCGCCGCGAACATGGGGCAAATATACTGTCGCAGGATGGAAGAGAATGCCCTAGGATGAACGCAGGCATGCCAAATATGTCAAAGGCTCGATTCCTGTCGCCGAAATGAGACGCGAGGGTGTACAGCCGGAGTTGGTAAACTGTTCAAAGAGCCTGGCGCCGCAGCCGAATACGACGGTGGACGGCAGCCGGAAGATGACGGCGCTGATTGTCGTATCGATGACCAAGGTTTCTTTTTGATCGCTACCGGCGTCGCGGCTGTACAATTCTTCTGCTTTGTCCTTTAGTCCATCACTCTTATATAACTATATGTCGCCAGCATCAAAGATTCTTTTCACCTGCTCTGTTGAATTTATTCTGCCTCATTCGTTTCTGCTCCGTTTCCACCGCCAAAAAAGGATGTAATGCGAACAGCTTTAACTATCTGTCCCAAATTTCATTGCGAACATATATTCCCGTATGATATGATTGTCATACGGTATTTCCGTCATTCAATAAAGAAGGCGAGGCGAGCGTGTGCACAACGGACTGGACCACCCTGAAATCGATATGCTAAAGGAACAGAACGAAACAACCGAACAGGAAAGCAACCTGTTTACCGTCATGGACGAGCA
>CAKTTL010000021.1 GCA_934615235.1 uncultured Clostridia bacterium
CTCCGAAGGAAACCGCTTTTGCCGCATCCGCCGCCCGAAAGGGGCGGCGGATGCGGCTTTGCTGTGTTGGGGGAGAGCGCTGCTAAATCGAGGCTTTCCGACACAGAAATGGCGGAAAAGACGCCGTGATGGAGTCTCAGGGAATTTTTCAGATACACCCTAAGCGGCTTTCTTGGGGAGAGCGCGAGAGGGGGCTTCTTTCTTCTGAAAGAAGCCCCCTCTCGCAGATCCCTCGTTTTTGTACCGCGGCGCTGCGGTTCACAGCTCGCTGGATTCTTCGGCGAGAATGGATATTTCAGGCGCTTTGAGAATTCCGAGCGGATGCAGCTGATATTCGTTCAGCCACAGATCTCCTTCGGAGCGCCATGAATCGGGATTCTGATAGAAGTATACGCCCTGTTCATGATGGACCTGTCCAAAGCCGTTCTGTCTCAGGCCGAAGCATTCGATTTCGATTTCGTGCTCTCCGGCAGCGACGGGAGCGGTGACGAGCGTATAGGGAGAGAACACGATTTTTCCGGCGAAAGCGCCGTCGACCCGCACATCCATCAGCGCCGCGCGGTATTTGGGGATGCGGATGCGCAGCCTGCCCGGCTGCTCCGCGCAGACGGTGAAACGATAGGTAAAGTTCCCGGTCGAGAACGGGAAGCCCTGCGGCACGATGCTGCCAAAGCCGATCTGAGCCGGGGATTCCGTCAGCGTTTTTTCCGTGCCGTTCAGTCGAACGCCGAACTGGCCGAGCAGGTAGCACCATTCCAGATTGGTTCGCTTGCCGAATGGAACGGTCAGTTCCAGCGTGTTTTGCCCCTTGCGGAGGGGCGGCAGCGCTACGCGCTCGATGGCCTTGTCCACATAATAGCCCTGCGTAACCGGGGGAACCGGTTCGCCGTTGAGCTGAATCTGCGTCTCCGAGGCGCATTCCAGCGCAAGCTCGGCGCCGGAAAGCTCCGTTTCGCTATGGAAATGGAACGAAAGGCGCAGCGTATGCGCAGTCTGCTCCGGCGGCAGCAGATAGGGCTGAAGAACATGCTTTGCACGGCGCGGAATGCCGAGCTGATCGCGGCAGATGCTGTCGACCTTCAGCAGTTCCGTCTCGTCCTGCCATTCGCCGCCGTCGAGCGAAAAGCGCGCCATATCCAGAAGAAGCGCGTTGGGCTCTTTTGTCGAGAAGGCGACGGAGACGGGCGTTTTTACCGCGCAGAGCGCGGAAGCCTGTTCAGAAGCCGCCTTCGATTCCAGACGGCCGGGCGCAAGCTGAAGCAGCAGGCTGTCCTGCGCATGCCAGGTGCGCCAGAGAATCGTCTGCCCGTTTTGGTATGCGGCAGGACACGGCGTAATCGCGCCGGTCATCGTGTCATAGAGCGTGCAGGCGTATTCTCCGCGGATGCTGATGCGCACGCGCGGCGCGTCGTCAACGTCGGGACAGACGGGGTTTTTGCCGCGCGCGATAAACAGCCAGAGGTTGTCGCCTTCGCAGCGCAGCTGATGAAGCAGGAAATCCGTGCGGGATCCGTCTTCCGTGCGGATATCGACGAAGCGCACATCTTCAAGCGCCGACAAAATGGCGGACGCCGTAAACGGCAGGCGTTCAGAACGCTCATAGAGCGGGCGGACGCTGTCGTCAGGAAGAGAATCGACCAGCATGGGGCACTCGTCCAGGAAGATGAGACGGCCGCCCGCGTCGCGGAAAGCTTCCAGACGCGCAAGCGTTGTGGAACGCAGCGTGCGGCAGGCCGGAACGAGAATCACGTCGTACGCCATTGCGCCGACCTGAAGCGGAGCGCCGCCTCTGGCGCACTGCGAAGGCAGGAGCGATTCGCTGATAAAATCAAAGCTGAGGCTGCCGAAAAGAAGCGTTTCCGTCAAATCGGTGAAATGCTTCTCCAGCTGATCGCGAATTGCGCGCGTCTGCTCGGACGGCCCCCAGTGAATCCAGTAGCTTTCAATCGGATGAATCACGCCGATGCGAACCTTCGGCTTGCCGCGCGTGAGCGCGGTATTCAGGCGCGCAAAATGATTTTCGATCAGGGAGAACTGATCGCACCAGGGAGACTGATAGCCGATGCAGGTCGGGAAATCGCGCTTCGCTTCTCCCTTCATGCTCATCCACGTCAGGTGCGGCACGCGTACCGTGACGCCCAGCGCGGCCTGCCAGTCACCCTGCAGTTTGAAACCGCGGAAATCATAATCCCAGCCGGTGACGCCGTACAGCTCGGAAAGCATGGCTTTTACGCCCAGCTGGTGCTTGACCGACTGCGCCTGCTGGAGCGTGTTATACTCATGGCGATCGCAGAGGATGTCGACGCCCGGCATATCGGAGAAAGCGCGGTAGGAACGCATCGCTTCGCCGATGACTTTCGTCTGCGATTCAAGCGTTTCCTCGTGCAGCAGATGACCGGACAGCATGAGCCCGTTTTTGCGGCACCAGGCCCCAAGCGTATCGGCGAATGCGCTGGCGAACATTTCGGTTGTCAGGTCGTGAAAACGGTAGCGGACGAGGGAAACGCGGCCGTCCGGAAGCTCCCAGAACAGCTCGGGCAGCGAGTCCAGCAAATCCTCGCCGTACCGGCGGGCGTATTCGGGCGTCAGCGAAGAGGACCAGGTGAAGAAAATATCGTTGGTGCTGTCGGCGAAGGGGAGCGTGCCTTTGATGGCAAAGCTTGGCTCGTCTGTAAAAATGGCGGGGATGGATTTGCCGAAGCTGTCGCCGACAACTTCGCGGTAACGTTCATGCGTGATGGAGACGAAGTATTCCACCGCGCTGCGGTTCAGCGTATCGATGTAGGCCTGATTGTTGAACCAGGCGCTGGGAGCGGCATATTCGGCGTAAGCATACCATTTTTGCCCGCGCGCAGGCGCGTCGGCCGAAATGCGGCGATAGCGCAGCAGGCAGCCGGATTCGTCGAGTTCCACGTCGTATGCGCCGAGAAGGTCGCCGTTTTCTTCCCGGTTTCCGCCGCGGCCGGTCGCCCTGGTTCCCAGATCTTTGACCGGGCCGGCTTCGCCGTACGCTTTGGTGGTCCAAAGCAGGTTCATTGCGCGGAATTCCGGATGGCCGGCCGTAACGCGGCCGCCCGCGGTGCCGGAGGGCCAGCGGTCTTCATCGTACAACCAGGTGAGCAAACCGCTGCTTTCGCCTTTATGCAGGCAGTATTTTACAAGCTCCATATATTCGTCGGAAAGGTAGGGCGTCTGAAGTCCGGTGCGCACGTGGATGTGGTAACCGCCCATGCCCATGCGCCGGAAGGTTTCAATCTGCTCGTCGAGCTTATCCTTTGTAATTTCACAGTTCCATGCCCAAAACGGCGCGCCGCGATATTCGCACGGCGGGTTCATAAAAAAGGAAGAGGAAAGTGAGGCTTCTTCGTTGCGGTAGAGATTCATGCGTTCATCTCTCTTTTCTTCAAAATACTCGCGTGAGCTTTATGTAACCTTTATTATACGAAGAAACTTTTTTGTGTCAAATGGAGAGGAAGAAACGCGCAAAAAAAGCGGGGACAGAATTGCATCGGCGCGCCGAATTCCGCGTTTTTTCGCAAAAAAGAGAAGGCTGAAGTTTCGCCGAAGGGACGATAAACGCCGGGAAAGGACGAAAAAAGCGCGACAATTTTATCTGGACGGCTAAAAAAAACGGGAGGATTTTAATCTTGAGGGCGTTTTTTTGCTGAAAATTTGTCCAGCTTGACTTCCAAACAAAAAAGACAGATAGTAATAAAGGATTTTTTACAAGCCGCGGCGCGAACTGCGGAGTATGAAGGAGGAGACATCTTGACAACCTCAACTCGGAAGTCTGGCAGAACGAACAGACTGCTGCATCGGGAGTTCGCGCACTGGCAGCTGTATTTGCTGGCGCTGCCCGCCATCATTTATATTCTGGTGTTTTGCTACAAGCCGATGTACGGTATCGTCATCGCATTTAAGAACTTTACGTTTCGCGGCGGAATCTGGGGCAGCAAATGGGTCGGACTGTATCACTTCAAACGCCTGTTTGCTTCCTACTGGTTCCCGATCATTCTCCGGAATACGCTGACGCTCAGTCTGCTCTCCATTCTGATCACTTTCCCGGTACCGATCGTGCTGGCTCTGATGGTGAATGAAGTGAGCAATGCGCGGGTCAAGAAACTGTTTCAGACCGTTTCCTACGCGCCGCATTTTATTTCGACGGTCGTTATGTGCGGCATGGTGATTCTTTTTCTGAAACCGACCAGCGGTCTGATCAATAATTTCCTGGCGGCGCTCGGACAGGAACGCGTGTACTTCATGCAGAACCCGGCGTATTTCAAATGGATCTACGTGCTCAGCGACGTATGGCAGAACACGGGATGGAATGCGATCATCTATTTTGCGGCGCTTTCCGCGATTGACAAGGAGCAGGTGGAAGCGGCGGAAGTGGACGGCGCGAGCCGGATGCAGATCATTCTCCATGTGAACCTGCCTGTTCTTGTGCCGACGATCATGGTGATGCTGATTCTCAAATGCGGCCAGGTAATGAATATCGGCTATGAAAAAGTATACCTTTTGCAGAACGACGCGAATTTGCTCGGCTCGGAAGTGATTTCCACGTTCGTCTATAAAATGGGCATTGAGTCGAATGAGTTTTCGTTCTCGACGGCGACGGGATTGCTGAACTCTGTAATCAACGCGATTGTCCTGGTGCTGGCCAACACGTTTTCCAAGCGTATGACGCAGTCCGGTTTGTGGTAAAAGGAGGGGAACGAGTATGACGCAGATGACGGCGAAGGCCTCGCACATCCGGAAAAGCCGCGGAGACAACGTTTTCGGCGCGGTTGTGTATGTGATTCTGTTTCTCCTTTTTGTGGTAACGCTCTACCCGATGCTGTATGTCCTCAGCGCGTCGTTCAGCGATCCGAACGCGGTTGCCGGCGGCGAGATGGTGCTGCTTCCGGTGGGCCCGTCGCTTCAGGCGTACGAGTACATTTTGCAGTATAAGGACATTTGGATTGGTTACGCCAACACGATTTTCTATACCGTCGTGGGTACGGCGATCAACCTCGCGGTAACGCTTCCGTGCGCGTATGCGTTTTCGCGCAGGGATTTTCGCGCGAGAAACGTTTTTATGACGTTGTTTATCATCACCATGTATTTTCAGGGCGGCCTGATTCCGAGCTACCTGAACATGCGCAGCCTGGGGCTGGTGGATACTCGCTGGTCGCTGCTGATTCTGGGCGCGGTTTCGGTATATAACCTGATCGTCGCCCGCACGTTCTTTGCAAATTCTATTCCGTGGGAATTGCACGAAGCCGCTTTCCTCGACGGATGCAGCGATTTGCGGATTTTCTTCAAGATTGTCCTGCCGCTTTCGGCCCCGATTACGGTGGTCATGCTGCTCTATTACGGCATCGGCCACTGGAACAGCTACTTTAACGCCTATATCTATCTTCGCACGAGAAAGCTGTTTCCGCTGCAGGTGTTCCTGCGCGAAATCCTGACGCTGGGCAATTTCATGTCGGAGATGACCGACTCGGCCAGCTATTCCGCGGAAGAAATCGCCTATTTTACCAAACAGGCGGAGACGGCGAACATGATGAAATACGCGATTATCGTCGCGTCGACCGCGCCGATGCTGATTCTCTATCCGTTCCTGGAAAAATATTTCGCCAAGGGCGTGATGATCGGCTCGGTGAAGGGATGACAAAGGTCCATCCCGGCGAAAGCCGGTGGAGAATATATCAAGGAGGAAAACCCATGAAAAAGACTCTTGCAATCCTGCTGGCAATGGTGCTGGCGCTGTCCCTGATTCCCGGCGCGTTCGCCGAAGAAACGGCTAAGATCCAGGTTGCCTTTGCGGGCGACCAGGTGATTGACTGGACCCAGAACGACATGGTGAAATGGATCAAGGATAACTATGGCCTGGAAATGGAATGCACCTATTATCCCACCGACGCGTGGATGAATCAGCTGTCCCTGATGCTGCTCACCGACGAGCTGCCGGACATGATTTACAACAACACGCTGGCCAACTTCACCACCATCAACTCCTATGGCGACGAAGGCTACTTCCTCAATTTCCGCGATTATCTCGACGTGATGCCCAACTTTAAGGCGCATCTGGAAAAGTATCCGGAATACGCCGCCTTTATCACGGCTCCCAGCGGCGCCATCTATTCCATGTCCCGCGTGAACCCCACCGGTATTGTGATGGACGACTCCAAGGCGCAGATCAACACCACGTGGCTCAAGAACGTGGGCAAGGAAATCCCCACCACGCTGGACGAGCTGTACGACGTGCTGTGCGCGTTCCGCGATCAGGACGCCAACGGAAACGGCGACCCGACCGATGAAATCCCGATGAGCTATTGCAACGCTTCCGCCGGCAGCTATCGCCTTGAATGGAACATTCGCGCCGCTTACGGCATCTATTCCGATCAGCGCAGCTACTGCCTGCAGGCCGATGAAAACAACAACGTCTACATCGCCGAAACCACCGAGGGCTACAAGGATTTCCTCAAGTACATGCACAAGCTGTACTCCGAGGGACTGCTGGACAGCGAAACCTACATCCAGACCAACGACGAATTCCGCTCCAAGCAGGCGCAGAACATTGTCGGCTTCGGTAATGATTCCAGCACGATGTCTCTCAAGAGCGGCCTGGGCGAGGATACCTGGGATTACTGCGTTTCCTTCCAGTCCGACGTGACCGGCAAGAAGGCCTATGTGCTGGGCACCTACTGGCTCAACAACCCGCGTCTGTGCGTGAGCGCGACGACTGAACATGCGGAAGAGCTCTGCAAGCTGATCGACTACTTTCTCACGAGCGAAGGCGCTGAATTCTCCTGCATGGGTCTGGAAGGCGTTAACTTCGATTATGTCGATACCGATCTGGGCATTCGCAAATACGACTACACCAAGTACATGACGGAAGCGGGCTTTGCGGATTCCGTGTCGTATCTGAAGGAAAAGGGCATCATCGATTCGATGTTCTATCTTCTCACCTTCGACTATGTGCAGGAATATCTCAACACGCTGACCGACGAGCAGCTCGAGGAGTTCATCGCGAAGGACACCGATAACACGTTCCGCTCCACGTCCACCCGCGTACGCGCGCTGCGCGCTTCCGATCTGGTCAAGGCGTTCCCCACTCTGAACTACACCGAAGAGCAGTCGAACGCCCGCAAGGATATCTATACCGACATCACCAATTACATCAACAACATGAAGGTCCAGTTCATTACGGGCGTCGTTGATATCGACGGCTACTGGGATACCTTCGTGGAGACGCTGAATTCTCAGGGACTCGATACCATTCTGGCTGTCGACCAGGAAGCTTATAACACCTATCTCGGCATCTGATCGGCAGGAATTGTTTCACGCTTCGCAGAATTGAACGCTGAGAAGCGTGAAACATTTTACTGAGGAATATCCTGCCGCGACACCGGCAGGATATTTCTCGGGGGTAATGATACGGAGGGACGCGCATGAAAAGAACGAACCGATATCTGGTCAGGTTTGTATCGATCTATCTGTGCGTCCTGCTTCCGATGCTGTTTGCGAGCGCTTCCGTGACGCGATCGACCGTATCCGCCCTGCGGCGGATGGCCACCGAACAATTGCAGAGCAATGTGAAAAAGTTTTCAGATATGCTCAACAATATGTATACGAATTATAACGCGTCCAGCGTTTATCTTTCGCTCCAGCCCGAGCTGACGGCGAGGAAAATGTGCAAAAACCAGCAGGAAACCAGCGCAGGCATTTCGCTGCTTAACTTTGCAAACCAGTTTAATTCCGATACGAACGATATTTTCATCTGCTACGGAACGGACGTCGTATACTCGGGGAAAGGCCTTTCGCATATTTCTTCGCTGTTCGGGCTGACGTTCCAATGTACGGCGGAAAGTATCCGCAGCGCGGAAAAGCTGATTTTCAGCGGCGAAAACGGCGTTTGCTGCCTGTGGAACAGCACGTCCGGCGGATATCTGCTGATGCACTATGTCACGCGGGCCCGGGGAGAAATGGGCGTTGAATCGGTCAATTTTGTAATCCCTTTCTCGAGGCTGATTTCCTATTTTGTGCCGCTGGACGATCAGCGGGAGGCGCAGCTCGCGCTGCATTTTGACGACGGCGATACGGTCGTGTTCTATCGCAGCGGCGGCGAAACGTTCAAGGTTACGAACGCCGCCGGGCTCAAGCCGATAGCCGACGCGATTACGATCAATGAAGAAAATGCCGCTTTCGGCATCCGCATCGAAGCGCAGTATGACGCCGCTGCGATTCTGGCGCAGGTGCGCCGGAATAAAAGCATAAACGTGGCGATTATCGCGGTGGGCATGCTGCTTTCCATGCTTCTGTCGTTCTACTTCGGGTTCGACCGCAGCAAGCGCGTGCGTCAGCTTGAAGCGCTGGCCAAGGGGGAGAAGGTTCTTGCGGCGCGCGAACGCGCGGACGAGTTCTCGTCGATTCAGAACCTGATTTACGCTTCCCTGCGGGAAACGGAGCGGATTTATGCCAGCCAGCAGGTCTATCGGGACGGCTTCTGCCGCCAGTTTTCCCGGCTGCTTTTTGCAGGCGGCTATAAAAGCCGCAACGCGCTGATTTCCAACATGAAGCTGTGCGGCGTGGAACTGCTGGAGCAGTACTACATGCTGGTGGGCGTGCGCGTGGCGGAGCAGCGGGAAGAGCAGTGCCTCGCGCCTGTCGAAGCGCTGGCGGGCAGCGCGCTGCATTGCACCGTATATATTTTTGATCAGCCGGTGCTGGTGTTCCTGCGCGAACTGCCAAACGAGGATGAAAAACAGACGCTCCGCCAGGCTTATGCGCGTCAGCTGAAAGAGGCGCTGGACGGTCTTCCGGTTCAGATTGGCATGAGCTGCGTTTACAGCGATATTATGCTTGTGCACCATGCGTATACGGACGTGGAGCGGATTTTTGAACAGTTCCCCGCGGCGAGCGGGTTTGTCTGCCGGGAGAGCCTTGTGGAAGCGCCGGATCTGGCCGTGCGCCTGAGCGATACGGAATTGCGGCGCTTTACGGAAGCCGTTGAACGGCCGGACGAAGCGCAGGCGCAGAAGCTTCTGCAGCAGATGCTGGAGAAAATCCGCCTGAGCGCGTGTTCGGAGGGGAATCGAACGTTCCTGCGGTATTCGATTACGCAGGCGCTTTTGCAGGCGATTCAAACGGAACAGGAGCGCAGGGAACTCGTCGCGCGGATCGTGCAGATGGACGTGGCTTCGACAAAATCCTTTGAAAAGGATATGCAGGCGCTGGTTTCGCAGTGCTGCCGGGAGCCGGTCAACGTATCGGATTTTGAAAAGCTTCTGGACTATATCCGGCAGAATTACCAGAACCCGAGCTTTTCGGCGGAAATGGCCGCGTCTTTTGCGGGCGTGTCGACGCCGTATCTGAGCCGGATGTTCAAGGCGAAGATGGGGATGACGTATATTGATTTCCTGACGGGGCTGCGTATGGGAAGGGCGCTGGAACTGATCCAGCGAACCGACATGCCGATCAAGGAGATTGTGGAGCAGGTGGGCTATATCGACGTATCCGGATTCCGCAGGAAATTCAAAGCCGTTTACGGCATGAGCGTGAGCGAATATAAAAACAACATGAACAGGAAAGAAGGGCAAGCATGTATCGTTCCATCCGTCCCGGAAAATACTGGTACGACACAGAAGGAAAACTGATACAGGCGCACGGAGGCTCGCTGCTGTTCGACGGCGGCCGCTTCTGGTGGTATGGAGAAAACAAAGAGGGAGTGACCGGCCGCGCGACGGGCGAGCGCTGCGCGATCTGGCATAACGGCGTGCGGCTGTACTCTTCCGACGATTTGTATAACTGGCACGACGAGGGGGTTATTCTGGTGGCGCAGGGCGCCCCGGAAACGCCGTTCCATCCGCGCAATATCATGGACAGACCGCACATCCTCTATAACGCGTCCACGCGCCGATATGTGCTTTGGGCGAAAATTGCGGGCGTTCTGGGAAGCGGCGCCGATTTTCAGCGAGGGTATATGGCCGTGGCGACGGCGCCGTCCATTAAGGGGCCGTACGAGCTGGTGAATCGCATTGCGCGGCCGGAACTCCCGATGGGGGATTTCGATCTGGTGCAGGAAGACGGCAAGGCGTATATTATCTATGAACGGCCGCATACGGAGATGATCTGTCAGACGCTCACGGATGATTATACCGGCGTTACGCAGCAGGTTTCGCATCACATCTATCGCGGGAACCCGCCTTTTACGCGCGAAGCGCCGTGCCTGTTCCGGCGCGAAGGCCGACGCTTTCTTATTGCCTCCGGCACGACGGGGTATTACCCGAACGAGACCGAAACGTTTGAACTGGACGACTTTCACGGCGAATGGCGCATGCTGGGAAAAACGTGCGTGGGAGACCGGCAGCACAATTCCTTCCATGCGCAGTTCTCCAGCGTTTTTCACGTGCCGGGGACGGACGTCTATATTGCCACGGGCGACCGCTGGCTGACCGATTTGCCGTGCGATATGCCCGATATGGAAATGCTCTATCAGAACAAATACCCGCGAAGCGCCGACTTTGAACAGCGGTTCCCGCGATATGCGTTGCTTTCGGATGAAAACACGTCCATGGCGAAGTATGTCTGGCTGCCCGTGCGGTTCAATGCTTCCGGCGTGCCCTACGTTCAGTGGGAGGACGAATGGCGGGTGTGAGATTGCAGGATGCGTAAAGAAGGTGACGAAATGAGTTTTAAGCCGGAAGGAATCGTTGTTCCGGTGGTAACGCCTGTGGATGCGGAAGGCCGCTTCAATGAGCGGGCGTATCGGGACCTTATTGAGTACCTGGCGGCAAACGGAATTCGCGGCGTGTTTCCGTTTGGAACAACGGGCGAGTTTTATGCGTTTGACGAGGGCGTATACCGCCATGTGCTGGAGACGACGCGCGACGCGGTGCGTGGACGCATGCATATCTATGCGGGCGCGAATCATATTACCCCCGCGGGAGCGCTGAAGCTGGCGCGCATCGCGGAGGAAACGGGCGTGGACGCGCTGAGCGTTCTGACGCCGATGTTTGTTTCGCAGACGCAGGCGGAAGTGTACGCCTATTACCGCGAGGTGGCCGAAGGGACGGCGCTGCCGGTTGTCGTTTACAACAACAAACCGAAAACGAACGTTACCGTTGAACCCGCGACGATTGCGAAACTTGCGGCGATCCCGAACATTGTTGCGGTCAAGGACTCTACGGGGGACATGACGAACACGGAAGAATACCTGCGGCTTACGCGCGGAATGGAAAACTTCAGCGTCCTGATGGGAAGGGATACGCTGATCTACGCGGCGCTGTGCTATGGCGCGGCGGGCGCGATCGCTTCCTGCGCAAACGTTGCGCCGCGCATTGCGGCGGATATTTATGAACGGTTCGCGGCGGGCGATCACAAAGGCGCGCTGGAGGCGCAGTTCAAACTCGCCGAACTGCGCGTCAACACAAACTTGGGTACGTTCCCCGTCGTGCTGAAGGAGGCGCTGGCGATGATCGGCCGCGATTGCGGGCCGTGCATGCCGCCGATTGCGCCTTTGGACGACGTGCAGCGCGAAAAGCTGCGCGGCGTGCTGCGCAATATTGGACTTCTCAATTGATATTCGCCGCGGCAATACGGCGCGAACGCGCCGAAACAAAACGAAAATGAAACGCATTTGAAAGGAAGATCAGGATGAAAATTGGTTTTATCGGTCTTGGAATTATGGGCAAGCCCATGGCGAAGAATCTTATCAAAGCCGGATACGATCTGACGGTATATGATCTGAACGCTGACGCGATGAACGAAGTAGCCGCGTGCGGCTGCAAAAAGGCGGAGAGCATTCACGATGCGGCGGCGGTCGCGGACGTGCTGATTACGATGGTCCCCAACAGCCCGCAGGTAAAACAGGTGCTGCTGGCGGAGGGCGGCGCAATCGAGACGCTGCGCAGGGGCGCCGTCGTAATTGACTGTTCCTCCATTAATCCGATCGCGAGCCGCGAGGTGGCGGCGGCGCTGGCGGAAAAGGGAATTGAAATGCTGGACGCGCCCGTTTCCGGCGGCGAGCCGAAGGCGATCGACGGCACGCTGGCGTTCATGGTCGGCGGCAAGCAGGAAGTGTTCGACCAGTATAAGGAAATCCTTTCGCATATGGGATCGTCCATGGTGCTCTGCGGCGGCATCGGCGCAGGCAATGTGACGAAGCTGTGCAACCAGATTATCGTGGCGGTGAACATTGCGGCCGTATCCGAAGCGCTGATGCTCGGCCAGAGCGCGGGCGTTGAACCGGAAAAGATTTTTGAGGCCATTAAGGGCGGCCTGGCGGGTTCCACGGTTATGAATACGAAAGCGCCGATGATGCTCGATCAGAATTTTAAGCCCGGTTTCCGCGTCGATCTGCACATTAAGGATTTGAACAATGTCCTCGACGCGGCGAAGTCTGTGGACAGCCCCGTGCCGCTGACGGCGCAGGTGATGGAAATGATGAAGATCCTCCATCGCGACGGCGACGGCAGCTGCGATCACAGCGCGCTGGTAAAGTATTATCAGAAGCTTACGGGCGAGACGCTGCATCGTTAAAGCGTATCGCGGAGCGGCAAAATGAAAGTTCCGTCTGCAGCGGATTGGGCGGACATTGAAAGGGGGACGGAATATGCAGGCAGAAAAATGCGTTCGCATGGATCCTCGCGATAACGTGGCGATCATGCTGCATGACGTGGCGGCCGGGACGGAGATTTTTCCAGGCGTAATCGCCCAACAGGATATTCCTCAGGCGCATAAGGCAGCGCTGTGCCGCATTCCCAAAGGCGGCGCGGTAATCCGTTACGGCGTAACGCTCGGCTATGTGCTCAACGACACGCCGGCGGGCGCGTGGATCAATGAAAATTCGCTTGAATTACCGCCTTCCCCGAATTTGGACGAGATGCCCTTCGGCGTGAATATCCGCCGCGATCTGCCGAAAGCGCCGCGAACGACGTTTTGGGGATATGACGGGGCGGGCGAATACGCCGGAACGCGCAATCTGCTCGGTATCCATACAACCGTCCAATGCGTGACGGGCGTGCTGAACGTCGCGGTGCAGCGCATTCGGACGGAACTGCTGCCAAAGTATCCGAATGTAGACGGCGTTGTGCCGATTCATCACGCGTACGGCTGCGGCGTGGCGATTAACGCACCGGAAGCCAAGGTGCCGATTCGCGCGCTGCGGAATCTGGTGCGGCATCCGAATTTCGGCGGCGAGGTGATGTGCGTAGCGCTCGGCTGCGAAAAGCTGCGCCCGGAAATGCTTCTCGATTCGGAATATCTGGGCCCTGACTGCCTGATTACGCTGCAGGAGATTTCGGGCTTTGAAAACATGATTGCGGCCATTCTGGCGATGGCGGAGAAGAAGCTTGCGCGGCTGAACGCCCGCAGGCGCAGGGAACTTCCGCTTTCCCGGCTGATGGTTGGCATGCAATGCGGCGGAAGCGACGCTTTTTCCGGCGTGACGGCCAATCCGGCTGCGGGATACGCCGCGGATTTACTTGTCTCCGCGGGCGCTACCGTGATGTTTTCAGAAGTGACGGAGGTGCGCGACGGCGTGCGCTTTATCGCGGAGCGCTGCATATCTGCCGAAGTGCGCGACAGGCTCTCCGCTGAAATGAAATGGTACGACGGCTATCTGCGCGCAGGCGGCGTGGATCGCAGCGCAAATACGACGCCCGGAAATAAAAAGGGAGGACTTTCGAATATCGTCGAGAAGTCGATGGGGTCCATTGCGAAGTCGGGCACCTCTCCGATTGTCGAGGTGATTTCCCCGGCGGAACGGCCCGCAAAACATGGACTGGTCTACGCAGCCACTCCCGCCAGCGATATTGTGTGCGGCCCCTGCCAGCTTGCAAGCGGCATTGGCCTGCAGGTATTTATGACAGGGCGTGGAACGCCCTATGGACTGGCGGCGGCGCCCGTTATCAAGGTGTGCAGCCGCTCGGAAATGAAGGCGCAGTGGCCCGATCTGATCGACGTAAACGCGGGCGTGATTGCCGAGGGGAAGGACAGCATTGCCGGCGTCGGCGAGAAGCTGTTTGAGAAAATCGTTGCCTGCGCTTCCGGCGAGGAGAAACCGTATGCAGAAAAGTACGGCCTGTGGAATGATTTGTGTATCTTTAACCCCGCGCCGATCACCTGATGCAGCGCTCAATTTATCCCCGCAACGCGGATGAACCGCGCGGCGGAATCGGAAAACTAGCGCGAGAGGAGCCTTCTTTCACCAGAAAGAAGGCTCCCTTTTTCATAAAGCAAAAACGTCTCTCGCTGCATCCCCGGAAACCCCACGCCCGTCCCGGCGCGCCCTCCGCGCGCCGGAACGGGAAAATTGAAGCGGCTTTCTTTGGTGGGGAGCGCGAGGCCCTTTTTTGCAGAGCAAAAACGTCTTTCTCGCTGCATCTCGGAAAACCCACACCCGTCCCGGCGCGCCCTCCGCACGCCGGGACAGGAAAATTGAAGCGGCTTTCTTTGGCGGGGAGCGCGAGGGGCCCCTTTCTTTCTCCTGAAAGAAGGGGACCCCTCGCAAAAAAAAACACCCTACCTACCTGTACCCTGCCGCCACTTCGTGCGCGAGCCGCTGGGCGAGGGGGATGTTGGGTTCGTCTGCCGGAACGTCCAGCTTGCGCATCGGGTTGCCGACGATTGTCCGGCCTGTCAGCAGTTCGAACCAGACGGCGGCGAGCGCATAGCGCGGCAGACCGTACCCGGCGTGGAACGTGTCGCGGTGTACGGGGAAAATCCCGGCGGAAAGCAGTGCCTGCATCATTTCGCCGGAGGGAAGAATTCCGGCGGCGTGAATCTCCTGCGCAGCCTGCGCGTAAGACGCTTTCACGTCGCGGAACATGTCTGCCTGATCGGCGTAGCCGAGCTCCTGCGTGAGCCGCTGGCTGCCCTGTTCGTATGCCCAGGTCTGGTGAATCAGCAGACGCGTCTTTGGGACGAACGAGCGCACATACGCCGCCAGCTCGTTGAGATAAGGCTGGTAGGTGTCGTATTTGTGCGAGAAATGGCTTGCCTGCTGCAGCGTCACCACGTCCCAGTCGTCCGCCGCAAGCGCCTGCTGCATGGAAATGTTCAGCCCTGTGTCCATGCTGTTGAAGCGGAAAGCGTAATCCGCCGCGCCGCTTCGCATCAGCCGGTAATGATGCGCCAGCGAACAGCCGCCGATATAGAGGTTGTACAGCTTCAGCGGCGTTCCGGCTGCGTCGGCGATGGGGTAGAGGTACCGCGTCGCATCGTCGGAAAAGCTGTTGCCGATGCAGAGAATCTTTAACATAATATACGCTCCTGTGTTCCAGTATGCCCCATAATAGAGAATAAAGCGGCTTTCCCTGGGAAAAGGGGCCTGGGGGGAAAACCCTTCCTTTCTCCAGAAAGGAAGGGTTTTCCCCCAGTCGTTTTTCTTTCCCCGTTATTTCATCTCTTCAATCCGTTCCTCGATCTTCTTGAGCATGCTCTTGGCGTTCTCAAGCTTTTCGCGCGTGCTCTCGATGAGCGCGGCGGGCGCTTTGGCGAGGTAGCCGGGGTTGTTGAGCATTCCCTCGGCGCGGCGGATCTCGTTTTCGGCGTTCTGCTTTTCCTTGGCGAGGCGGGCAAGCTCCTTGTCCATATCGACCAGATCGCCCAGCGGGATGCGGATTTCCGCGGCGGGGCAGACGGCCGAAACGGTCTTGCCGGGATTTTCGGCCTCGGCAAACAGCGTGACGGCGCTTGCGCCGCACAGACGCTTAAACGCGCCTTCGTTCTGCAGGAGCGGCTCCTTCCAGCTCTCGTCGCTGGGGATGAGCAGCAGATGCAGCTTGCGGCCGATGTCGACCTTCATTTCGCTGCGGAGGGTGCGCACGGCGCGGATGGCTTCGATGACACCTTCGCACATCGCGGCCTCGCGCGGGAAGTCGAACTTCGCGTCCGCGACCGGCCAGTCGGCCAGCATGATGGAGCCTTCCACGCCGGGCAGCTGCTGCCAGATGCTTTCGGTGAGGAACGGCATATACGGATGCAGCAGGCGGAGCAGCCCCTTGAGCGTATAAAGCAGCACGGCCTGCGCCGTCTTCTTCGCTTCGGGTTCCTCGCCGGTCAGGCGCGGTTTGGCCCATTCGATGTACCAGTCGCAGAACTCGCTCCAGGCGAAGTCGTAGATGCGCTGCGCGGCCAGACCCAGATCGAACGAATCAAGGTTCTGCGTCATATCGCGGATGCAGGCGTTGAGGCGGGAGAGGATCCATTTATCGCTCACTTCCAGCTCGCGGCCTTCCAGCTCGATCGCCTCGTCCATGTTCATCAGCACGAAACGGCTGGCGTTATAGACCTTGTTGGCGAAGTTGCGCGCGGATTCGACCTTCTCGTCGGAGAAGTTCATATCGTTGCCCGGGGCCACGCCGAACAGCAGCGCGAAGCGGAGCGCGTCCGCGCCGTATTTGTCGATGACCTCCTGCGGATCGATGCCGTTGCCCAGCGACTTGGACATTTTGCGGCCCTGCGCGTCGCGCACCAGGCCGTGCATGACGACCGTGTGGAACGGCGTTTTGCCCATCTGTTCGATGCCCGAGAAGATCATGCGCGCGACCCAGAAGAAGATGATGTCCCAGCCGGTCACGAGCACGTCCGTGGGGTAGAAGTATTTGAGATCTTCCGTCTCGTCCGGCCAGCCCAGCGTGGAGAACGGCCAGAGTGCGGAGGAGAACCAGGTATCGAGCACGTCCTCGTCCTGATGCATGTGTCCGCCGCACTTGGGGCACTTGCAGGGCGCTTCGCGCGCGACGACCATTTCGCCGCACTCGTCGCAGTAATACGCCGGGATGCGGTGGCCCCACCAGAGCTGACGGCTGATGCACCAGTCGCGGATGTTTTCCATCCAGTTCATGTACATTTTGTTGAAGCGCTCGGGGACAAATTTCGTTTCGCCGTTTTTGACCACTTCAATGGCCGGTTTGGCCAGCGGCTCCATTTTGACAAACCACTGCTTGGAGACCATCGGCTCGACGGTGCTGTGGCAGCGGTAGCAGGTGCCGACGTCGTGCTTGAGCGGCTCGATGGATTTGAGCAGGCCCAGCTCCTTCAGATCGGCCACGATGGCCTTGCGGGCTTCGCCCGTCGTCATGCCGGCATACTTGCCGCAATCGAGCACTTCGGGCTCGTTGACGGTGGCGCGGCCGGAGGCGAACAGCTCGTCCGCGGCGGCCTTGTCGGCGGCGCCGGTCATGCGGCCGTCGTAGGTGAACACGCGGACGATGGGCAGGTTGTGGCGCTGACCAACCTCGTAGTCGTTCGGGTCGTGCGCGGGGGTGATTTTCACGACGCCGGTGCCTTTTTCTATATCGGCGTGCTCGTCGCAGACGATCGGGATTTCCTTATTGATAAGCGGCAGCATCACGTGGCAGCCGTGCAGATGCGCATAGCGCGGATCCTTCGGGTTGATGGCCACGGCGGTATCGCCGAGCATCGTCTCGGGGCGCGTGGTCGCCAGCTCCAGCATTTCGCCCGTTTCCTTCACGGGGTAGAGCAGATGCCAGAAGCTGCCCTCTTTTTCGGCGTATTCCACTTCCGCGTCGGAAATGGGGGTGTTGCAGCAGGGGCACCAGTTGACCAGGCGGTTGCCGCGATAGATCAGGCCTTTTTCGTACATGCGCACGAACACTTCCTTCACCGCGCGGGAGCAGCCCTCGTCCATCGTGAAGCGCTCGCGGCTCCAGTCGCAGCTCGCGCCCAGGCGGCGGAACTGGCGCACGATGCGGCCGCCGTATTCCTTTTTCCATTCCCACGCGCGCTCGAGGAACTTTTCGCGGCCGATCATGTCCTTGGTCAGGCCCTCTTTGGCCATCGCGTCGATGATTTTCACCTCGGTGGCGATGGAGGCGTGATCCGTGCCGGGCAGCCACAGGGCGGCTTCGCCCTTCATGCGGTGATAGCGGGTGAGCACGTCCTGCATGGTGCCGTCCATGGCGTGGCCCATGTGCAGCTGACCGGTGATGTTCGGCGGCGGCATGATGATGGTGAACGGCTTTTTCGCCGGATCGCGATGGGCTTTGAAGTAGCCCTTCTCTTCCCATTCGCGGTACATTTCGCTTTCAAACTGCTGCGGCTGGTATTGCTTGGGCATTTCCTGTTTCATGTGTTTTCCCCCTGTCTGTTTGCCTGCGGAAAAAAATAAACGCCTCAAGAAAAATCTTGAGGCGAAAAAATTCCGCGGTACCACTCAAATTGCGCTTGCGCGCCGCTCGATTGCCTTTACGCAGCTTCACGGGAGGTTCTATCGGCCGCTTCGCGGCTTTCTTCCGTCCGGCTCGGGAGCGACCTGTTCTCCGGCCGTTCCTTGCGGCTTGCACCAACCGCCGCTTCTCTGCATGACCGCCGCGAAGAACCCTCTCCGTCATCGCTTTTGCTATTTAACTTTCACCGGCGATTGTAGCATGAGAAGCCCGGGCTGTCAATCGATTTTTTATTACGCGGTTATACCGGCCTTTTCCTTTGCCTTTTCGGCCTTCATGATGGGCCACCATTCGCGGAAGGCGATGACGACCGGTACGCCCAGACCGATAATGGACATGGCCAGACAGTTGATAAATTCCTTTTTCGCTTCGAGATACGCCTTGCTCGGCATTTTGCGTCACTCCAATCTCTGTAATGGGAAAATCGAATTTTCACTGGATACCATTATAAAGACGGACGCGTAAAATTTCCGGGAAGGAATTTGCGGGCGGCGTAAAGATTCCGTCAGGGCTGCGCGCGCTCAAGCGCACGGCGGCACGCTTCGATGTTTTCTTTGCAGCGGCGCACGTCCTCGCCGTCGGTCAGGTTCCAGTCTTCGCGCAGGATGTCGATCACGCGGGCGTACGCTTCCATCGCGCCCTTCCAGTCGCCCTTGAGACGGCAGAGCTGGGCGATGCTGCTTTCGTTGTCGGTAAAGCGCGGCCTTTCCTGCAGGCGGATCGCCTCCCGGTACATCTCGATCGCCTCGTCGTACATCGCGCGGTGCGCGTACGCGTCGCCGCGGCTGGACCAGGCGAACCAGTTGTCCGCGTATGTTTCGGTCATCGTCCGCCAGACGCGCTCGGCTTCGTCGAAACGCCCTTCGTAATAGCGCGTCCAGCCTTCATAGAGCAGAATCTGATAACAATTGAACCGCTTTTTCATCGCCTCAAGCGTTTGGCGCGCCTCGCGCAGGCGGCGGTCGGGCAGGAGCGCATCCAGCAGCCAGAGATAGCCGGGCATATAGTCCGGATGAGCCTGGACGAAGTTCTGATAATACTCGATCAGCTCCGAGCGGTTCGAGCAGCACCAGTCCGGCAAAACGCCGTGCATGGCGCTGAAGAACGTCGAATGGTTGTCCTTCTTTTCCGGCTCGATTTCCAGCGCCTGCCGGGCGTAGTCCGCGGCGAGGGCGGCGTAGCCGTCGGAGCGCTGCATGTGCAGCTGCGCCAGCAGCGTCAGGCAGCGGCCCTTCATTTCCGGGGCGGGCATGATTTCGCCGAGCCGGGCGACGGCGTAATCAAAGTCCGCGCGGGAGAGCATCGTTTCGCGCTCGGCCATCGCTTCAATGCGGCGCAGGTGCGTTTCTTCGGGCGAGTCGAACAGGTCGTCGATGCGCACGCCCAGTACGCTCGTCAGTTCCGGCAGCAGCGCGATATCCGGCAGCGTCTGCCCAAGCTCCCATTTGCTCACGGCCTGCGGCGTAACGTGTACGGCTTCGGCCAGACGCTCCTGCGTGAGGTTCGCGCGCAGTCGGTAAATTTTGATCTGCTTTCCAATATCCATGGGGTCGTCTCCCTTCGCTTGATGGGGCCATTGTACTCTGCGGCGCGGGAGATGACAAGCAACGCCTGGGGGAGCGGCTTTCAACTGCGGCGAAGCCGCCTGAAAAACTTATAAATCCGCGCCGCCGCCGTTGAAAAGCGGCGGTTTTTCTGCTAGAATAAAACATAATGACCGTATTATGCGTTTTCGGAGGGGTCAGCCATGGAAAAAAAGCTTCACCTTCTGGGGTTTGATTACGGCGCGTCGAACGGCCGCGCGATTCTGGGCGTTTTCGACGGCAGAAAACTGGAAATCAGCGAGATTCACCGCTTTCCAAACGAGCCGGTGCAAATGGGGGACAGGCTGTACTGGGACTTCCCGCGCCTGTTCGCTGAAATGCGCCGCGGCCTGCTCAAATGCGCGCAGGCCGGGATCGAGCCGGACGTGATCGGCGTGGATACGTGGGGCGTGGATTTCGGGCTGCTCGACGGCAACGGCCGCCTGCTCGGCAACCCCGTCCATTATCGTGATGCGATGACCAACGGCATGATGGACGAGGCGTTCAAGGTGATGCCCAAGGAGGAAATCTTCGAGCACACCGGTCTGGCGTTCATGCAGTTCAATTCGCTCTACCAGCTGCTGGCGCTGAAAAAGGGAAACGACGCGGCGCTCGCCGGCGCGAAGACGCTGCTTTTCATGCCCGACCTGTTCACCTATTTCCTCACCGGCGTGAAGGGGAGCGAGTATTCCATCGCCTCCACCGCGCAGCTGACCGACCCGCGCACGCGCGACTGGTCGCCCGAAATTTTCGAGCGCTTCGGCCTGCCGCGTGAAATCTTCCAGCCGATCCACGAATCGGGCAGGGTTCGCGGGCCGCTTTCTCCCGCGCTGTGCGCGGAATTCGGCTTCAAAAAAGCGCCGCTGGTTGTCGCCGTGGCGCAGCATGATACGGCTGCAGCCGTCGCGTCCGTGCCGGCGAAGGGGGAGCATTTCGCGTATATCAGCTCCGGCACCTGGTCGCTTCTGGGCGCGGAAACGAAAGCGCCCGTCGTCTCCCGGGCCGTGATGGACGCGAACTACACCAACGAAGGCGGCGTCTGCGGCACGACGCGCGTGCTGAAAAACATCATGGGCATGTGGATTATTCAGGAATGCCGCCGCAACTGGCTCAAGCAGGGCGACTGCGAGGATTTTGCCGCGCTCGCCGCGCTGGCCGAAAAGGAAGCGCCGTTCCGTTCGCTGTTCGATCCGGACGACGCGCGCTTCATGCCGCAGGGCGATATGCCCGCGCGCATCGCCGAATATTGCCGCGAGACGAATCAGCCCGTGCCCGAAACGCGGCCGCAGTTCGCCCGCGCCATTTATGAAAGCCTCGCGCTGAAATACCGCTGGGCCATCCGCCGGCTGGAGGGGGATATCCTCGGCGAAAAGGTGGAATGTCTGCATATCGTGGGCGGCGGCAGCAACAATACGCTGCTCAACCGCATGACGGCCTCGGCCATCAACCGCCCCGTGCTGGCGGGCCCCGGCGAGGGGACGGCCATCGGCAACCTGCTCATTCAGGCGATGGCGCTGGGCGCGATCGGCAGCATGGACGAGCTGCGCGAGGTGGTGCGCAATTCGTTCGAAGTCAGGACGTTCGCGCCGGAAAACAGCGCCGAATGGGACGCGGCCTATGAAAGATTTCTGGCCGTGACCGGGCTGGAGGACTGATGGAAGAAGCGTTTCTGCAGGGACACGAGCATCTGACGGAAAAGGAGGCGCGGCTTTTAAGCCCGCTCCGGCTGGCCTATGTGGGCGACGCGGTACACGAGCTGTTCGTGCGCACGGGCCTGATCTTCGACGGCGGCAAGGCGGGCGCGATGCACCGCGCGGCGATCCGGGCGGTTAACGCCGCGGGACAGGCGCGGGCGCTCGAGCGCATCGAGGGGCAGCTGACGGAGGCCGAAAGCGACGTCGTCCGCCGCGGGCGCAACGCCCACGCGCACCACGCCGCGCCAAAAAGTGCCGACCCGGCCGACTATGCGCGCGCCACGGGGCTTGAAGCGCTGGTGGGCTATCTGTACCTCAGCGGACAGATGGAGCGGCTCGAGGCCCTTTACCGGATGATGAACGAAGCAAAGGAGTAAAAAACAATGGCTGGTTTTGAAAGAAAATACGATAACCGCAAAAAGCCCGGCTTCGGCGAGAAGAAGCCTTATGGCGATAAGAAACCCTACGGCGACAGGCCGGCGTACGGCGATAAGCGCGGCCCGCGCTTTGAGGACAGGCCGCGCGGAGCGCGCAAATACGACGACCGTCCCGCGTATGGCGACCGTCCCGCCGGCCGTCCGCCGAAGATGGACCGTCCGCCGCGCCCTGCGCGCGAGGACCGCCCCGCCCGTCCGCCGCGGGAAGAGCGCCCGCCGCGCGAGCTTGCACCGCGCTCCGTCGCGTTTGTGGAGCCGCGCGAGGCGCAGCTGCCGCCGGAGAATATCATCGTCGGCCGCAACCCGATCCGCGAGGCGATTCGCTCCGGGCGCGACCTGGAGCATCTGCTCGTGGCGAAGGGAGAGCTGACCGGCTCGGCGCGCGAGATCGTGATGATGGCGCGCGAGAACAAGATCGTCGTGCAGACGGTCGACCGCGCGCGGCTGGACGCGATCGCGCCGAACCATCAGGGCATGATCGCCGTTTCCTCCGCCTTCCGTTACAGCGACATTGAGGATATGTTCCATCTGGCCGCCGAGCGCGGCGAAGAGCCGTTCTTCATCATTCTCGACGGCATCACCGACCCGCAGAACCTGGGCGCGATCATCCGCAGCGCCGAATGCGCGGGCGCGCACGGCGTGATCGTTCCGGAACGCCGGGCGGTGGGGCTGACCCCGTCGGCGGTGAAGGCCTCCGCGGGCGCGGTGGAATACCTGCCCGTGGCGCGCGTGGGCAACCTGACGCGCACGCTTGAAACGCTCAAGGCGCGCGGTCTGTGGATCATCGCGGCCGAAGCGCGCGGCGAAGCGTACGACAAAATGAATCTTTCCGGCCCCATCGCGCTGGTCATCGGCGGCGAGGGCGAGGGCGTTTCCCGCCTGGTCCTCGATCACTGCGACGGCTGCGCGGCGCTGCCGATGAAGGGCAGAATCAACTCGCTCAACGCGTCGGTCGCGGCGGGGATTCTGATGTATGAAATCAGAAGGCAGCGCGGATGAAACCGCTGCTGGTGGTAGACGGCTATAACGTCATCGGCGCATGGGAGCTGGCGGCGAAAAAAGGCTGGTCGTTCGAGGAATGCCGGGAACAGCTGACGGTGCGGCTGGAGGAATACGCCGCCTTTCATGGCTGCGAGGTGATTCTCGTTTTCGACGGGACGCGTTCGGAGCGGCTTCTGCGCAGCCACGAGACGCGCGGCGCGGTGGAGATCGTCTTCACGCGCCACGGCGAAATCGCCGATCAGTACATCGAGCGCCTGTGCGACGGACAGCCGCGCTATCGCGAGGTGCGCGTGGCCACCAGCGACAACGTGGAGCAGACGGTCATTCTGGGCAGGGGCGCTACGCGCCTGCCTTCCCGCGAGCTGCTGCGCGAAATGGCGCAGGCGCACGCCGCGCAGCGCGATCAGATTTCGCGCATGCCGGCGGCCAAGAGCAACATGCTCATCTCGCGTCTGCCCAAGCCGCAGCGCGACGCGCTGGAAAAAATGCGCCGCGGGGAATAAATCGAACGATTTATACGTTCTTTAGGGTGTAACTGGTAAACAATAAAGTCGGGGGATACGCTTTTGTCGGACGATACGAACCTTTCTCAGCTGACGGACGAGGAGCTTTGCCGGCTCGCGCAGGGGCCGGAGGGCGGCGCGGCGCTGGAATTTCTGCTCAACCGCTATAAAAACTTTGTCCGTTCGCGCGCGAGGAGCTATTTCCTCATCGGCGCGGATCACGAGGATATTGTGCAGGAAGGCATGATCGGCCTGTATAAGGCTGTGCGCGATTTCCGGCCCGAAAAGCTGGCGAGTTTCCGCGCCTTCGCGGAATTGTGCGTCACCCGGCAGATTATCACCGCGATCAAGACCGCTACGCGGCAAAAGCACATCCCGCTCAATTCGTATATTTCGCTCAACAAGCCCATTTTCGACGAGGAATCGGACAGAACGCTGCTGGACGTGATCAGCGAAGGGCGAATCACCAACCCCGAGGAGCTGCTCATCGGCCAGGAAGACCTTTCCACGATTGAAAGCCGCATCGGCAAGATGCTTTCCCCGCTGGAGTGGGAGGTGCTGCTGGCTTACCTCGACGGGCGCAGCTATCAGGAAATCGCCGAGGACCTGGGAAGGCATGTCAAATCCATCGACAACGCGCTGCAGCGCGTAAAGAGAAAAATGGAAAAGCTGCTGGAACAGAAAAACGCGTGAAGTATTTGACAACCCTATACTGCAGCGCGAAAAACGGCGGCAGAGCGTCGAAAAAAACGGACTTTTCCTGCAAAATTCCAAAAAACGCCTGTCTTTTCGTTTTTTACACTTGACAAAAAAAGGGATGTTGGATAGAATATGCTTTGTGTGGCAAGCGGCCGCACTGTCTGCTCGGGCGTGCGGGTGTAACTCAATGGTAGAGTGCCAGCTTCCCAAGCTGGTTACGTGGGTTCGATTCCCATCACCCGCTCCAAAAACCCGTCTGATGGCGCGGTTCAGCACCCCGGAATCAAAAGGAGGAGAAACCCCCATGGCGAAGCAAAAGTTTGAACGTACTAAGCCGCATGTTAACATCGGCACCATTGGTCACGTCGACCACGGCAAGACGACCCTGACTGCTGCTATCACGATGGTTCTGGCCAAGGACGGCGGCGCTGAAGTCATGCGTTATGACCAGATCGATAAGGCCCCCGAAGAGCGCGCCCGTGGTATCACCATCAACACCGCGCACGTCGAATACCAGACCGCGACCCGTCACTACGCCCACGTCGACTGCCCCGGCCACGCTGACTATGTTAAGAACATGATCACCGGCGCCGCGCAGATGGACGGCGCGATCCTGGTCGTGTCCGCTCCCGACGGCCCCATGCCGCAGACCCGTGAGCACATCCTGCTCGCCCGTCAGGTTGGCGTGCCCTACATCGTGGTCTTCCTCAACAAGACCGATCAGATGGACGATCCCGAGCTCCTCGAGCTGGTCGAAATGGAAATCCGTGAGCTGCTGAGCAGCTACGAATTCCCGGGCGACGATATCCCGATCATCCGCGGTTCCGCTCTGAAGGCCCTGGAATACATGACCAACGACGGTTCCGATCCGCACAACGCCCCCGAGTGCCAGTGCATCTATCAGCTGATGGACGCTGTCGATTCCTACATTCCGGCTCCGGAACGCGATACCGACAAGCCCTTCCTGATGCCTGTTGAAGACGTGTTCACCATCACCGGCCGCGGCACCGTCGCCACTGGCCGTGTCGAGCGTGGCCAGGTTCGTGTTGGCGACACCGTCGAAATCGTTGGTCTGACCGACGAAAGCCGCAAGGTCGTTGTTACCGGCGTTGAAATGTTCCGCAAGACCATGGATTACGCCGAAGCCGGCGACAACATCGGCGTCCTGCTCCGCGGCGTGCAGCGCACCGATATCGAGCGCGGCCAGGTTCTGGCCAAGCCCGGCTCCATTCATCCGCACACCCACTTCATGGGTCGTGTCTACGTCCTGACCAAGGAAGAAGGCGGCCGTCATACCCCGTTCTTCAACGGCTATCGTCCGCAGTTCTACTTCCGCACCACCGACGTTACCGGCAACATCAAGCTGCCCGATGGCGTTGAAATGGTCATGCCTGGCGACCACATCGACATGGAATGCACGCTGATCACCCCCATCGCTATCGAAAAGGGTCTTCGCTTCGCTATCCGTGAAGGCGGCCGTACCGTTGGTTCCGGCGTTGTCGTCGACATCATGGAATAATTAAAAATCCAAAAGATTTTCAGCCCGGTCGAAAGACCGGGCTTTTTTCGCGCGCACACCTCTCCGCCAAAAAGCGGCTTTCTCTGAAGGGAGCGCGAGGGGAACTTTCTTTCTCCAGAAAGAGAGTTCCCCTCGCACGTCCCCCAACGTCCCCTCACGTTTTCCTCCCTCCCGTCATATTCTGCTATGGGAGGTATGACTATGAGAAACTCGAATTGCCGGAGACGGCCGCCGCAGGAGCCTCCCTGCATGTGCCAGCCGCGTTACCTGCTGCCGCGGGTGATCGGCGCGGCGCGGGAGCATTTTCGCTGTATGCAGGTCTGCTTGCGCGTCAACGGGCTTCCGCGCTGCGCGCGCGGGCCGTTTACGCTGATGGGAATAGAGGCTGCAGAGGAAGAAGCGCGCGTGCGCGCCGCGTCCGAGTGCTGCGCGAGAGGCGCGGAGGTTATTGTGCCGCTGAATGTCTGGGTCTGCGACGGGTGCGGCGAACGCCATTGCGCAACGGCGGAGCTTTGCCTGCGCGTGCGCATGCCGCCGGGCGGGGGAGGCTGCGGCGCGCAGGGGGGAAGCCTTGTGGCGCAGGCGTGCGTGCGGCTGATCGAAGGCGCATGCGCGCAGTGCGAGCCCGTGTTCAACGTGCGTGTGGAGGCATGGGTGGATATTTTCCGCGTGCGGATGGAGCCCTGCGGGCGCATAGCGCCCCCGGAAAAACCGCCGTGCCCGCAATTGCCCATGTATCCGCAGCCGCCGATATGTCCTGAAAAACCGATGTGCCCGGAAATCAACTGGTGAAAAAAGCCGCCGAAGGGCAGAACCTTTCGGCGGCGAAAATATTTATCCGAGCGTTTTGATGAAGGCGCAGATCATGTCCTTGAGCAGAACATGGCCCGCGTCGTTGGGGTGAAGACCGTCCGGAACGAATTTCTCGCGGATGACCGGTACGGCGGGCTGCAGGCCGGAGCGCGCGTACAGATCCAGCACGGGCAGGGAATAGTATTCCGCAACCTCGCGGATGATTTCCACATAGCCCTTCAGCGTTGTCGTCGGGACGGACTTGCCGTGTTCGCCGGCCGGGTTGTTTTCGTTCAGCCGGTGCAGCGGCGTCATGACGACGACCGGCTTGCCGGGAAAGCGTTCGACGAGCGCCGCGTACAGGCAGTGCAGCGCGCCGTAGAACGTTTCGGGCGTGCGATCGGCCATCGTCCCCAGAGGCGCGTCGCCGTGCCCGTAATCGTTCGTGCCGCCGAAAACGAAGACCATGTCGGCCGTTTCGTCCAGCTCGGGGACGCGGGAGACGAAATCCTGGTCGTAGACCGGATTGTCCGAAGGCGTGTGCTGGCGCGCGATGCGCGTGCCGCCGATGCCGTAGTTGAGACATTCGATGCCGGTTTCCGCCTGCAGCAGGTTTGTAAAACGCCGGCTTTCGTCGGTGGTGCCGCTGCCGTGGGTAATGCTGTCGCCAAGAAATGCAATTTTCATATGTAGCGATCCTTTTTCAGCCGCGCGGAGCGCGGTTTATTTTCGCAAATATGATACGCGCAACTTGCCTGCAAGTCAATAAAAAAGCCCGAATTGTTTGCAAACATAGTACGGATGTGTTATGATGCTGACTATATGGAGGAAGAGGAAAAGTATGCAAAACACGCAAAAACAAAACAAAAAAGAAGCGAGGCGGAAGGGCGCGCAGCTCATTTGGCGCTTTCTGCAGGGCAGCGTCGCGCTGTTTGCGGTGAGTATTCTGTGCGCCGGCATTATGGCGCTGGCGGATATGATTACGCCGCAGATTATCCGCGTCGCGGTCGACAACGTGATCAGCGGCAACCCGATGAACGAGGGGACGCTGGCGGCGAGGCTGGTCGCGCGGGCAGGCGGGACGGAATACCTGCACGCGAATCTCTGGATTCTCGCGGCGGCCGTCGTGGCTGTGGCGCTGGTGAAGGTCACGTCGCAGTACAGCTTCCGCGTATGCAACACGCGCGCGAACGAGACGTTTGTGAAAACCGCGCGCGACGCGCTGTTCTCCCACATCGAGCGCCTGCCGTTTTCCTGGCATATGCAGAATAAGACGGGCGATATCATCCAGCGCTGCACGTCGGATCTGGATACGATCAAGCGGTTCATCTCCGATCAGATGACCAATATTTTCCGTATCGTCATTCTGCTGGCGCTGTCAATGGCGTTTATGCTGTCGATGAATCCGGTGCTGACGGTGATCGTGCTTGCGCCGATGCCGCTGGTGATTCTCTATTCCGTGCATTTTCATCACGGGATCCGCAAGGGCTTCCGGGACTGCGACGAGGCAGAGGGCAAGCTCTCCGCGATGGTGCAGGAAAACCTGACCGGCGTGCGCGTGGTGCGCGCGTTTGGCCGCGAGCGCTATGAGCGCGACCGCTTCCATGAGCATAACGAGCATTACACCGGCCTGTGGGTCAAAATGGACCGCCTGATGAGCCGCTTCTGGAGCACGTCGGATCTGATTTCCTACGCGCAGGCGATGCTGGTCGTCGTCTTCGGCGCGGTGTTTTGCATCAAAGGCAAAATGACGAGCGGCGAATACATCGCCTTTATCTCCTATAACGGCATGCTTACCTGGCCGATCCGCCAGCTGGGCCGTATGATTTCCGATCTGAGCAAGGCGGGCGTTTCGCTTGAACGCCTGCGCTATATCATGGAATCGGAGGAGGAGCACGATAAGCCGGGCGCCTGCGCCCCCGATCTGAACGGCGATATCGCCTTCGAACATGTGAACTTCGCTTACGAAGGCTGCCCGCAGATGCTGCACGACATCAACTTCACCATGAAGGCCGGAACGACGCTGGGCATCCTCGGCGGCACGGGCAGCGGCAAATCGACGATGATGCTGCTTCTCGACAGGCTCTACGATCTGCCTGCCGGGAACGGCCGCATCACCATCGGCGGCGTGGATATCGCCGACATGCAGGCGGAATATCTGCGCCGTAATATCGGCATCGTCCTGCAGGAACCGTATCTGTTCTCGCGCACGCTGGGCGAGAATATCGGCATCGCCAAGGAAGAAATTACGCTCACCGAAATCCGGGAGGCCGCGCGCGCCGCGTGCCTGGAGGAAACGGTCGATTCGTTTACAAACGGCTTTGAAACGTTTGTGGGCGAGCGCGGCGTGACGCTTTCGGGCGGCCAGAAGCAGCGCGCGGCTATCGCGCGGATGCTGACGCAGTCGACGCCGATCATGATCTTCGACGATTCGCTTTCCGCCGTCGATACCGAGACGGATGCGAAAATCCGCAAGGCGATCGAAAACCGTTTCGGCAGCGCGAGTATCATCCTGATTTCGCACCGCATCACCACGCTGCAGAAGGCGGATCAGATCCTCGTGCTCGATCACGGCCGTATCGTCGAACACGGCACGCACGACGAACTCAAGCGCGCCGGCGGCATTTACCAGCAGATTTATCAGATTCAGTCCCTTTCCGGAGAGGAGGCGGCGCAATGAGCCAGCAGAAGAAGCAGGAATACGTTTCGCTGCCGTTTTTCGGCATCGGTAAAATTCTGCCTTATACGAAAAAATTCCGCAAGACGCAGCTGGCGATGATTCTCTTCGGCCTGTGCGGCACGCTGGTGGATATCGAGTTCCCACTTTTACAGCGCTATGCGCTGAATCATTTCGTGGGCGGCGGAACGCTCGATACCATCTGGTACTTTATCCCGATTTATATCGCGTCCATCCTCTTCGCGGCGCTGGTCAACTACGCCGCCTGCTTCCGCGCGATGTTCACGGAGGTCGGCATCAACCGCGATCTGCGCAACGCGGCGTTCGATCATCTGCAGACGCTGTCCTTCTCGTATTACAACCAGAACAGCGTCGGCTATATCCACGCGCGCGTCATCAGCGATACGGAGCGCATCGGTTCGCTCTGCTCCTGGACGCTGATGGACTGCACCTGGCATATCAGCTATCTCATCGGCGCGATCTGCGTCATGCTGATTATCAACGCGAAGCTCGCCCTGCTCGTCATGGCGATTCTGCCGCTTCTGTTCGTGCTGTTTTCGATTTTCCAGAAGCGGCTCGTGGCCATCAACCGCGAAATGCGCGAGCTGAACTCGCAGATTACCAGCGACTTTAACGAGGGGATCACCGGCGCGAAAACGATCAAGACGCTGGTGATCGAAGACAAAATCTATAAGAGCTTCCGCAGGGATACGCAGGCCATGCGCCATAAGAGCGTGCGCGCCGCGCATCTGCGCGGTCTGTTCGCCGCGACGATGAACCTCGCCTCGTCGCTGGCGCTGGCGATCGTTCTGTGGCGCGGCGGATATATCGCCGAAAGCGAAGTGGGCACGTTCTCGATGTTCATGAGCTACGCGCAGGGCATGATGGAGCCCGTCCGCTGGATTATCGACGCGATTTCCGACCTGATTTCCACGCAGGTTAACATCGAGCGCTTCTCCCGCCTGGTTGAAACCAGGTCCGACGTGACCGATACCCCCGAAGTGATCGCAAAATACGGCGACAGCTTCTCGCCGCATCGTGAGAACTGGGAGCCGATCAAGGGCGATATCGAGTTCCGCGACGTCAGCTTCAAGTACCCGGACGGCGACGAATACGTTCTGGAACACTTCAACCTGAAAATTCCGTTCGGCTCGAACATCGCCATCGTCGGCGAAACGGGCGCGGGCAAATCGACGCTGGTCAACCTCGTCTGCCGCTTCTTCGAGCCGACGAGCGGCCAGGTGCTCATCGATGGGCGCGATGCGCGCGAGCGCTCGCAGCTGTGGCTCCATTCGGCCATCGGATACGTTTTGCAGACGCCGCACCTGTTCAGCGGCACCGTGCGCGAAAACCTGCTTTACGGCAACCCGAACGCCACGGAGGAGGAAATCGACCGCGCGCTGGAGCTTGTCTCGGCCAAGGGCGTGATCGAACACCTTGAGAAGGGGCTCGACAGCGACGTGGGCGAAGGGGGCGATCTGCTCTCCACGGGCGAAAAACAGCTGATTTCCTTCGCGCGCGCCATTCTGGCGGATCCGAAGATTCTGGTGCTGGATGAAGCGACCGCGTCGGTCGATACGATTACGGAGCAGAAAATTCAGACGGCGATCGAGACGGTCATTCGCGGCCGCACGTCGCTGGTCATCGCGCACCGGCTTTCTACCGTGCGCAACGCCGATCTGATTCTCGTCGTGGATGACGGCAAGATTATCGAGCGCGGCAGGCATGCCGAACTGCTGGCGAAGAAGGGACATTATTATCACCTTTATACCCGCCAGTTTGAAGAAGAACAGACGAGCAGCGTGCTCGGCGGCTAAAAGCGACCCCTGCCTGAAACGTCCGTTCCGCCCTTCGCGGGGCGGACGCGCGAAAGCAGGCTTTCTGGAAGGGGAGCGCGAGGGGGAACCTCTTTCTCCTGAAAGAGGTTCCTCCTCGCCGTATTCAAAACGAAAGGACTCGGCTAAGGATGAAAATTTCAAAAAAAGACGCGCTGATGTGGTTTGAGTTTTTTGCGGCGCTGCCGGAGGATGAAGAAATTCTGCCCCATCAGCAGGAACTGGTGTACGCGACGTTTGCACAGATTGAAGACGCGATCGACGCGCGCAATGAAAAGCTGATGGCCGAAATCCCCGGCCTCAAATCGCTCGCCGGGCGCACGTATTACGTCGGAGACGACGCAAAATTCCCGCGCGGATGCAAATCGTGCCTGCTGGGCACCGGCCTTTCCGCCGTGCGCAAGACGAACAAATGCAACCTGCGCTGCCGTTTCTGCTATGATTACGGCCAGATGGACTGCCAGCCGCCGGTCGGCGAGGGCATGTGGGAAATCGGCGGGACGAAGTTTTACGAGCGCGACCTCGATCTGCTTTTGTCCATCCAGAAAAAGCCGACGGGGATTTCCTACGTATACCTCGAACCTTTTATGGAAATTGAAAAGTATTACGGCGTGATCGCGAAGTTCCATGCGGCGGGCGTGCACCAGCATCTTTACACGAACGGGACGCTCGCCACGGAGGAAACGCTGCGCGCGCTGGGCGAAGCGGGATTGGACGAACTGCGCTTCAATCTCGGCGCGTCCAACTGCGCGGATCGGGTGATTGAAAATATCGCGCTGGCGAAAAAGCATATCCCGTACGTGGGCGTTGAAACGCCGATGACGCCGGAGCTTTACGAGGCGTTTCTGGCCAGGAAGGAGAAAATCCTCGCCACGGGGCTTGATTTCATGAACTGCGCCGAGCTGCACCTGAACCCGAACAATATCGGCAATTACGAGGGCGAGCCGATGTACGTCTGCCGGCAGGGATACCTGTCGCCTACATGGAGCCGGGAGCTGACGCTCCGCTTCATGAAAACCGCCGACGCGGAGAAATGGCCCATCGTCGTGCACGACTGCTCCAACCATACCAAGTTTGCGCGCGATTTGAACCTGCGCGCAAAAGAAGGCGGCTGGTTCGGCTCGAGCAGCTACGCCGGCGAGTTCGACCGTACGCCGTTCGAGGCGTTCCTGCCCATTTTACGGGATGAGCGTTTCGCCTTCCTCGAGGAGGAGCCGCTGCCGGAGGGGTACAGGCCGGGGGATATTGTGCTGTAAACCCGTGCGGACATTGACAAAACAAGGCGCGGCAAGTATAATTTCAGGGAACGGAAGGGAAGAACACTGCGGAGCGGCATGCCTGCGGTGTGCTTTTGTGTCGTTTGCAGGACTGACGCCCGCGACGCGGGCCGATAAAAGGAGTGCGCAAAATGGCCGAAAAAGAGAACATGGGCAATCGCCCCGTTATTTCGTCGGACGGTTATGCCAAGCTGGAAGAGGAACTGAATTATTATAAGCTCGTAAAGCGCAAGGAAATCGCCGAGCAGATCAAGGTCGCCCGCAGCTACGGCGACTTGAGCGAAAACGCCGAGTATGACGAGGCGAAGAACGAGCAGGCCAAGATCGAAGACCATATCACGCAGCTGGAAAATATGCTGCGCATCGCCGTGGTCGTCGACCATACCGAGGTGAGCAGCGACAAGGTCAGCGTCGGCTGCCGCGTGAAGATTCACGACGAAGCGACCGGCTTTGAAACCGAATACAAAATCGTCGGCGCGACGGAAGCCGATCCGCTCGAGGGACTGATTTCCAACGAATCTCCCGTCGGCGCGGCGCTCCTGGGCAAAAAAGAGGGCGAAGACGTGACCATCGCCGTCCCGGACGGCATGCGCACGCTCAAGGTGCTGGCGATTACCAAGGACTGATAGATTACCGCTGGAGGGGACGCAAATGGACGAGATGCAGACCGTGAACCTTAGCGAGCAGGAAGCGATCCGCCGCGAAAAGCTGGCCGCCCTGCAGGCGGCGGGAAAGGACCCGTTCCGCATTACGCGGTTTGATCAGACGGCGCACAGCGCCGAAATTCAGGAAAAATACGACGAGCTGGAAGGCAAAACGGTCAGCATCGCGGGACGCATGATGTCCCGGCGCATCATGGGCAAGGCCAGCTTTGCGCACCTGCAGGATCTGCAGGGCGAAATTCAGTTCTACGTCAAGCGCGACGACGTGGGCGAGGAGAGCTACGCGGATTTCAAGGCGATGGATATCGGCGATATCCTCGGCGTGGAAGGCATTGTTTTCAAGACCAAGACGGGCGAAGTGAGCGTGCACGCGCAGAAGGTGACGCTGCTGTCGAAGTCTCTGAAGGTGCTGCCCGAGAAATTCCACGGCCTGCGCGATCCGGAGCTGCGGTATCGCCAGCGCGCGGTGGATCTGATCGTCAATCCCGAGGTGCGCGAAGCGTTCGTCAAGCGCAGCGCGATCATTCGCGAAATGCGCCGTTATTTCGATTCCCTCGGCTTTATGGAGGTTGAAACGCCCGTGCTGAACGCGGCCGCAAGCGGCGCGTCGGCGCGGCCGTTCACCACGCATCATAATACGCTGGATATCGATATGTACCTGCGCATCGCTACCGAGCTGAAGCTCAAGGAGCTGATCGTCGGCGGGCTGGAGAAGGTATACGAAATCGGCCGCATCTTCCGCAACGAGGGCATGGACCCGACGCATAACCCGGAATTTACGACGGTTGAACTGTATCAGGCGTATACGAACCTCGAGGGCATGATGCAGATCTGCGAGGGCGTGATCGATCATTGCGCGCGCGCCGTCTGCGGTTCGACGACCGTTACGTATCAGGGGCAGGAAATCAACCTGGCCGCTCCCTTCCGGCGCGTTACGATGAACGGCACCGTCAAGGAAAAGACGGGCGCGGATTTCATGGCCTGCCAGAGCGACGAAGAAGCGCGCGAGCTGGCGAAGAAAATCGGACTCGAATTCGAGGATAAGACCATTTCCCGCGGCAAGCTTCTGCAGGAGGCGTTCGACGCGTTTGTCGAAGAAACGCTGATTCAGCCGACGTTCGTGACGGATTACCCGATTGAAATTTCTCCCCTGGCCAAGAAGATGCCCGACTGCCCGGCGCTGACCGAGCGCTTTGAGGTGTTTATCGCCGGCCATGAATACGGCAACGCGTTCTCGGAACTGAACGACCCGATCGATCAGCGGGAGCGCTTTGTGCAGCAGGCGAAAGAGCGCGCCAAGGGCGACGACGAAGCGATGCAGATCGACGAGGAATTCTGCACCGCGCTGGAATACGGCATGCCGCCGACCGGCGGTATCGGTATCGGCGTGGACCGTCTGGTCATGCTGCTGACCGATTCGTCGACGATTCGCGACGTGCTGCTCTTCCCGACGATGAAACCGCTTGGCGGCTCCAAGGCTGCTGAAAAGGCTGAGGAGAAGCCCGCAGAGTGCGCCTGCAGCGTCTGCCCGAACGAGGAGACCTGCAAGGCCGCCGTACAGTCTGCAGCCCCGGCCGAACCCGAGAAGATCGACTTCTCCAAGGTCGAGATCGAGCCGCTGTTTGCCGATCTTGTCGATTTCGAGACGTTCTCGAAGTCCGACTTCCGCGCAGTGAAGGTGCTTGCCTGTGAAGCGGTTAAAAAGTCCAAGAAGCTGCTGAAGTTCACTCTGGACGACGGAACCGGCACGGAGCGCACCATCCTCAGCGGCATCCATGAATACTACGAGCCGGAGGCGCTGGTGGGCAAGACCTGCATCGCCATCGTCAACCTGCCGCTGCGCGCGATGATGGGCATCGATTCCTGCGGTATGCTCATCAGCGCCGTTCATCACGAAGAGGGGAAGGAAAAGCTCCATCTCCTGATGGTGGACGATCATATCCCGGCCGGCGCGAAGCTGTACTGAAAAGGCGAATAAATGAACCCGATGGGCAGCCCGAAAAGGGCTGCCTTTTTTACAGGGTGTCTGAAAAATTCTCAGGGACTCCACATCTTGATACCTTTTTTTAAGAACCGGATGGGCGATCTGCTTGACGCGGAGAAGACGGCCGACGTGCTTGCGCAGGCAGAGGATCTGAAGGAGAAGATGATCGATATTCTGGGCGCAGTGAAGGAACACGACGCGATGAAGAGCGCACAGAAGAAGCCGACCGTCATTACCGGCGGGGTGAATCTGGCTAAAAAATAAAACCGGAAGATCCGGTTTTATTTCAGGTGGTAATTTCCATAAGGGTCTGGTCTGTTTTTGTGGGCGAGAACCTGCACATCGTGGATCTTCTTCCATTCGGTGTAAGATTGATTTGGTTTTGATTCATACGCATATTGTTTGATGTAGCGCATTTGGGCATTTGCTGTTTCGCAGAATTCTTTCGTTTTTTTAAGCCGACGCTCTCCGACGTCTTCGGTTTTGTCGAAAACAAATGCGGGGCCGGGGCGTTGGACTTTTTCGCTCGTTAAGATCTGTGGTTCGTATGCGCAGGCACGATAAGCGAAGACTTTCCCTCCGTCATACTTTGTGGTTACGGACGTTTTACCAATTTGTGTTGTAACATACTGCGAAGGCGTTGTTATCGTGCCTCCTTTCAGTTGGACACCCGGTAAAACCATAAAATAATCTGTGTAAGGGATGACGGAAAAACGATTCGACCTCCCCGCGTATACGGCGATGCGTTCGGATTTGTCGTCGCAGCGGATAAATGAGGTACTGTAGACGTCGGAGAATTCTTTGGTGCATCGAATGCCCAGTCGGTCGCATTCTCTTCTAAAGTCGTCCTGTGCTTTATCGTGTATCGGCACCATCTCTTTGGCGGTGCGCCAGTGTTTGTATACAGGCCATAAAAACGGAAGTGCCACAAGGAACCATACGAATAAACCCAGCAGCAAATCAATACCCCCTTTATTGATAATATAGCAAGTTCGTTTGCGTTTGTCAAACGAATCCCAATACGGTTGATAAAAAGAAGAGAATGTGCTGCACTATAACATCTGTCATCCGCAGAAACCGGGACGAGACTATGCAAACGTGCCTTGGAAGAGAATTGCGGCAGGCGAAAACTGACACGTATATCGAAGAGAAACGGCGCGCGATCCGGCGCGGCGAAGCCGCTCGAAAACCCGTCGAAATAGTCGCGCTTGTAATTCGAAGCCGAGTTTGTTATACTTCTACTACGACCTGAAAGATTATAGGGGATGAAGCCATGGAGAAAAAGATTACGAAGGAACGAATCAGGAATCATTTTCAATACGCCTGGTGGCGGTATTTGACGCTGGCGATCGCTGCGATTTTCGGCTGGAGCCTGATCTTTACGACGACCGCTTACAGGCCGCCGGCAGATAAGCGCTTCGATGTGTATTTCGTTACCTATTCCGTGCCGGAGGAAACGCTCAACTGGTTTGAGGAACAGATCATGGGCATGTTCGACGACGTGGAAGAATCGGACGTGATGTCGATCGTCTGCACGCCGGACGACAGCTATTACGGTTCCATGCAGATGACGACGTACATGGCCGCCGGGCAGGGCGATATCTATATCATGAACAGCGACCGGTTCAACAGCCTTAAATCGCAGGAAGGCTTCCAGCCGCTCGACGACGCGATCGCGCAGGGGCTGATCGATCTGCACGGCATCGACGTGACGGCGGGAAAGGCGAAGACCGAGGCGGGCGAAGTGCATATCGCCGCGATTCCGGCCGCGTCGCTGAATAAACTGAAGGAATACAGCGTTTATAATAACGATCTGTATATCTGCATCATGAGCACCAGTCCGAACGTCGACAAGGCGTATACCTTTGTCAACTGGCTGATTGGAGAGATGTATCAGGAAGAAGAGGCGACAGAGGAGGCTGCGCCTCAGACGGGGACGTCCTCGTCCGGAGATATGGCCTCCTACTGATGCTATGCCGGAGACGAATCCCCCTGCGTTGTGCGGAATTACGCACGGCGCAGGGGGATTTTGCCATATTTTGCCGCAAAGTAAAAAAGAGAGAAAAAAGTGCGAAAAAAACCTGAAAAAGGGGTTGACAAAGAAAGGGAAAAGATGTATTATAAGCAAGCGCTCGCGAGACACGGTAAATACCGAGCCGAACGGCGCGAGGGCGGTCCTTGAAAACGATACAGGAAGCAAGAGAAAGAAAGAGACAGTCAATTCGCTGAGAGCATTACGAGGCTGAG
>CAKTTL010000022.1 GCA_934615235.1 uncultured Clostridia bacterium
AACATTCCCAACGAACCGGCACTGCCCATCCCGGCCGTCACCGTCAACACCAGAAAAGGCGTGTTCGTGAGCTACACGACCGACGACAGACCCGCCGTTTGAGCAGAAAAAAGCGAGTGTCCTCACAGCTTTTCAAATGCTGTAAGAACACTCGCCATGTTTTTATGAAGGGGACTTCAGAGAAATTTCGCCGCGCCCAGATACAAAAGGAGTACCGCAAGGGCCGAAAGATCAGAAGGAGCGTATTGGGCAGTGGATGAAGCTGTCGCATGATACGGATATTCCGATTTACTTTGAAATTATGCCGCGGCAAATGCCGAAAGAAGTTTATATGGAGCGCGTAAAGGAAATCTATGATCTTGGCGGAGAACGTATAAGTCTTTGGGATGCATATTCGCGCGCACCGCGTCATTCAACTTGGAATACCGTTCGGCGAGTAGGTCACAAGGAAACGTTGGATACTTTGCTGGAGGAAAAAGAAACGATATGTAGGCGGTATCGTTTCCTACACATCGGGCGACTGGATGTGAGCAGATTCCTGCCCTGTTGGGGTGCATAAAATGAATCTGAGGAAGGAGGAAAAGTTGCGTTTTTGCAACTCCTCCTTTCTTTTTGAAAGAGAGGAGAGAAAAAATGAATATTGCGTCTTTTGAAATTAATGAACGTGAAGCCTGGGGGATTGTATTACAGATTCCAAAGGAAGAAAAGCTTTATGTGTTTGAACCGCAAAAGGTCGAGAACATTGTCCGGGAGTCGGCAGGGAAACTGGGACCATGGAGAGGAATTGCGCCGGCGTTTATGCCGGAGGGGTGGCCGGAAAATATTAAAGACTTCCTTGAAATGGGCAAGACCGGGATGGACATTCTGTGCAGACTTCATACGCATTTGGAGACAGCGTTGGAGCGTGATGACGTTGGTTTGTTTATGACGGCGGGATATTCGTTGGATAGCGTAAAAATGCTTCCGCCGGTTCCACGGCCCGGACTTTTTTGGGGATTGGTTTCTAATTCTCCTTATAGTTGGAGAAGTACGCAGCGGCAGATCTTTAATTTTTTCCCACAGGCGCATCAACGAAGTATTGGAGCATTAGTGGGAAATAATGGTATTTTCTATGGATTGAGTTCCTACAACGTTGAAATGGGCGTTGTAATAGGAAAGAGTGGGCGTGATATTTCTATCGATAAAGCCTATGAACATATTGCGGGTTATACGGTTGTAATTGACTCGCAGGTTAATGATTTTTTTCCACTTTTTGATGATAGATATAAAACATTGGATATTGAAGCACATTATGGGTGGTATGTAGGAGCAACGGCTTCATGGATGGGTAAAAACGGGGATGCACACTGTGTTGTCGGACCATGGATTGCAACGCCGGAAGAGGTGGGATGTCCATATGATCTGCTGATGTATACGGGCACGAACGGCATACAGCGCGACCGCTCGCATAGCGCGGGGATTTCTATCGGCGCTGAACGTGCTATCGCATTCTATAGTTCGTTTGCTACGCTGCGTGCAGGGGATATTATTCATTTGGGTACCGTGGGGACTGATGGCATCTGTATGCCGGAAGAAATGAATTGGGGAAGAAATAATACAATTGAAAGTGAGATTGAACGTGTAGGGAAAGTACAGGCACATCTGTATGATCCCATGGTAAATGATTGGATGACAGAGCAAGAAAGCCGCCCTAATGGGGATTTCCCTGATGCAGATGAAGCTATCCAGAAGAATTTTGCTCCCGCCGTTCGCTATTACCTGACTCATGGGCTGGAAAGCCTGGAGAACATGAAGGGATGGACAGCGAAAAAGGCAAGAAATTTTTTCATTTGCTTTGCAAATTACAAGGGATCTGCAGAAATTGAAAATGAAATGCCCACTCGTGTGCCGCGTGTCCTAAATGCTCCGACGACAGCGTTAACCGTTGAACAGAATGTTACATTGGCTAAACGCGCCGCCAGTTTGGATATTGGTGTGGAATTGGCATTTGTTGTAGGGAAAATAGCATGTAAAGTTTCGAAGGAACGTGCCGGAGAATATATTTTAGGCTATGCCCCAATGATTAGTGTGACAGATGCATCATTCAAAGAAGCGGTGGTTGAGCCTGCTACGCCGCAGGAACGCGGGCTACCCCAGGTATATGGTCGCTGGGGCGATGGGTATAATGTTGTCGGAAGGCTTAGCAGGCCCACTGCTTTTGATGGAGAAATGCAGTTAACCGTCAATGAAAGACAAATTGTGAGCTCGCTGAGCGAATATGAGGCGACGGCACAGCAGGCGCTCTCCTTTATCAGCCAGGTAGTGACACTGTTCCCAGGCGATGTGGTGACGCTGGGACGTACTGCAGAACGGATTCATGTTGAGCCTGATGAAAAAAGAATACACATTCAGGCTCGGATCGAGGGCGTGGGAATGGTTGAGGCTGTTTTTACACGCGATAAGGATAAATAACATATATCGTGTACGACCGCGCGATTGTGTTCCATAAGAAGTAACGGGGGAACCGGGGGACGTTTTTTGGGGAGAAACCTTCTTTCTGGAGAAAGAAGGTTCCTCCCCAAACCCCTCTTCGAAGAAAGCCGCTTTTTTGCGGGAAGATGAGAGGGTATCCAAAAATAGAGAACGGCAGGCGTATTTCTACGCGCTGCCGTTTTTTTGCGGAGGAGTTCAGTTTTCGCCGCGCAGCGTGCATCCCTGGCGCACCAGGCGCTGGCGTACGGCCTGGGGCTCCAGTTCGGAAACGCGGCAACGGCGGTCCGCCGCTTCGCTGGCCATGCAGCCCGCCGCCTGTCCGATCGCCATGGCGATGTTCATGACGCGGTAGGAAGCGTGCGCGCGGTGGCTTCCGCTGATGCAGCGGCCCGACAGCACGAGGTTTTCGACCCCGGACGGCTGCAGGGCACGCATCGGGATATCGTAAGGCTGCGCCTGATGGGGACAGCCTTCCATTTCGGCCTGCCCGCCGCCGCTGGGATTGTGAATATCGATGCAGAAATTTGCGCCGTTGACAACCGCGTCGTCGAAGCGACGGCCGGCAATCAGGTCTTCCGCGGTCAGCTCGTACAGGCCGCGGATACGACGGCTTTCGCGAATGCCAAGCGTATCGGCGGAGGCGCGCACGCGAATATGCTCAAAGCCGGGCACTTCCCTGCGCAGGAATTCGTTCACCTGCACCAGCTGCTGCTGCAGAACCGTTTCCGCCTGCGCGATATCTTCCGCCTTCAGCGTGCGGCAGCCGTTAAACTGCGTGGCGTTTACCAGCCGCTCGCCGGGGACGTTGGTGTGATACAGTCGGACGATGGACACGTTTCGGGGCAGTCTGCCTTCGCGCTCCGCATCCTTGCAAAGCTGAAGATATTCCACGCCGTTTTTCATGACGGTCGTATGCTCTTCATGGCAGCAGGTCAGCGTGTTTTCCGGGTCGATTCCGTCGATGGTATACATCATGGAAACCGGCTGCACCAGCCCGTCGCCGTCGCGGCCGTACATGACTTCCGCGCCGGCTATGGCGGCGACGTAGCCGTCGCCCGTCGCGTCCACGTAAACCTTACCCTGCAGGCAGACGGGGCCTTCCGGAGTCTGCACGACCAGACCGCGAATCATTTTTTCATCGTGAATTACGTCGATTACCGGCGCCTGCAGGCGGAAGGCGACGCCCGCGTCGCTGACCAGTCTGGTCAGGCGCAGCTTTGCGCTTTCGCGATCGATGCCGGTGCCGCTGTCCGGGCTGTTGAGCAGCGAATCAATCTCTTTGCTCAGCCCGCCGGAGGAGATATCGCCCATGACGGTCGTGACGTTGCCGAGCGTCAGGTTTCCGCCCAATGCGCCGTAGCGCTCCAGAAGCAGCGTCTTTTCTCCCTGACGCGCCGCGCTGACGGCGGCGCAGATGCCCGCCGGGCCGCTGCCGCAGACGATTACGTCCCAGCCGCCCTCAACGGGCAGGTCGCGGTTATAGGAAATCTTTTCCATAAAGCAGATCCTCCCTTTGCAAAAATGGGGACGCCGCGGGTTCGGCGGCGTCCCCGGAGACGGGTTGCTTATTTGTTGGCAAACCAGGTGTTATACGCTTCGGACATCGCGTCGCCGCCGTTGCCCTTCCATTCGGAGACGAAGCTGTCGTATTCGTCCAGGTTCTTCACGCCGACCAGCACCTGCAGGGCATAGTCCTTAATCAGGGTGGTCAGGCTGGAGCTGTATTCGTTTACCGCGTCCAGAGAGGGCGTGAGCGCAACGGGGGAGAAGCGGGCCATTTCGTCGAATTTCGCGTTCAGCGCGTCGAAGGCTTCGCCAAGGGCCGCGTTGCGGCGGGTACGGGCCATCCACATATCGCCATAGCGGGTCATATCGAAGCTGTTGAGGTACCACCAGGCGTTGCCGCGCAGCTCGGTGAAGATGGGCATGATGGGATGATAGCCCTGCTCGTCGACGTAGAAGGTTTCGCCTTCGGTGCCCAGCGTGACATAGGTGAAGGTGTCGTGATCCAGCTTGGCGTTCATCATCTTCACAGCGTCTTCAGCGTGCGGCGCAGAGGCGGGGATGCAGGTGACGTTGTTCAGCGCGTAAGCGCAGCTGATACCGCGGTTGCCTTCCGCATCCTTGAGCGGATCCATGTAAAGAAGTTCAACGTCGGGAAGGTTTTCCTTCAGCGCGGGCACCTGAGTGGAGGCGTCGTACCAGCCGCCCTGCCAGGCGAAGACGTTGCCGGAGGCGACCTTTTCGGCGATGGTGGTGGAGTTGTTGATCGCCAGATCAGGATCGACCAGGCCCTTCTCGTACAGCTCTTTCATATAGCCGAGGTATTCCTTGTATTCAGGCAGCTCGACGCGGCTGGCAAGCTTGCCGTCTTCCTCGTTCCAGTCGAAGTAGAAACCGAAGGAGGAAATGATCGTGCCGACGAAGGACACGTCCGTTAGGCAGAACGTCACCATTTCCGGATGTGCTTCATGCACCTTTTCAAGCATTGCAGTGAATTCATCGCGGGTTTCCGGCATGGCCAGACCCAGCTCGTCCAGGATATCCTTGCGCAGGATGATGGTATCATTAATACAGGCCTTTTCAGCCATCATCGGGATGCCGTAGATGGTGCCGTCCGTCGTGGTCAGGGTATAGGCCTCGGCCGTGATGAGCGTCTTCAGGTTTTCGCCGTACTGATCCAGCAGATCGTTCAGGGGCAGCAGCGCGTTCATGCTCTGCAGCTTCTGATACATATCCCCGCCGATGCGGAGGATATCGTACGTTTCGCCGGAGGAAAGCTGCATCAGCAGGTTTTCCATGCCGTTTTCAGAGGGCAGCACATAGTATTCCATGTGATAGCCGGTGCGTTCTTCGATTGCGGCGGCGGTCGGGTCGCTGTTCGGGTCGAAGCCGACATAGGTGCCCAGCACCTTCAGCGTGGGCTTTTCCTCGGCGGCCGCGAAGGAGCAGGCGGAAAGCGCCAGCACCAGCGCCAGGAACAGAACCAGAGTTTTTTTCATACAGGGGAACCTCCTTTTTATTATTGTTTTCCGTCAGCCCTTTACGGAACCGACGGTAAAACCCTTAACAAAATACTTCTGCGCAAAGGGATACGCGAGAAGAATGGGGAGCGTGCCTACGGTGATGCAGGCGGCCTGCACGCCGTTCTGGGAAAGGTTTACCGCCACGGCAGGATCGAGTTCCTGAATGTTGGAGGCGGTGTTGAGCAGATCGTACAGGTACATCTGCAGCGGTTTCACGTCGGCGCGCGTGACGAAGAGCATGGCATGATAATAACCGTTCCAATAGCTTACGGCGTAAAAAAGGCCGATGGTTGCCATGGAAGGCAGAGAAAGCGGCAGGATGATAGAAATCAGCGTGCGGAACTGGCTGGCTCCGTCGATGCAGGCGGCTTCTTCGATGGAATCGGGCAGCTCTTCGAAAAACGCCTTCATCACAAACAGGTTATACTGGGAAACCACCAGCGGAATAATCTGGCACCAGAGCGTGTTGAGCAGGTTCAGGGTGCTCATGAACACGTAAATGGAGACGGTTCCGCCGTAGAAGAGCATCGTGAACACGTAGAGCAGCAGGATGACGCGCCGCCCGCGGAATGACTTCTTGGACAGCGGATAGGCCGCCATGGTGGTGATCGCCAGCGCAAGCAGGGTACCGATCACGGTAATGAATACGCTGTTGCGGAAGGAAGAGAGGAAGAGGTGATCCCGCAGGACGTATTCGTAGGTTTTCAGCTGAAAACCGATTGGAAGAATTCCAACCTGCCCGGAAACGACCGCCGTGCTCGAGGAAAAGGACTTTGCCAACAGGTGCAGAAACGGAATCAGGCAGGTAACGCTGATCAGCGCGAGAATCAGTCCGTTGATCAAGCGGCCCAAAGAAAAGCGGTTACGCTTTTTATTCATTCTACCACAGACTCCTTCCCGTGGTTTTCCGGCTGACGGCGTTGCAGGAGACAAGCATGACGAATCCGACGACCGATTCGAAAATTCCCAGCGCTGTGCCGGTGGAGAAATCCAGCTTGCCGAGACTGACGCGATAGATGTAGGTTTGCAGCACGTCGGCGGTCGAGTAAACCGAGGCGTTGTACATTGCCAGAATCTGATCGGATCCCGCCTGAAGAATGTTCCCGACCCGCAGAAGGAGCATCAGGGAAACGACGGGCAGAATGCCCGGCAGCGTTACATGCAGAATCCGCTTGAAGTGCCCTGCGCCGTCGACGTAAGCCGCGTCGTACAGCTCCGGGTCGATGCCCGTCAGGGCGGCAAGATAAACAATCGAGCTCCACCCGGTTTCCTTCCAGCCTTCGGTGAAAATCAAAAGCCAGCGGAACGCATACGGGTTTGTATAGGCGTTAATGGGCGGCAGATTCAGAGCGGCCAGCAGACGGTTGATCATTCCGCTGGAAGAAAGCATGGTGATGAAAATGCCATGAATTACGACCCAGCTGAGAAAATGCGGCAGGTAAACCATCGTCTGCGTGGTGCGCAGAAAGGGCTTGTTCCGAACCTCGTTGAGCATCAGCGCAACCACAATGGGAATCGGGAACAGGATCACCAGCTTCAACAGCGAAATCGTCAGCGTGTTGCGCAGGAGCATTTCGAACTGACCGGAGGCGAAAATCTTCTGAAAATATTTCAGCCCGACCCAGCGGCTTTTTGCCATCGAATCCAGAATATTCCTGCCGAGGAAAATATTAAAATCCTTAAAGGCAAGCTGCAGGCCCCAAAGCGGCAGCAGCTTATAGCCGACGACATAAATCAGCCCGGGGATCGACATTGCGTACAGCATCCAGTTTGCGCAGAAATATTTCGAAAAAGGCTGCTTCCTTCCGGGGGAAGAGCGCGTCCTCATCAATTCGTTCACACCACCTTATACAATTTTCAAACCTATTTAAGGATAACACAGCACATTTTGCATGAACAGGGGACGATCCTTTTATTATTTGGATTATCCTCCGATTGTTCCTCCGTTCGCTTTACAGGGAAAAGCGAACGGAATATACTATCATTGGAAATTTTGTATCATTTATTTCTGCATAAATGCAGGGAAGGGGCGAAGGCATGATCAAGCTGCTGATCGTGGACGACGAAATGCAGGCGCGGACGGGATTGAGGGACATGGTTCCGTGGGAAAGCCTGGGCGTCACGCTCTGCGGCGAAGCGGAGGATGCGGAAGCGGCCCTTCCCTTAATAGACGAATATCAGCCGGATATCCTGCTGACCGACGTGCGGATGCATGCGATGGACGGCATTTCGCTGGCATGGGAGGCGCAGCAGCGCCTGCCGGATATTTCGATCGTGTTCATCAGCGCGTATATGGATACCAACTATTTGCGAGAAGCGCTGCATCTGAACGCGGCGGATTATATCTCCAAGCCAATCCGAATTCAGGATGTAAAAAAGACGATCGGAAAAGTCGTGGAGGATATTCAAAGCCGCCGCGCGTCGCAGGAGCAGCGCCGCCGGCTGGAGAAACTGGTGGAACAAAGCCGTCCGCTGCTGATTGAGCGGTTTTTGCATTCCTGGCTGGAAGGGCTTTTTTCAACGCGGGAGGAGCTGCTTCGTCAGGCGGCGGAATTGAACCTTTCTCTGGAGCAGCCCCTCGTTCCCGCGGTATTTCAGTATGACGCGCGGTCGCCGCTGGAACCGCGGGCGTATAACGCCTATTGTCTGTGGCTGTCGGGCGAATTGCCGCGCTATTTTCCGGGGGCGCTGTTCTGCGCCCATTATAACGAAGGCATCGCTTTCCTGCCTGAAACGATATGGCAGGAGGAAGAGCACTTTTCGGCCGCGCTGAACGAACTGCGCCGGGAGGCGAAGGCGAGCTACGGCGTGGAGCTGCTCATCGGCCTCGGCACGCCCCGAACCAACCTGCTGGAGATTCCGCAGGCGGTTCGCGAGGCGCGCTTCGCGCTGGAATCGTCTGATTTCCAACACCGCGCGCAGCCGGAGACGTCGGCCGCGCCGTTCGCCCTTTATGTCGGCCTGGAAAAAGAAGCGCTCTGCGCTGAAGGTACGCCTTCCTTCCAGACGGACGAATTGGAAAAGCTGCTTTTGCAGGGGGACGGGCGCAAGATGGCGGAGTGGATTCGCCGGAATCTGTCCTCGGCCGCGGAAACCGACCGTCGCAAGCAAATCATGCTCCTCGCTCTCAGCCTCGATTTTGCGGCGCGCAAGCATGGGCTTTCCGGAATTGATGCGACGGGCATGTGCCGGCGCGCCGTGCTGCATACTTCGCTGCATACGCTGGAGCGGCAACTGACGGAGAGCGGCACGGAGGTCTGCCGCCAGCTGCTTGCAGCCAGAAACGACAGAATGTCCAGCGTGGCGCGCAGCGTGCAGCGCATTCTGGAGGAAAACTATCAGCGGCATCTGACGATTGAAAGCCTGTCCGAGCAGGTGCACTATTCGCCCGCCTATCTGAGCATGCTGTATCATCAGCAAAGCGGCGAGACGATTGGCGAGGCGCTTTTGCGTATCCGCATGGACGAGGCGAAAAAACTGCTGGCGAATACGAACATGCTGATTTCCGAAATCGCGCTGCAGACCGGTTATACGGATGTTTCGTATTTTTCGCGGATTTTCAAGCGTACGGCGGGCGTATCGCCCGCGGAATATCGAAAGAGGGCGCAGCCATGAATCGAGAACTGAAGCTTCGCGGGCCGCTGATTCTCTGTCTGTTTTTGCTGCTGGCGGGAATTATGCTGGTCGTTGCGCTGAACGGATATTTTACGCAGGCGAACGAAAACAATTACCGGCAGAGCCTTTCCAACGCGCTCGAGCAGGCGGCGCTCAACGTGAACGACCGGATGGGATCGGCCGTTTCCGCGATGCGCTATATGATGTACAGCAACGCGATGACGACGGCTGTCGCAATTCAGGAAGAAAACATCACCATGAGCTACCAGCTGCAGGAAATCAAAGACCTGCGCGCGCTGGTTCAGTCTGCGCTGGCGGAAAAGGGCACGGTTCTGGTGCGCGTTTACATGAACAATTTCAAGCTCCTGACAAGAGAGGGAATCAACTTCTTCCCGCTGGACGAAGTTGAAAGTTTCCCCGCGTCCACAGGGGCGATGGAATGGCAGCCGCTGCATCGGGTTGCGACCAAGTTTTTCGATCAGGAGGTCATTTCGCTCCGGGCGGCGCTGACGAACCCTTACCGCTACGGCGAGATTGGGGTCGTGCTGGTGATCGACCAGACGCCGGAGCGCTATCAGGAAATTCTCGACGCGTTCGCGCTGCCGGATGATTCCGCCGCCATTGCGCTGACGGACGAATCGGGCGCGCCGTTTCTCATCGGCGGAACAGACCGGCCGGATGCTGCGCTGCTGACGCAGGCGGCCGTTGAAAAGCGTTCCTCAGGCGTTATCCGTTCTTCAGCGGGCGAGGAAATGGTTTATCTGAATATGCCGTTGGAATACGCGGGCTGGCGGCTTTGCCTTTACACGCCCAGAAGCAGCCTGTTGGCGGGCGACGGCGCGTTTCAGTCCTTTATGCCCTTCCTTTATATGGGCATTTTGCTGCTGGTGCTGCTTTTCTGCATGCTGCTGTTCGTGTTTGTTTATACACGGAAAATGCACCAGTATATCCGTCATGTGAATCAAACCATTCAGGCTACCGGCGACGTGCAGAACCACCGGCCCGCCGGCCTGAAGGATCTGTTCGATCTGGATGGGAACATCAGCGAGCTGCTGGAGACGATCGACACGCTGACAAAGCGCAACTATGAAAGCCAGCTGCGGGAGCGGAGCGCAAACCTGCGCATGCTGCAGGCGCAGATTAACCCGCATTTTCTCTATAACACGCTGGATACCATTCACTGGATGTCGCTGCGGGAGAACGCTCCCGGCGTGGCGGAAATGCTGGAAAAGCTGGCGCAGTATTTCCGGCTGAGCCTGAGCCGTGGGCAGAGCATCGTGTCGTTTCAGACGGAGATCCAGATCACAAAAGCGTATCTCGAACTGTGCGGCTGCCATGCCGCGCGCCCGTTCGAAGTGGAATGGCAGATTGACGAAAGCTGCCTGAACGCGGAAATCCCGAAAATGACGCTGCAGCCGTTGGTTGAAAACGCGCTGATCCACGGCGTTTACTGCCGCAAGGAGAAGGCGCCGGGGCAAATTATTATCACGGCGCAGCGCCGGGACGCGCATATCGAACTGACGATTGCAAACGACGGCCCTCCGCTGGCGCAGGACGAGCCGATCGCGTTTTCCAGCTTTGGCCTGACGAACGTGGAGGAACGGCTGGATCTTCTTTCCAAGGGCGATTATTCGATTGAACTGAAAAACTGGGGCAGCCGCGGCGTATGCGTGACGATTCAGCTGCCGTTCCTGCCGTTCGGTTAACCTCCGGGCTTTCTGTTTTTTCGCCGCAGGCGGCGAAAGGGAGAGCGGCGCGACGCGGAAGCTTCGCCTGCCGTGCGGCGGAAGAGGGACGCCGGCAGGCGCTGCATTGGAAATAAAGCGGTTTGCGGTGCAGCCTTGAGAGAACAGACCTCTGAGCGGAAGGAGAATACAGACGTTATAAACGGGCAGGGCAAATTTTGCCCTGCCGCCCTGCGAAGGAATATTCCCTCGCGGGGCGTTTTTTATTTGGGGTGTATCTGAAAAATTCCTCGATTTAGCTCCCTCCTTGAATTGATGAAAAACCTGCTTGTGCTGCCGCCGCTTTCTTTTTCAGATATAGCCTGGAATGAAACGATATTGCGTGAAAAGGAAAAAGCTCCCCTTATCGCGAATAGCAACGGAAAAGCGTTCTTTCCGCGGCGAAGCCGCCGCATCCCCAAAAGAGAAGGAGAATCGCCCATGCGTGCAATGTCGCTGAAGAAAACGATTCTTGTGTTTATCAGCATTTACGTCGTCGTGTCGATGGCCGTGCTGAGCATGCTGCTGGCGATTCTCGCTTCCGCCGGACGGAAAACCGAGCTGCAGATGGCGATGCAGGCGCAGGAAATTACCGCGCGCATGCTCACGCGCAGCCTGGACGAATCGGTGAAGACGGCCGAAAGCATCGCCTGGAACGAGACGAGCCAGGGCTTCTGCGTTGGAAACGCCGCGCAGCGCAACGAAGAAAAGAAAACCGTCCGGATTCAGCTGGAACAGTTTCTCAACAGCAGCCCGTATTATTCGAACATCGTCCTCTATGCGATGGACGGGGCGTATATTTCCGTCGGGGAAGGGATGCGGGAAACGCCGATTCTGATGTATCAGCGGCTGGAGAAGGAGCTGGGCGTTTCGGCAATGCAGCGCACGAGCAAAATCAGCGCGCTGCACACCAACGAAAGCGCGGCGGAGGAAGAGAATCGCTTTTTCGAAATCGTTACGCCGGTTTATCTGCACGGCTCGAGCCGGTTTCACGTGCGGGGGCTTTTCGGCGTGATGATCGCGCGCGTCAATCTTTCCAGCCTGCTGGAGGAATGCAGCGCGGCGGAATATCCGATCGTTTTGACGGACAGCCGGGCGCAGGCGCCGGAGGACGCGGGCTCCGGGCTGATTCCCGCTTCGCTCGTGCGCGGCGGGATGTGGTCGATTCGCACCGAGTATACGCCCGCCTCCGGGCTTTCGCTGGAAAATCTTGGGCAGCGCATGGCCGTCACGGCTGTTCTGGCGATGCTGGCGCTCTTTTGCGTTTTCATGCTGATGCTCTATCGCGTCGTCGTCAACCCCATCGTGCAGCTGGCGAAGGATGTGCGCGTCGCGCCCATGCGCGAAATTGCGCCGCCGAAGGGATACGGCAGCCGTACCGAGCTTGTGCTGCTGGCGAACAGCGTGAACGAAATGGTGCGCTATATCCGCCGCATCAACCTGCAGGAAAAGCAGCACCTGCAGGAGCGGATAATTTTCATGCAGTCCCGCGTGAATCCGCATTTTCTGTATAACAACCTCGAATGTATCTGCGGCATGACGGCGATGAACAGCTATGAATCCATCCGCTCGATGACGACCGACCTGGCCGATATTTACCGTTACTGCAACAAAGGCAGCATTTTTGTAACCCTGCGGGAGGAAATTGCCTGCCTGGAAAAGTTTATGAATATTTATGCGCAGCGATATACGGACGCATACCGCCTGGAAATCGACGTGCCCGAGGATTGCCGGAACTGCCGCGTGCCGCGGATGATCCTGCAGCCGCTGATGGAAAACAGCATTCAGCACGGCTTCCTCGAATGCAGGCGGGAGAAGGGGACGATCGCGCTGTCCGCCCGGCGGGAGGAAACGGGAGAACTCGTTATCGAAATGACGGACGACGGCGGAGGAATGAGCGAAGCGGCGCTTGCGCAGTGCAACGTGCGGGCCACGCTGGACGGCACGACGCAGGAGGGGCATCTGGGCGTGAACAACGTCAAGACGCGGCTTTCCATCCTCTATGGCGACGAGGGCGCGATCGCCTTCGAGCGGCGCAGTCCCGCGGGCCCGCGCGTAACGATTCGAATTGCAAACGAAGTAAAAAAAGTGAAAAACTTCGAAAAATAGATGCAAGCATTGTCAGGAATTCCCATGATATAATCGCATTGACAAAAACGAAGCGGGGTAATGCGATGTGACGAAGCAAGGGAACCGTACCATGCCGGCAAGAAAAAAAGGACTGGGCAGACGGCTGGTTGCGGCGCGGTATATTTATCTGCTGCTTTTGCCCGGACTGGTGTATTATCTGATTTTTTGCTACATTCCCATGGGCGGCGTCGTGATGGCGTTTCAGAATTACAAGGCGCGCCTGGGCATTTTCGGAAGCCCCTGGGTGGGGCTGGATAATTTTCGCCGCATCTTTATCACGCCGCGCGCGACGGATGCGATTCTCAATACGCTGCGCATCAGTTTCTGCTCCATCCTGTTTACTTTTCCCGAACCGATTATTCTGGCGCTTCTGATTAACGAGATGAAGGGCCGCCGCGTCAAGAAGATTTATCAAACGGTATACACGTTTCCGCATTTTCTTTCCTGGATCGTTATTTCTTCGATTCTCATCAATCTCCTTTCCACCAACGGCGCGGTCAACGGCATGCTGGAAAGGATGGGTCTTGCGCCCAGACCGTTCCTCTCCTCGAGCGCGCTTGCGCGCCCGCTTTTGTATGCCTCGGGCTGCTGGAAAGAAATGGGTTGGAGTTCGATCGTCTATCTGGCCGTGATTTCCGGAATCGATCCGGCGCTTTACGAGGCGGCGATGATTGACGGCGCGAACCGCATACAGCGCGTTCAGTATATCACGCTCCCTGCGATGAAGGAAATCATTATTATACTGCTCATTCTGGCCGTCGGCGGTGTGATGAATTCCAACTTCGATCAGGTTTACACGCTGCGCAACAACGTTACCCAGGCGGCGGTCGATACCATCGACGTTTATGTTTACGATATCACCTTCGGCGGCAAGCCGAGCTATTCGTTCTCGACGGCTGTCGGGCTTTTCAAGGCTGTGATCAACTTTGCGCTGCTGTTTATGACGGAACGCTTTTCCAAGCTGGTTACCGGCCAGGGGATTTTCAGATAGGAGGGGAGAAAGATGGTTCATGCGAAAAAAAGCTGGCGGGCCAACCGCGCAAACGGCGCGGACGTCGCCGTTTTCCTGGTGCTGACCGTGATCATGCTGGCCGTGTTCCTGCCCTTCTGGAATTGTTTCGTCACGTCTTTCCAGTCGCAGGCGGATTACAACAGGAACCCCATGGCGCTCTGGCCGCGCAGGTTTTCGCTGGAAAACTACAAGGCGGTTTTCACTGGCAATTCGATCCTTGTCGGTTATAAATCGACGCTGATCATTACCATCGGCACGACGATTTACGCGATGTTCCTCAACGCGACGATGGCGTTTTGCTTCTCGCGCACGCGGGAACATTTCCCCGGCAAGACATTTTTCTTCGTGCTCATCCTGATCCCGATGTATATCGGCGGCGGGCTGGTGCCGACCTATCTGCTGATGAAAAACCTCAAGCTCATCAACACCTACGCCGGCATCATTCTTATGAGCGGCGCGTCCACGTATAACATTATCATCATGAAAAACGGCTACGAGGAAATGCGCTCGCTTGAGGAGGCGGCCTGCATCGACGGCGCGAATGATATCCAGATGTTTGTGCGCATCCTACTGCCGCTGCAAAAGCCGCTGATGGCGACGTTTACGCTTTTCACCATGGTAGGCGCGTGGAACAGCTGGTACTGGCCGATGATCCTGCTCAACGACTTCGATAAGATGACGCTGCAGCAGATCCTGCGCAATATCGTCGTTACCGCGAGTGCGCGTACGACTTCGACGATGGCCAGCGCGTCCGGCGGCGTAGAGGCGGAGCGGCAGCTCTTCTCGCAGGGCATTAAAATGGCGAGCGTGTTCGTGACGATGCTGCCCATCATGCTCGTTTATCCCTTCTTGCAGAAATACTTCGCCAAAGGCGTCATGGTCGGCGCGATCAAGATGTAAAAGGGGCGGCTTCGCCGCGCCAAAAAGGCAAACCGTTCAGAACATGCGCCGACTGCAGCGGCGCGTGTCTGAATAAAAAAAACTCGGAGGGAATTGAAACCGTGAAAAAACTGATTGCTTTCCTGCTGTGCTGCGTAATGGTTTTCAGCGCGGCCGCCTGCGTGGCGGAATCTGCGTATGAGCCGCACGTCACCTACACCGGCAGCGGCTGGTGCCTGAGCTCGTCCGTCGACTATAAGGACGGCTTCTATGATTACTTCACCGAACGGTTCAACATGGACTTTATCCCGTATTTCACCGATCTGGATACCAACGACGAAAAGGTTTCCCTGCTGGTGAATACCGCTTCCATGCCCGACGGTCTGCTCTGGATGAGCTTCAGCTATGACAGCTATATCGAATGGGTTGATCAGGGCCTGCTTAAGCCCCTGCCCGAGGGCTGGGAAGAGAAATACCCGGACCTGTACCATAACCTGCAGATGACCGGCGTTCTGGATAAGATCACCATCGACGGCCAGGTGTATGTCATTCCGCACTCCGTGTGGAACAACTTCGTTGATATCTCGGTGCCGGTTGCGCATCATTATGTCTATTACCGCAAGGATTGGGCCAAGCAGCTGGGCTACGAGTTTGACGATACCGTTTCCATCACCGAGCTGCTCGAATTCTGCCGCAAGGCGATCGACGCAAACCTTGGCGAAACCGGCAAAACTGTCGGCCTGACGTCCGGCACGGATACCATGGCTGAAATCTTCTTCTATCCGCATGGCTATAACTATAAGCGTTTCAGCCGCACGGACGACGGCTATGTCTGGTCGCCCTCCATTGAGGGCTACACCGACGTGATCGCCGAAATGCGCGGCTATTATCAGGAAGGCGTGCTCGATCCGGATTACTATCTGGGGAACAGCATGGATAGCTTCTCCTCCGGCAACGCTGCGGCGTACTACTATCAGGGCGCGCCGTATTCCGCCACGGGCGTGTTCGAGAATTTCTATAACTCGCATCCCGCGCTGATCGCCGAACACGAGGAACTCCTCAAGGAAGACCCCGCCGCCTGGTTCTGGCAGACGAGCATCAACGACTACATCGGTCTTGCCGTGCTGACCGACAAGAACGATACGCCGTTCGCCACCGGATGCAGCAATTTCTGGTCCGCCACGATCTTTAACCCCGATCTGGACGACGAAACGTTCGATCGCATTCTTGCGCTGACCGACTGGCTCTCCGGCAAGGAAGGCGAAGTCGCCGTCCGCAACGGCATCCCGGAGGTCGACTGGAAATGGACGAACGACGAGCATACCGCTTTTGAACGCATCGCTAAGGAGGACGGCACGTTCGCTGATTATCCGTCTCATTCGATGCTGTGCAACTACGCGATGTGCGGCGACGAAATGTCCCTGCTCGATCCCGAAGTGCCGCAGGTGGTGCGCGATTTCGTGCCGCGTATGTACAAGATCAAGGAAAGCGGCACCATCGTTCCCAACGATGTGGATTACAGCTTCTTTGTTTCTGACTCCAAGAGCAACTATTCCGTGGATACGGTTGCAAAAATTACCGAACTGGTCGTGGACGGCAGCAAGGATATTGCGACCGAATGGGCGAACTTTATTGAAGAGAACAAAGGCATGGTCGATCCGCTTTTGAAGGATCTGAACGCCGCGTTCTTTGGTAAGTAAGCGAAAGCTGTTTCATGCCGATACTGCCTGCGTTTCCGCAGGCAGTATCGGCGCATCTCTCGAAATGGGAGGCTGGAGGAATGTTCCGCGCCATTCTGGTTGACGACGATAAATGGGCACTGGCCGATATTCGCGCCGTGTTTCAGTCGATTGAGAGCGGGTTTGAGCTGGCGGGCGCGTTTACAAATGCGGACGACGCGCTGGTGTATCTGATGAATCACCCGGTCGATCTGGTGATGACCGATATTTGCATGGGCGGAAAGTCTGGCTTCGATCTGCTGCGGCTGACGGCGGAAAACCGTCTGTCGTTTATCAGCATCATCATTTCTGGTCACGATGATTTCCAGTATGTGCAGAGCGCGTTTATCAACCGGTGCTTCTATTATCTGCTCAAGCCGGTAAAAAAGGCGGAGTTGGCGGAGGTGCTGAACCGCGCTTGCGCGGAAATCGCTTTCGCGCGGGAAAAGGCGCTGCCGGACGCCGGCGGAGAACATGCGGACAGCACCGCATACGATCGCGCCGTAGCGTATCTGAACGAGCATTTCAGCGAGCAGTTTTCGCTGGAGGACATGGCCGTTTCGCTCTTTACAAACCCGAGTTACCTCAGCCGGGTGTTCTCACAGCGCAGCGGCTGCACCATTTCGCAGTATCGCAATATCCTGCGCGTGCAGCGGGCGAAGGTGCTGCTCGCCGAAGGCGGGCGGAGTATTCTTGAAATCGCGCTGCTGGTCGGGTTTGACAGCGCGTCGTATTTCTGCCGCAAGTTTAAGGAAATTACAGGCGTTTCGCCGCAGGATTATCGCAGATGCGCCGCCGTTCGATAACGCTTCCCCCCCGGAACGAGCTTCGTTCCGGGTTTCTTTTTTTATCGAACACATACCATTAGTATTAGTAATTTATTTCCTGATGGTATAATACGTGCGTTCCGCTTTTCGCACTGCGATGCTATAATGAAAACGGCAAATCGAATCGGGGGAGGCGGACAGATGGAAATTCGGCTCGCGGAAAATATCCGCGCGTTTCGCAAGGCGCGCGGGCTGACGCAGGAACAGCTTGCCGAAGTGATGGGTGTGACGGTGGGCGCGGTGTATAAATGGGAGGCAAAGCTGTCCCAGCCGGAGCTGCAGATGATCGTCGAGCTGGCGGATTTTTTCGATACCTCGGTGGACGTGCTGCTGGGGTATGCAATGAGGGACAACCGCCTGCAGGCGACGGTGGCACGGTTGAAGCAATACCGGAGCGAGAAGAACCGCGAGGGGCTTGCCGAGGCGGAAAAGGCGCTGAAGAAGTATCCATATGCGTTTGATGTGGTTTATGGCGCGGCGGGGATGTATCTGGCCTTCGGCATGGAAACGCGGGACGAGCCGCTTTTGCGCCGGGCGCTGGAGCTGTTTGAATCGGCCCGGCTGCTGCTGCCGCAGAATACCGAGCCGAAAATCAGCGAAAGCACGCTGTACGGCGATATGGCGAAGGTGCGGCTCTCGCTGGGCGAGACGGAGCAGGCGATTGAGCTTTTGAAGCGGAACAACGCCGGCGGCATGTACGACGACATCATCGGCCTGACGCTGGCTTGCGAATGTGAGAAACCGGAGGAGGCGCTGCCGTTTCTTTCCGACGCGCTGATGGATCACGTCGCCGGACTGATCCGGATCGTGATGGGATACGCGAACGTGTATCTCATTCCCGGCGAATACGCGCAGGCGCAGGCGCTGCTGGAGTGGGGCGTGCGCGTTTTCGAAGGGCTGAAGGATGGGGAAAAGCCCTGCTTTCTGGATAAGATCAACGGCGTGCTGCTCGTATGCCTGGCGTATGCGCAGATGGGCCTGAACGAGGAAGGCGCTGCGCGCCAATCGCTGCAGCGCGCCAGAGCGCTTGCGAAAGCGTTCGACGCGCAGCCGGACTATCGGGCGGGAAAAATACGGTTCGTGATGGACGAACAGGCGAGCGTCTACGACGATATCGGCACAACCGCCATGGACGGCGTGCGTAAGACGGTAAAGGATGCAGAGAACGAACGCCTGACGGCGCTATGGAAGGAAGCGGAAGAAAATGAAGCATAAATCGCTGAAGAGGGAACTGACCGCGCAGTTTTATCGCGGAAACGTTGCGAATTTTACGGTGGCCGCGTTCGCGGCGCTGGCAGGCGGTTCGCTGAACCTGATCGTCTCCTGGATCATGCAGCAGCTGATCGACGCGGCTTCCGGCACGGAGGGCGCGCTTCCGCTGAACAGGCTGGCAGAGATTTCGGGCGGATTTATTCTGCTTTGCATTGCGCTTTTTCTGCTCAAATACGCGTCGGAGCCGCGCTTTATCGAAAAAGCCATGCGGCAGTATAAGGATTTTGCTTTTCAAAAACTGACGGAAAAGAGCGTTTCCTCCTTCCGCAGGGAAAGCGCGGCGACGTATCTTTCCGCGCTGACGAACGATGCGGGCAGCGTTGAAGCGGATTATCTGGCCCAGCAGCTGGAAGTGATTACCAAGGCGGTTACGTTTGCGGGCGCGCTTGTGATGATGCTCTGGTACTCTCCGCTGATGACGGCCATTGCCGCCGGGCTGACCGTACTGCCGCTGATCGCGTCGATTCTGACGGGCGGCAAACTGCAGGCGGCGGAACGGCGCGTTTCCGATCGCAATCGCGATTTCACCGCCGCGCTGACCGATTTTCTCGGCGGTTTCAGCGTTGTGAAGACGTTCAAGGCGGAAAGGGAGATCGTCCGGCTGTTCGCGCAGAGCAATCGCACGCTGGAAGGCGAGAAATATGCCAGACGCCGCCTGAAAACGCTTGTGGGCATGATTGGCGCCGTGACGGGAATCGTCGCGCAGCTGGGCGTGTTCCTTGCGGGCGTGTATCTGGCGCTGACGGGGCGCGGATTGACGGCCGGCGCGGTGATCCTGTTTGTGAATCTGATGAACTTCATGATCGAGCCGGTTGCGCAGCTGCCGGGCCTGCTGGCGAGCCGGAAGGCGGTGCTCGGGCTTGTCGGGAAGCTGGCGGAGGCGTTGGAGGACGACGCGGAAGCGGGCGGCGGCACGGAACGCGCCGAGCTGCGCAAGGATATCCGGCTGGAAAACGTTTCCTTCAGCTATGACGGCGAAAAGGAAATTCTGCATCAGCTTTCGGCAACGTTCGAGGCGGGAAAGGCGTATGCGGTTGTCGGCGCGAGCGGCAGCGGAAAATCTACGCTGCTCAATCTTCTGACGACGGCCGGCGCGGAGTATCAGGGAGAAATTCTTTTCGACGGGACGGATCTTCGGCGCATTGCGCCGGAATCCCTGTACGAGCTGACGTCGGTGATTCAGCAGAACGTGTTTGTGTTCGACGCGTCGATTCGCGATAACGTCGCGATGTTCCGCGAGTTTTCAGAAGATGAGCTGGACGACGCGATTGGCCGCGCGCATTTGAGCGGGTTACTGGCTGAGCGCGGACGGGATTATCGCTGCGGAGAGAATGGCAAGCGCCTTTCCGGCGGCGAAAAGCAGCGCATTTCTATCGCGCGCAGCCTGCTCAAGCGTGCGTCGCTTCTCCTCGCCGATGAGGCGACCGCCGCGCTCGACGCGGAAACCGCGCGTCAGGTGACGAGCGATTTGCTGGATCTGAACGGCGTAACGCGCATTGTGGTTACGCACACGCTCAACGAGGCGCTTTTGCGCCGCTATGACGGCATTCTGGTTATGAAAAACGGCCGGATTGAAGAGAGCGGCCGCTTTGAAGAACTGATGGAAAAGAAAGGCTACTTTTACGCGCTGTACACAGTGGCGCAGTAAGCGGACGATGGAATACACAGAACCCCGCCTGTCCTTGCGATGGGCGGGGTTCCGTGCAGAAGGGCTTACAGCTTTTTTACTTCATGAACAGACGCGGAAGCAGCAGGCTGATTTCCGGGATGAACGTGATCAGCAGCAAAGCGGCCAGCATGCACAGATAGAAGGGCAGCGTTGCCTTTACTACGCGCTCCATCGGCACCTTGGAAACGGCGGAGCCGATGAACAGCACCGAGCCGACGGGCGGCGTGAGCAGACCGATGCCGCAGTTGAGCATCATCATGATCCCGAACTGGATTTTGTCAATGCCGATGCTTTCCGCGATGGGCAGCAGGATGGGCGTGGCGATCAGGATGATGGGAGCCATATCCATGATGCAGCCCAGAATGAGCAGAATCAGGTTAATCAGCAGCGCCAGCACGATCGGGTTGCTGGAGAAGCCGGTGATCAGATCGGCGGCGAACTGCGGTACGTGCAGGATGGTAAGACAATAGCCGAACGCGGCCGACGTGGAAATGAGGATCAGCACGATGCTCAGGGTTTCCACGCACTCGCTCAGCGCGTTCCAGACGCCTTTCCAATTCAGCCCCTTGTAAACATAGACGCTGACGAACAGGGAATAAATCACGGCGATGGCGGCGCTCTCCGTAGCGGTAAACGCGCCGGCGACCACGCCGACCACGACGATCAGAATGGCGGCAAGCGCCCAGATGGAGCGCCCGCACTGCTTGAGAAAGCCGATCAGGCTGAAGGGTTCTCCCTTGGGATAGCCGCGCTTGACGGCAATGATGTACGAGCCGATCATCAGACACAGGCACAGAATGGCGCCGGGGATATAGCCCGCCATAAACAGCGCTCCGACGCTCACGCCGCCGGCCGAGGTGGCGTAAATGACCATGTTATGGCTCGGGGGAACGAGAATGCCCTCGACGGAGGAGGTGATGGTCAGCGCGGTGGCGAAGTCGTCGTCATACCCCTGCTCGACCATCATGGGGATGATGATGGAGCCGAGGCTGGCGGTATCCGCCGCGGCGGAGCCGGAAATGCCGCCGAAGAAGTAGCTGTCCACGCAATTGACCATGGCCAGGCCGCCGCGCATCCAGCCAACCAGCGAATTGGCCAGAGCGACCAGCTTGTCGGAAATGCCGCCTGTCCCCATCAGACAGCCCATTGTTATGAAGAAGGGAACGGCCATCAGGCTGTAGGACCAGACGCCCTTGACCATCTGCGTGGCCAGGGTGGTGAGGGAGGTGCCCATGTTCAGCAGGCACAGGACGGTAGCGACGCCGACGGCGTACGCAATGGGTACGCGCAGGACGATCAGCAGCAGAAAAGTACCGAGCAGTATCGCAATAGACAGCACGTCGGGGGTCATACGGTCTGCGCCTCCTCCGAATCGGCCGCTTTTTCTTCTTTGACAAAGAACGACCGGATATTTTGATAGATGGCTTCCAGTTCAAAGATAATCATGCCGGCGCCGGCGATGGGCACGGGCAGGTACATCCACATTTTGCTCAGGGTCGGAATGGATTCATACTTGGCGAATCTGGCCAGCGGGCCGGTACAGACTTTTCCGCCGTAAATCAGCATGATTACGCCCAGAATGAGAACGATTAAATCGCTGATGAGATCGGAAACCTTGACCAGCGTCTTGGGGAAATACTTATCGAAAGCCGTCATGCGGATATGCGAACCGCGACGGATGGCAATCGCAGCGGAGAGCACGGCCATATAGACCATGAAGGTGAGCACCATCTGTTCGCCCCACGGCATGGGCGGGAAAATCTTATTGGGTACATAGCGCTGGATGACGGTCAGAATGGCGATGAGGATATCCGCAATCAGAAGCAGTTTGCAGATGGTCATGAGAATCTTGTCCGTAATATCGTAGACGATTTTGAACCTGTCCAGAAATTTGAAGATTTTCGGCATTCGCTACCGGCTCCCTTCCTGATGAAATACGAGCGCAGACAGCGGGGAGGAGCGGAGAGCCCCGCTCCTCCCCGTAAAGGGGCGAACCCTGCTTACTGCATGTTTACAATCTGCTGATAGAGCTCGGCCTGATCGGCGGTGTTCTTTTCGATCGTCTCTTTGCAGGCTTCCACCCATGGAGCCTTGTCTTCGACTTCGATAATGTGCACGCCGTCGGCCTTGAGCTGCTCGAGCACCTTTGCTTCTTCAGAGGCGCTCAGCTCGGCGTTGTAGGTCTGCGTCAGCTTGCCGGCTTCCATGATCGCGGCCTGCTGCTCTTGGGTCAGCTTGGCCCACGCCATATCGGTGATGACGATCTGGATAGCGCCCAGGGTATGGCCGTCCAGCATCAGGTAGGGAGCGACCTCGGGGAACGCGTTGGAGCGATAGTTGGCGATGGGCTGCTCGGCGCCGTCGACAACGCCGGTCTGCAGCGCGCTGTAGAGTTCGGTGAAGGAAACCACGGTCGGGTTCGCGCCGAGGTCTTTCACCATGCCGGTCATGACCGGGTCTTCGGAGACGCGGATCTTCATTTCCTTCAGGCTGTTGATGTCGGTCACTTCGTTGCGGAAGAAGAAGTGACGGAAGCCTTCTTCTCCGTAGCAGATGCCGCGCAGCGGCAGGCCCACGGTCTGCGGCTCGGCAAGGAAGTCCGCGGCGAGCTCGCTGTTGGCAAAGTTCCAGAAATGCTCGCGGCTGACGAAGGTGTAGGGGATGGAGAGAAGCTTGGCCTTGTTGCAGCCGTATGCGGTGAACTGGAACGCGGAGAAGCGGCCGATATCCACGGTGCCGCTGCCGCTGAGGATGCCGTCGAGCACCTGCGCTTCAGTGCCGAGCACGCCGGAATGCTGGATGTTGATGATAACGCTGCCGCCGGTCAGCTCTTCAACTTTTTCCTTGAAGAACTGCGCGGTTTTGCCCACGATCGTGTCCAGCGGGTTGACTTCGCTGTAGGTGAGGGTTACGGTGTCCGCCAGAGCGGACGTGCAGCCGAGAACGAGCACCAGTGCGAGTACGAGAGCAAGAACCTTTTTCATGTCAGATGCCTCCTGTTTTCGTCTTTGTGTCCAATAAGAGAAACCCTTACGTGACAACTTATATCTCATTATAACATTGCGCAATAGGCGCGTCTACTGGTATATAAGTTAAATTTTCGTTAAGAAAGAACAGATACCGGGTTGATTTTTCTACAGTTTTATGCCACAATACAGGAAAACGCCGGCAGGAGAGCTTTTATGAAGAAAGACGAGATTACCGTTCATGTGAAACTGGACGCGGCCGCGTTTCGGCGCTTCGCCGTGTTCGATAACCTGATCCTGCGGCGGCGCTGGATCCGGCCGGTTTTATTCTGCCTGCTGATGGCCGCGTTCGCGGCGGTGTGCTTCTGCCTGAAAAAAGAACAGTCCACCCTGATCGGCAGCCTGCTGCTGCTTTTGGGGGTGGGCATGCCATTGGTTTATTTCGGAACGTTTTTTTATCAGATTCGCACGCAGATCAAGCGCCTGGGGCTGAAGACGCCGCAGGCGGTATATACGCTTCAGTTTGGGCCGGACGGCGTTCGGATTGACAACGACCGCAAGCAGGAAGAAACGCAGACGCTGGCGTGGAACAGGGTGTACGCGGCTTGCCGCGTAAAAAACGACGTTTACCTGTATGCGACGCCCGCGCGCGCTTTCCTGATACCGGATGGGCAGGCGGACGCGAGCGCGGACGAGCTGTGGCGGATGATCGCCGGACAGGTGAAACCCAAGCGGCTGCTTGTACGCAGATGATGCGTTTGATGCCGGAAAAATACCGTTTTCTTTGCCGTGCTTCGCGCTTCAGCCTTTGCGGCTCTTTTTCCAATCCAGCGGAGCGACGCCCTGAACGCGTTTGAACGCTACGCGGAAGGTGTGCGTCAGCGCGTAACCGGACGCGAGGGCGATATCGTTAATCGACATTTCGGTTTCCTCGAGCAGCTGACTGGCGTGTTCGATGCGTTTGCGCTCAATGTAGGAGCTGAGCTTTTCGCCCGTCTGCTCTTTGAAGAGCGTGGAAAGATACTTGGCGGACAGGCTCAGATCGTCCGCCATGCCGCTGATGGACATGTTCGGGTCGGTGTAATGCGCGTCCACGTAATCGTTGATGCGCTGCAGAACGTCGTCCCCGGCGTTGCCGCGGCGGTTTTTATATTGTTCGCAAAGCTCGAGACAATAGGCCATTGCCGCGCCGAAATAATAATCGAACTGCTTCGGGTCTTCCAGCACCTCGTACAGACGCACTTTCAGTTTGTCGAGGGCTTCGCCCTTTTCATGCGATTCGTCCGCGTCCAGGTGGTTCACCAGTCGATACAGGTCGCAGGCGAAAAAGCGCACCACGTGATCGGACTGCACGCTGGAACGCAGGTTGCGCCGGTACAGTTCCACCAGCATTTCCCGGACGGTTCGCTCGTTGCCGGCCATGATGTTGTTTCGCAGGCCTGTTTCCGTATAGATGCTGTATTCGTAATTGTACAGTACGTCGTCCTGGAACAGCTCGCGATACCAGTACAGGTGCTTTTCGCCTGTCTGCACGATATAGCTCATCGTGCGCACCTGCCGGTAGGCCTGCGAAACGTCGATCAGCTCCGTTACCGGCGCTATGAGGACGGCAAGATGATCAAGGCCGAACTGACCGACGAGTATATGCAGGCGCTGGATATCAGCCGCGAGCTGTACGCCATGGGCGCGATCCATCCGGAGTTCTCCATCCGCCAGCGCGCCGATTATGAGGGCGATTTTATCCAGGGCAAGGCTGGCGTGTACTTCAACACGAGCACCGATATCACCGCGTTCCAGAGCCAGATGGTGCAGCCTGAAGCAGTGCTTCATTCCAAGAACGTGTTCCAGAATGCCGACGGCAATACTTACACCGCCGCGGGCCGCGGAAACAACGGCGTGCTGCTGTTCAGCAAGAAGGCCATCCCTGATAAGGAAACCCTGGACAAGGTGATCAACATCTTCGACCGCCTGGCCGATCAGGAAATGTGCAACCTGCTTGCGCTTGGCGTGGAAGGCAAGAACTACGAAGTGGTGGACGGCGTTGCGCATATGCTGTCCGACGAGGACGGTTCCATCAAGAGCTTCTACACCAACAGCATCTACAACCCCTATACCATTCCGCTGGCCGTCCGCTGGCCGAACCTGCGCACGATCCCGGTTGAACTGGACTACGGCGCGCAGCGCAATCTGGAGATCATCGAAGAAAACGCGCCCTACGCGGTGGCGGACGATTCGCTGGGCCTGATCTCCGAGCTCTATTCCGAGCTGGGTTCCGACCTGGATACCCTGATGAGCGACGCGAAGACGCTGTATATCATGGGTGAAATCGACAAGGCGGAATTCCAGAACCGCATGGAGCAGTGGCGCAAGCAGGGCGGCGACGATATCGCCGAAGAGTATGCGCGCCTGTACGAAGAAAACCGCATGTAAGTTTCTCCTTGCATCGTTCCCTGTTAAATGGGATAAGGGATGATTGAGAAAGACCTCCTGCTGCGCGGATACGCTGCAACGGGAGGTCTTTTGCGTTTGCAGCGGCAGATTTTGCCGCGCTTTGCGCGGTAAAAATAGCGTCCCCGTGCAGGGGAAAAAGGAAATTACGGAGGCCGCCGAGAAATTGACGTGGAAAGAAGACGGGGCGAATAGCAAGGAACGTCGAGAAGGAATCTGCTCAGCGAGATAGAATATACCGTGTAAGGAGTTGAGCGCAAATGAAAGAACAGGTGCTGGCTGTTCAGCGGATGCAGGACTACATTGAAAAGAACCGGACGGAGGAAATCAGCCTGTCCGATCTGGCGCGCGCCTCGCTGTTTTCTCCCTGGTATGCTTACCGGCTGTTTCGGGACTATCTCGGATGTACGCCTACGGAATATATCCGCAAATACAGGCTCACGCAGGCGGCAAAGCGGCTTCGGAGCGGAGAAGTCAAGGTGATCGATGCGGCGTATGACGCCGGTTTTTCCAATGTAGATACCTTTACCCGGGCGTTTTACCGGGAATTTGGCCTGAATCCCAGCGAATATGTGAAGCATCCTGTACCGGTTACGTTCTTTGTTCCTTACGGCGTAAAATATCGTGAACTGAGGAAGGAGAAGATTGACGTGTCCAATATTCAACCGATTTTCATACAGATTGTACGAAAACCGAAACGGCTGTGCATCATCAAACGCGGCAGGAGCGCGGAGGATTATTTCCCGTACTGCGAAGAGGTCGGCTGCGACGTGTGGGGGATCCTGATGAGCATGCGCTCGCTTTGCGGGGAACCTGTTTCCATGTGGCTGCCGCCGCAGTACAAAAAGCCGAATACCTCTACCTATGTGCAGGGCGTGGAGGTTGAAACCGATTATATGGGCATCGTTCCCGAAGGATTTGATACCATTTGCCTGCCCGAAGCGGAGTATCTGATGTTCCAGGGGCAGCCCTTCCGGGAAGAGGAGTACTGTGAAGCCATCCGAACCGTACAGTCCGCCATGGACGGCTACGACCCGTCCGTCATCGGCTACCGCTGGGACGATGAAAACCCGCGGATTCAGCTGGAACCGCGCGGTCAGCGCGGATATATCGAACTGCGCTCAGTCAGGAGGATTTCGGAATGAGCGAAGCGGTTTTCGTGCAGGGACTGACAAAGGTTTACGACGGGAAAACGGCGGTCGATCATCTGAGCTTTTCGATGCAAAGCGGCACGGTGTTCGGCCTGCTCGGCGCGAACGGCGCGGGCAAAAGCACCACGATCGAATGCATTTTAGGGACGAAACAGGCGGACGCGGGAACCGTGCGCCTGCTGGGGCAGGACCCGAAGAAAAGCCGCCGCGCGCTCTTTCAGCGCATCGGCGCGCAGTTTCAGGAAGGGGACTACGAGAAAGAAATCAAGGTTTCAGAGCTGTGCGAAGAAATCGCCAGCCTGTATCGCAAGCCCGCCGATTGGCGCGCGCTGTGCGCGCAGTTTGGTATCGGGGAGAAGACCGGCGCGTTGGTTAAAAACCTCTCCGGCGGCGAGCGGCAGCGGCTTTTTATCGTGCTGGCGCTGATTCCGCAGCCGGAGCTGGTCTTTCTTGACGAACTGACCACCGGCCTGGACGCGAAAGCACGGCGCGGCGTATGGAAAACGCTTGAAACACTGAAGGAACACGGGTTGACGATCTTTTTAACGTCGCACTTCATGGACGAGGTGGAGGCGCTGTGCGATGAAATCTGCATTTTGAAAAAGGGCGCGCCCGTCTTCCGCGGCACGGTGGAGCAGGCGAAGAAGCAGTGCGGCTGCGAACGTTTTGAGGACGCGTATCTGCGCCTTTCAGACGAGGAGGCGGACGAATGAAACGCTTTTACATTTTTCTGAAAACAGAGCTGAAACTCAGCCTGCGGGATATGAATATGCCGATCTTTGCTGTGATCATGCCGCTGGCGATTTTCGCCATCCTCGGCGTCATCTACGGCGCAAAGCCTGCCTACAGCGGCGCAGGCTATACGTTCCTGGAGCAGTCTTTCGGCGCGGCCGGCGCGATTGCAATTTGTGCGGGCGGCCTGATGGGATTGCCGCAGGCGGTATCCGATTCCAGAGAACGCAAGGTGCTCAAACGCTTCCGCGTCACTCCGGTCAGCCCGGTGTTTATTCTGGGCGTTGAGCTGGCGATGTATGTCGTTTACTGTATCGTGTCGCTGGCAACACTGGCCGTTGCGGCGCTTTTCTGGAAGGTTCGTCTGCACGGCTCGCTGCCTGGCTTCCTTGGAAGCTGGCTGATTACCATGCTGTCAACGCTTTCCGTCGGGATGCTGGTCGGCGGCGTGGCGAAGGATACGAAACAGGCGAGTATAATCGCGTCCATTCTTTATTTTCCGATGCTGATCTTTTCCGGCATAACGCTACCCATTGAGGTTATGCCGCGTGCAATGCAGAAGATCGTCAGCTTTTTCCCGCTCACGCAGGGCGTCACGATGATGAAGAACGCGTTCCTGGGCGTTGGCACAGGGAACATTCTGCTGCCGGTCTGCGTGATGCTTGGGCTTACCGCGCTTTGCGCGGGATTCTCCGTCCGTTTCTTCCGCTGGGAATAGGCGAGGCAAAAACAGGCGGCAATAAGAAAAAAGCCGATAAACCATGCGCCGGCAGGCAGCGTGAGTTTATCGGCTTTTTTTTGATTTGGAGCAAAAAATGGTATAAAAAAAGTGCGCCATCAGGGACTCGAACCCGGGACACCCTGATTAAGAGTCAGGTGCTCTACCAACTGAGCTAATGGCGCATCTCAGAACGGAAGATATTATACCTCCGTTCCTTGTTTTTGTCAACCTATTTTGACAAATTTTTCTTTTTCAACGTTCGATTCGCGGCAGATATACAGCGGGCGGCGTTTTGTTTCCGTATAAACGCGGGAGAGGTATTGGCCGACCATGCCCAGGCAGAAAAGCTGTACGCCGCTGAGGAAGAGAATGATGCACACCAGCGACGGCCAGCCCGCCACGGGATCGCCGCATACGAGCGCCCGGATGAACACGAACAGAAACGCCAGCAGCGCAATGCCGCAGAAGGCGATGCCGAAAACGGACGCCCACGTCAGCGGCGCAACGGAGAAGGCGATGATCCCTTCGAAGGCGTATTTGAACAGCTGCGACATGCTCCATTTTGTTTCGCCAGCGGCCCGCTCGACGTTTTCGTAGCCGATCCACTTCGTTTTAAAGCCGACCCAGCTGAAAAGCCCCTTCGTGAAGCGACAGCGTTCGCTCAGCGTAAGCAGCGCGTCGACGAATTCGCGCGTCATCAGGCGAAAATCGCGCGCGCCTTCGACCATCGCCATGCGCGTCAGGCGCGACATGAAGCCGTAAAAGCTGCGCGAGAAGAAGGAACGCACGCGCCCTTCGCCTTTGCGGTTGACGCGGCGCGCGGCGGCGGAATCAAAGCCTTCCTTTTCAACCGCGTCCAGCATCTGCGGCAATAGCTCGGGCGGGTCCTGCAAATCGGCGTCCATGAAGGCGACGTAATCGCCCGAAGCGTTAACGAGGCCGGCGTACATTGCGCTTTCCTTGCCAAAGTTGCGCGAGAAGGAAAGATAACGCACGCGCGCGTCCTTTTCCGCATATGCTTTGAGCAGAGAGAGCGTGCGGTCGCGCGAGCCGTCGTCGACGAAGAGCAATTCGAAGTCATAGCCGGGCAGCGCGGCCATCTGCCGCGAAGCGGCCTCATAGAACAGCGGCAGCGCCTCCTGTTCGTTGTAGCAGGGGACAATGAGCGAAATGCGTTTCTTTTCCATGTCATGCCTCCGTCAGGGTTCAATGGCTTTTGTGGGGGATTCGGACGGCTGCGCCGTAGGGGATGGGGACGGCGCGACAGTCGGGGCGGGCGTGGCAGGCTCGGGCGACGGGGTCGCCAGAACATCTGCGTAAAGCGCGCGCAGCGTTTTGCGGCCGGCGATGCCGTCGGCTTCGAGGCCGTTGTCGCGCTGGAACTGCCTGACGGCGTTTTTCGTGCCGTCATAGTATCCGCCGGTGACGGTGCCTTTATAATAGTCGAGCTCGGCGAGCCTGCATTGCAGCCAGTAGACCGCCTCGCCGGTGGAGCCGGTGGAGAGCGTTTTCAGCGGCAGCGGCGGCTGCGCGGCGGAGTCGTAAACCGGCGGCTGCGTGGGCCGCGGCGTGGTCTGCGGGAGCATTACGCTGGTATCCAGTGGCGCGGGTTTGAGCGATTTGGGCAGCTCCGGATCCGGTTCTCCTTCGTAAATTTCAACTTCGGTGCCCTTGCCGCAGTTTTGATAGATCCAGCGCGCGTCGTCCACGAGCAGCCGGATACAGCCGTGCGAGCCGCGCTGGCCGAGCTTGCGATAGGTGCTGGTGGCAAGCGCCATCTCGTTCGGTTCGGAGTAGATAACCGAGTGGAAAGCGATGGACGAGGTGATGCGCGTCCAGTATTGCGCGTGCGTGTCCCATTTGTCAAAGTAGCACCAGCGCGCGGTTTTGCCGTTGAGCGTGAAAGTGCCGAGGGGCGTCGGATCCTTTTCCGTGCCGGTGGTGCAGAGCATTCGCTTGACGATTTGCGTGTATTCGCCCTGCTCGTCCCGCCCGTAAACGGTGGTCACCTGGTTGGTGATATCTACGCCGATGCGGTAGGGCGCAGGGGCGGGCGTAGGCGAGGGCTTGGGCGTGGCGGCTGCGTCGACGGTCGTTTCGTCGAAGAAAAGCGCGTTCCAGGTATCCTGCCCGACGACGCCGTCTACGGTAAGGCCGTTATTCTGCTGGAAGGCGCGGACGGCGTTGCGCGTGTTGCCAAGGAATTTGCCGCTGATTTCGATATTGTAATAGCCCAGCGCGGCAAGCCGCGTCTGAATGCGGCGCACGTTATCGCCGGTCATTTCATAGCGGACGGGCGAGCCGGGATACGGCTCCTGGAGGCTGAGCGTCGGCTGCGGCGTGGGCGTCGGTTTGGGCAGCGCGTCCTCGGCAAAAATCATCGCCTGAAGCGCGTCGTCGGCCTTGCCGGTTACAGGGAGGCCGCTTGCGGCCTGAAAATCCGAAACCGCTTTTTCCGTGCGTTCCTGATATTTTCCCGTGATGCGGAAAGTGTAATAGTAAAGCTCGGTCAGCCGTTCCTGCAGTGCGGTTACCTCGTCGCCGGTGCTGCCGTAGGAGAGCGTTTTGGCCGAAGCAAGCGCAGGGCAGAGCGCAAGGACGGCCGCCAGCAGCAGCGCGGGCAGTTTTATTTTTTTCATTTTGTGTTTCTCCTTGCTTCCGTTTCCAGTAATATAACGAATTTACCATGGAAATCTTGCAGGAAAAGTTTATGTAAAAAATGGGAGCGGTTTTCCGCTCCCATAAAGCTGCATGGAGAATTATTTTTTGCTGCCGGAATCTTCAGAGGACGCCATGTTGTCCAGTTCGCTGGCGTCAATGTCGCCGTAATCGACGGCCTTGACTTCATAGCCGATATCAATTTCAGTTTCCTTGCCGTTCGCATCGGTAATGGTGTAAACGTCGGAGGAAGCGATCAGCTGAATGAAGGTTTTGCCGGGCTTAAGCGTGATTTCCTCGCCGTTGAGATCCATGTAGATGGTGCGGTCGCCCGCAGCCTTGCGGCTCCAGCTGCCGCGGATGTGGTTGCCGCCGATGTAGACGTCGCACACGCCGCTGCCGGTCAGCTCAACGACAGGGCGGGAAGCGATGCCGTTGTAGTAGTAGGTTTCGCAGTACTGCACGATCACATTATCGGCGACGATCGGCTTGTTGGAATAACCGTCGATCATCTTTTCGCCGTTGTAATAGCGGTCATAGGAACCGGTTTCGAGGTTGTAGACGTAGCTCGGCTCGTAATCGTCCGCGTAGGAGAACGCCATTTTCACAGCGCTTTCATAGCCCTTCTCGTAATCGGTTTCGGAGAACTTGAAGGCGTGGCTTGCGGGCTTGTAAGGCGTGCCGTCGTCGTTCGTGGGCCATTTCTCTTCAACGAGCTTTTTGAGGTTCACCCACGCGTTATGCGGGGAAACGCGCTCGCTGGAGCGGGCCAGAACGCCGTAATCGCCTTTGATGCCGTTGAAAAGGAACTTCGAGTTGACGTCGTTATCCTTGAAGTAATCGTAGATGCTCGTGCCGGCCGTATCCTGGCCGCCCCAGAAGACGAAGGGAGCGTCCCATTCCTGGCGGATCTGGCAGTGATGCAGACGGGCGGAACGGACCGCGCCGACGAAATCGGGATGGTTGTCGTTATAGATCGCGGTGTAGCGGGTATGACCCGGCCCCCACAGCAGAGACTCGTAAACGATATCCGCCTCAGACATGTTCCAGTGCGGGCGCGCCTGCGCGGAGTTGCTGATCTGCACGACGACGGGACGGTATTCGCCTTCCCAGTCGAGGCCGGTGGTGGGGGACTTGCCTTCGGGCACTTCGTTCACGCCGTACGCGCCGGTGGTATAGGCGGCGGGCATGGTCAGCGCATTATATGTCATAGGGGCGGCAACGGCGGTTGCGCCCAGCAGCAAAGACACAGTCAGGATTGCCGTAAGAATGCGCAGGAATTTTGATGTCACTCGTAACACCTCCATCGTTCAGACGACATACGCCGTCTTTGTCATACCAGATATCTATTCGCTGCTTTCCCGCAAATTCCTTCTAAACCGCGAAGAAAATTGATTTTTCGCGCGGCGAAAATGTCGCCCAATTTTTAGAGAGGAAAACCGGCAGAAAGGCAAAAATGCAGGAAAAGAAAAATAAAATTTCATTTTTAAGAAAAATGGAGCAGGAAAACAGCGCACAGCGTAGTATAATACTATCCGAAATTCAAAAACAGCAATCGCATGGCGATTCGAATTCGTTTCGGAATCGGAGGAAAAAATATCATGTCGCTTTATCTTTCCAGCCGCTGCACGGGCATTTCCCCTTCTGCCACCCTTGAAATCAACACGCGGGCCAAGCAGCTCCGCGCGGAGGGCAAGCATGTTTACGGGTTTGCAGTGGGCGAGCCGGATTTTCCTACGCCGGAATATATCTGCGACGCGGCGCGCGAGGCGCTGAAGTTGGGACTGACGCGCTATACCCCGGTCGCCGGCACGAAGGAGCTGCGCGGCGCGATCTGCGAAAAGCTTGAGCGCGACAACAACCTTCATTATAAACCCACCGAGGTGATCGTCTCCAACGGCGCAAAGCAGGCGCTGCTCAACGCGTTCGTCGCCATTCTCAACCCGGGCGACGAGGTGCTGCTGCCCACGCCCTGCTGGGTGAGCTATCCGGAAATGATCCGCATGGCCGGCGGCGTGCCGATTATGGTCAAAACAAAGGAAGAAGAGGGCTTCCTGCCTTCCCTGAAGCTGCTGGAAAAGCTGACCACGCCGCGCACGAAGGCGATCGTCATCAACAGCCCGAACAACCCGACCGGCTGCGTATATCCGCCGGAACTGCTGGAGAAAATCGCGGAGTTTGCGATTGAAAAGGAAATCTACGTCGTCAGCGACGAAATCTACGAACGGCTCATCTACGACGGTCAGCAGCATGTGTCCATCGCGTCCTTCGGGCCGCAGATTCACAAGCAGGCGATCGTCATCAACGGCCTGTCGAAGACGTTTGCAATGACTGGCTGGCGCATGGGCTATGCCGCTGCCTCCGAGGATATTGTCAACGCCATGGCGGCTTATCAGAGCCATGCGACGTCCGGCGCGAACTCCATCGCGCAGTATGCGTCCTATAAGGCGCTTCAAAACGGTGCGGCTTATATTCGCGCCATGCGCGAAGAATACGACGCCCGCCGCCAGCTGATGGTCGCCAAGATTAACGGCATGGACGGCGTCAGCTGCATCACGCCGCACGGCGCGTTCTATGTTATGCTTAACGTGAAAAAGCTGATCGGCCGCACGTTCCGGGGCGAGAAGATTGAGGACGCGGTCGCGCTCAGCCGGATGCTGCTCGACGCGGTCAACGTGGCCGTCGTTCCGGGCGACGCGTTCGAAGCGCCGGGATTCTGCCGCATTTCGTACGCCGTCAGCCGCGAGGACATCGATGCGGGCCTGGATGCGATCGGCAGGTTCGTCGGGATGGTGGAGTGATGGGAGAAGACGTGTTTTTGGGGGAAGGGACCTTCTTTCAGGAGAAAGAAGGTCCCTTCCCCCAAACCCCCTTCCTCCAAGAAAGCCGTCTTTATTAAAATAAAAGAAGCGGATTTGTAACCCGTTTGGGGTTCAAATCCGCTTCTTTGTTATTTCTTCTTACGCGGTAACCGTGGTTTCACTGATGAACTTGCGCACATCGCCCACGCCGACGTATTTTTCGGCTTTGCCATCCTTCACAACGACGAGCGTCGGGGCCTGTTTGATGCCCAGCAGCGTGGCCAGTTCGGCGTTCTCGTTTGCGAGCAGCTTCTGATAACTTACGCCCGCTTTTTCCAGCAGCTGGCAGGCGACGCGGCAGTTCGGGCAGGTCGCGGTAGCGAAGAGATACGCGCCGTCTTTCACAGCGGCGCTCTGCGCCGCAGATTCAGCGCGCGCCATCCGCTCTTCCTCGTCCAGCGGGCCAACGTGCGTCAGCTTCGACGCGCCGACATCGTACACCTTGCGGTCGTGGAATTCCTGCGTTTTGCCGGCGTTCCAGTTCTGCACCGGGCGGTAATAGCCGGTGATGCGGCTGTAAACTTCGCTGCGCGCGCCGCACTTGGGGCATTCGAAATGCTCGCCCGCGATGTAGCCGTGCTCCGGGCAGACGGAGTAGGTGGGGGAAAGCGTGTAGTACGGCAGGCGGTAATTTTCGGCGATTTTGCGCACAAGCGTCGCCGCGGCGTGCCAGTCGGGCAGCTTTTCGCCGAGGAACGCGTGGAACACCGTGCCGGAGGTGTACAGCGTCTGCAGCTCGTCCTGAATATCCAGCGCGGAGAAAATATCCTCCGTATAACCGACCGGCAGGTGGGAGCTGTTGGTGTAGTAAGGCGTCTCGCCCGGACGCGCGGCGGTGATGATGTTCGGATAGCGCTGCACGTCGTGCTTGGCCAGACGGTAGCTCGTGGATTCCGCCGGCGTGGCTTCGAGGTTGTACAGATCGCCGTACTGCTCCTGATAGTCGCTCAGACGCTCGCGCATGTGGTTGAGCACATCCTTGGCGAACTGCTGCGCTTTGGGCTTGGAAAGGTCGATGCCGAGCCACTTGGCGTTCAGGCACGCTTCGTTCATGCCGACCAGGCCGATGGTGGAGAAGTGGTTATCCAGTGAGCCGAGGTAATGCTTCGTATACGGATACAGTCCCTCGTGCAGCAGATTGGTGATGATGGTGCGCTTGATTTTCAGGGAGCGCGCGGAAATGTCCATCATGTGGTCCAAGCGCTTGTAGAATTCCTTCTCGTCCGCCGAGAGATAGGCGATGCGCGGCAGATTGATTGTAACCACGCCGACCGAGCCGGTCGATTCGCCGCTGCCGAAGAAGCCGCCGCTCTTTTTGCGCAGCTCGCGCAGATCCAGCCGCAGGCGGCAGCACATCGAGCGCACGTCGCTGGGTTCCATGTCGGAGTTGATATAGTTGCTGAAATACGGCGTGCCGTATTTGCTCGTCATTTCGAAGAGCAGACGGTTGTTTTCGGTGTCGCTCCAATCGAAGTCGCGCGTGATGGAATACGTCGGGATCGGGTACTGGAAGCCGCGGCCGTCCGCGTCGCCCTCGATCATGATCTCGATGAACGCCTTGTTGACCATGTCCATTTCTTTCTGTACGTCGCCGTAGCAGAAATCCATTTCCTGGCCGCCGACGATGCAGGGCTGGTTCGCCAGATCGCGCGGAACGGTCCAGTCCAGCGTGATGTTGGAGAAGGGGGCCTGCGTGCCCCAGCGGGAAGGCGTGTTCACGCCGAAAATGAACGATTCGATGCACTTTTTGACCTGATCGTAGGACAGGTTATCCGCGCGCACAAACGGCGCGAGATAGGTGTCGAAGCTGGAGAACGCCTGCGCGCCCGCCCATTCGTTCTGCATGATGCCCAGGAAGTTGACCATCTGATTGCACAGCGTGGCCAGATGTTTGGCGGGCTTGCTGCTGATCTTGCCGGTTACGCCGCCCAGGCCTTCTTTAATCAGCTGCTTGAGCGACCAGCCGGCGCAGTAGCCGGTCAGCATGGAAAGATCGTGCAGATGAATATCGGCCGCCTTATGCGCTTCGGCGATTTCCTCGTCGTATACTTCGCTGAGCCAGTAGTTGGCCGTGATCGCGCCGGAGTTGGAAAGGATCAGGCCGCCGACGGAATAGGTGACGGTGCTGTTTTCCTTGACGCGCCAGTCGTTGATTTTGAGGTAGTTGTTGACGGTGTTTTTATAATCGAGATAGGTGGACTGCATGTTGCGCAGCTTTTCGCGCTGGCGGCGATAGAGGATGTAGGCCTTGGCCACGTCGGTATAGCCGGACTTGGAAAGCACCGATTCGACGCTGTCCTGAATGTCTTCCACGGCGATGAGGCCGTCCTTGATTTTCGGCTCGAAGTCGGCCGTCACGCGCAGGGCGATGAA
>CAKTTL010000023.1 GCA_934615235.1 uncultured Clostridia bacterium
ATAACCGTGATTTTGAATCTGTGGAGCAGATGAACGAAGTGATGATAGAAAAGTGGAATAAAAAGGTCCACGCTCGCGATGAGGTCGTAATCCTTGGCGACCTGTCTCTTGGCAACGGAAAGGAAACCAACGAAATACTGTGTCGGCTGAAGGGACGACTCTGCTTGATCCGTGGAAATCACGATGAGAGGTACTTAAGGGACATGGATTTTGACGCATCCCGGTTTGAATGGGTCAAGGACTATGCGGAGATCCATGACAATAAGCGGAAAATCGTGCTGATGCACTACCCGATATTCTGCTATAACAGACAGTTCCGGCGAGGAGCGAATGGAACACCGTTGACCTACATGCTGCATGGCCACATCCACAAAACCGCAGATCAGGAGCTGGTGGACAGGTTTTGCAAAGAGACCAGAGCCACGCTGCGGAAAAGTGCCCATCAGGAAGAAGAACTGCCGGTGCCATGCCAGATGATCAACTGCTTCTGTATGTATTCGGATTACACGCCGCTGACGCTGGAAGAGTGGGTGGAGTGTGATCAAAAGCGGCGCGACGCAGACCGGCGTGAGAGGCTGTTCCGTGCATTAGACGAATTTTCGACGGATTTTATGAGTGATGGACGCTGCCAATAATGGAAAAGACGGAATTTTGTCGCAAACAGTGCCTTAGAAAGTGAGAATTTTGTTGCAGTAAGCACTTCAAAAGTCAGGAAAATTGTCGCAGCCAAATTGTGCTGTGGGATAAGAATAAGGGATGAGGTGTTTCATTTGAACAAGCTCTATGAAGATTACATAAGAGAAAGGGTACACGAGCATCTAATCGAAATGGCAAAGCGAATGCTGGAGGATAACGCTCTCTCGCTTAAGAAGATTGCTGAGTATTCCGGTTTGGAGCTGGAAGAAATTTTAGACCTGCAAATGGGCATGCAAAAAATAAAAACGATTTTTCAGTTGATATTTTTTGAGACGTGAGTTATAATAAGCATGAGAACTAATAAAAACACGAAAAGTGTTTTTAATGGAGGATGGCTTATGAAGGTGCTTCGTATTGTGGCAAACGGTCTGCCACTGTTTAAGCAGGAACTGGACTTGGTGTTTTATGCGCAGCAGCGTGTTTGCGATGAAGATAAGGAAAGCCTCTTTAGCTTGGGGCAGAATATGTATCTGCATATGGCAAATGCGTTTATTGGAATTAACGCATCTGGTAAGACCTCCGTACTAAAGGTGATCCAATTGGCTCTCAGCATTTTGAATAATGAGCCGATCAACCATGTAGAAGCAAAAACGATTCTGGGGGCTACAGAAAAAGCCACTTTTAATATCTTTTTCCTAGACAAAGAGCAAAATGTATGCTGCCTTGAAACGGAAATTGCATCCAGAAAAGGGAAAAGTGGCGAGTACACATATTATATTTTAAATGAAAAGCTGTGGGAAAAGCCGCTGCAAAGCGTTAAAAGCAAGAAGTATCTTACTGATTTTAGCGAGATGACACCTGTTTCTGTACGCAATGCAGATGAATTGTTCCTGTCAGATGATGTCAGTTTTGTTATTGCGCACAACAAGAAAGCTAATGATAGTTTGGATATATGTAGCCTTCTTTCTTATACAAATGTAAATGTTCTGCCATTTACAGAAGATATCCCGGTAGATGTTATTGCGTTTCTTGATCCAACGATTGAAAAACTCTGCTTTGAACGTAATGAAACAAAACAGATAATTCATCTAAAATTCTATGATGAAGACGAAATGGTTTTGAATAATGCGCAGGAATTGGAAAGATACCTGTCTTCCGGCACAATAAAAGGAATTGTAACTTTTTCGATGGTTAAAGAAGTACTTCGGTCTGGCGGATATCTTTTGGTTGACGAGATAGAAAATCATTTTAATAAAGAAATTGTAATGACCTTGATTCGTTTCTTTATGGATGCGCGACTGAATAAAAAAGGCGGCGTGCTGATTTTTACAACGCATTATCCTGAGATTTTGGATGAATATGACCGCAATGACGCAATCAACATTGTGAGAAATAGAAAAGGCATTACCGTAAATAATCTAAGCAATATTCTGAAGAGAAACGACATCAAGAAAAGCGATGCATACCAGAGCGGTTTCCTTGAGGGAACGACTCCTGCATATGAGGCTTATATTCGCTTGAAGAAAAGTCTTTCTGCATCTGTAAACTAAGGAGGCAGGAAGATGGAACTGGCAAAATATAAGGCGTGTATCTGCGAGGGTTCGGCAGAAGCAGCAATTATTGACATATTGGTGGATAATGGATTGCTGATTTTTTCAAGAGATGAAATGCTGGATGAGAAGGTCATCCGTTGCCGAAACGCAAAAAGATTTGAAGAGCAACATTTGAGAAAAGGGTTTAATGCACAGATTTCAATTATCAGAATTCTGGATTCAAGGCGCGAGGAATTTCGTCTGAGTAAGGCATATGAACATAAAATCGACGTGATAAATGTTGTTATAGCACCTGAAATCGAAATGTTGATAATTCACAGCGAAGGCATGTATGACAAGTTTAAGCGTTCCGGAAAAAAGCCGAGTGAATTTTGCAAGGTGGATTTGAAAATGCACGATGTGAAATCCTATGAATTTGTACACGACTACTTTAGTGATACACGGAAGTTGGTCGACGCAATCCATGAATATCGCAGGACAGCTAATATTCCAAGAGGAGAGTACAGCTTGGCGGATTTATTGAAGTGAGGACAGGCGGATTTATTGAAGTGAGGATTAAAGACTTGCAAAAGATAACTCAATAACGTATAATAAGAATGAACCCGAAGGTTCCGTGCGGCGGCACGTTAAAGCTGTGCTCCGGTTAGGGAGGTTAATTACTAACTCCTTGTGATACTCGGAAGGGTATTGAGCCCACACCTGGGATATATGGTGAGTCTGCGTTGGGGACTTGAATTTCTGACGACTACTGGTGTTCGGAAGGACATCGAGGCTGACAGCCAGCATTAAAACACGCATCTTAAAACACGCATCTTAGATTAAGACACTGGATAATGAAGAGGCCGGTGTTTTTCATACTTGCAACCCCTTGACACATATGTTATAATGGGCTTGTAAAGCCCATTAGGGAACAAAATACAAAGTTTCCAGTTGGCAGAGCAGAATACAGATTTTAGAGCAGTCGCGTAGTGTGTGCTATGTGACTGCTTTTTCTTTTTATTACGAAATTAGCCGAAACTAACCGTTGCGGTTAAGGCAAGACCGTCATTACCCTGACCGCAATCCAAGACCTCATGCTGAACACATTCGAGGTCAACAAGGTCCTCATCATCGCACCGCTTCGTGTCGCAAGAGACACGTGGCCGGCTGAGATTGAGAAGTGGGATCACCTGAAAAATCTGGACATTTCAATCGTCGTGGGCGATGTGAAGACACGCATTGCCGCCGTCCACCATCCGGCCATGATCTATGTGGTCAACCGTGAAAACGTCAAGTGGCTGGTTGAGTACTACGAGAAGAATGGGATGCGCTGGGACTTCAGCATGGTGGTCATTGACGAGCTATCCTCGTTCAAGAACTACCAGTCCCAGCGTTTTAAGTTCCTGCGAAAAGTCCGACCGTATGTGAAGCGGTGGGTCGGGCTGACCGGCACACCGTCCTCCAATGGTCTTATGGATCTCTGGGCGGAGATCGGAATTTTGGATGGAGGAGAGCGTTTGGGTAAGTTCATCGGTCGCTACCGAGAAGCATATTTCAAGGCAGCATCCATGAACCCGTCCAGCGGCGTGGTGTTCCAGTACAAGCCAAAAGAGGGAGCCGAGGAGCTGATCTACCAGCGTATTTCGGACATCACCATCTCCATGAAGGCACTGGACTACCTGAATATGCCGGACTGCGTCCCGACACGGTACGAGGTCGAGATGAACGCCGAGGAGCGCAAGCTCTACGATATGCTCAAGCAGGAGCTCCTGATCCCCTTGAAGGACGGGGACATAGATGCTGCCAATGCTGCATCGCTGACTGGAAAATTGTTGCAGATGAGTAATGGCGCAGTCTATGACGAAAACGGCAAGGCGAGAGTTCTGCACGACCACAAACTGGAAGTACTGGAGGACTTGATCGAAGCCGCCAACGGCCAGTCGGTGCTGGTGGCGTACTGGTTCAAGCATGACCGGGAGCGCATCATTAACCATCTGGAAAAGCTCAAGATCCCCGTGTGGGATATCAAGACCAGTGGTGACATCAAGGACTGGAACGCCGGAAAGATCCCGGTTGCCCTGATCCACCCGGCATCTGCCGGACACGGTCTAAACATCCAGCAGGGCGGACATATTCTGGTCTGGTTCGGTCTGACTTGGAGCCTTGAACTCTACCAGCAGACCAATGCCCGCCTCTGGCGGCAAGGCCAGACACAGGTGGTCACCATCCACCACATCATCACCAAGGACACGGTGGATGAGGACGTGATGGCAGCTCTGGAACAGAAGGACATGACACAAGAAAAGCTGATTTCTGCCGTCAAAGCACGGCTGGAAGCATGAAACACGAGGAAAGAGAATGGATAAGATTTTGTTTTTGAAGGAAGCCGACCGTATGACGGTATCGGAGACGAATGCCGGAACTCGGGAGTACGTCTACAAGAAGGCGGCTCCCGTGACGGGCACGAAGCCCAAGCGAGACGAGGCGGGGTTCATTGCTCCGTATGCGATGTTCCGCCCTATCCGAGAGCCGGGCTTGCTCTGTGAGCTGCTGGGTGATAACCCGGTGCGCCGCTGTGCAGACCTCAAGATGAACCTCGACTTCCTGATGAAGGAAGCCTATGAGCACATGATCGAGCAGATGATGTGCAGCACACGCCTGAACGAGATTCGCTGCCAGATGCACATGTGCAAGGAAGACCGAGCAATGGAGCACTACGCTCGGATGGCAGAGAAAGGCGTGTCAGTCGATGCACCCAAGGTCACCACGCAGGAGCAGCGCAAGGCCATTTTGAACGCTGTCACCTGGAAATACGACTGGATCCAGCAGAACAAAAAGCGATGCTTCCAGTTTGCTGAGGTCATCATTGCTCGCCAGAAGAACGGCGGAACGAAGAACCTGCAGGAATCTCGGTTTGTGGAGGACTTCATCCAGTATGCCGCAACCCTGCCGGAACCCAACCGCAGAGTGCTGGACATGATGTACGAAGCTGCCTGGCACATCATCTGCATCTACCGCTTTGGGATGACCAGGGATCAGGTGCCGGAGCCCTGGTACGACACGGTCAGTGAGGTTCGCAAGAACGGCAAGGAACACGCCGATGGGAAATGTTGAGTATGCCGAGTGCTATGCAGAACTGGCAAACGCCATCGTTTTGCAGGCATTCAAGGATTATCGGAAGGCACTGTTCAAGCTGGTGCAGGAGCCGCAAGAATGGAAACACCGGTCCAGCAAAAAGAAACTGGAGCGATTCTTCCACTCGAAGTGGTATCGCACCCTGACCGATCTGGACCCGGCGATCCTGATGCAGGAGGCAAAGCGGCAGGCAGATATCAATGTGGAACGCTGGGAGCGAGGCAGGGCAAGAGCACGGGAACGAGCCGAGAGAAAAGCCGCAAAAAAGAATCTCTCGGCTGCGGCAGTCATGTGATACAGAACATCGGTCAGAAAGGAGGGCTTGACCATGAGCGAAGAAACACATCCCGGTGAGGCGCAGATCTCTGTTGGAACACCGGATTATATGGAAAAAGCCAGAGAACTGGCCGATTCCTATCCACAGCTTCTGGCGAGAAAGCAGGAACTTAAGCAACAGATCGATGAATCCTCTGCTTGGTTTTACACGCGGGAGGAAATCATCTACAAACTGTCGCAGGGAGCACATGAGCAGGGAGAACGGGTCAAAACCAGCGGCACCTCCAACCCGGTGGAGCGCACCGTCCTCAACTGCGACAAGGTGCTGGCATCTATGAACCGGGAGATCCAGAAACGGCGGGAGGAGGAACTGATCACTCCGTACCGCCGGGTCTGTGAGGAGATCGAGTTGTTTGAGATCGGGCTGCGCAGTCTGCGTGCGCGGACACAACTCGTTGCCCGGCAGCTCTTTGTGCAGCGGAAAGCCATCCCCACGGTGGAGGATGATGCAGGAAAACCGCTGGGTCGGAAAACTGTGGAGGCTGAGCGGGAGAGGGCACTTACTGGGATTGCCCAGACGCTGGAACGATTGGAGGCGTAATTTTGAAAGATACAGAGAAGGTACAGCAGCAACGTACGGCTGATCTCTGCAATCAAGAATTCCAGTGCTGCGCAAGAGTGTTTCACGGGCACGGGACGGCACTGGTATGGCCCAGAGCATCGGATTTATCAGAAACCGGCCAAAATCATTGTAAGTCCAAAGCGGACGCTGGAAGCAGCGGCACCGTATGCCTATGCAGGAAAGAAAGTTTGTATTTTGAATTTTGCCTCTGCAACCAATCCGGGTGGAGGTGTGACCAAAGGTTCATCTGCACAAGAAGAAGCCATCTGCCGCTGCTCTACACTCTATGCAAACCTGAAGGAGCAGTACGCATGGAATGCTTTTTATGCTCCACACCGCCGCGCACATGACCCGTTGCACAATGATGACTGCATCTACACGCCGGGCGTGATGGTTTTTAAGTCGGACACGGATTACCCGCAGTTGTTGCCGGAAGAAAAGTGGTATTCGGTCAATGTCCTGACTTACGCTGCACCCAACCTGCGGGAGCGTCCCAGCAACGAAATGAACGCAGGTGATGGCGATGCCGCCGTGCATATCAGCAGGGAAGACCTGCAAGCCATGCATGAAAAACGGATGCGTCGGGTGCTGGAAATTGCATGGAGAAAAGGAAATGAGGTTGTGATTCTTGGCGCATTTGGCTGCGGTGCATTCCGTAACCCGCCGGCGGTTGTGGCGCAGGCGATGAAAACGGTAGCGCAGGAATACCGGAAAAACTTTGAAACGATTGAGTTTGCTGTGTACTGCGGAACGCAGTATGACACGAACTATCGAGTATTCCAGCAAATTCTTAGCGGTCTGTAAGCCGCTGCCATGGTCGGTGCGGAGACTTAAAACACACACGAGCGCAGGGGAACACTGTGAAAAAACCAGGAGATGCGGCGTGCCTTGGAGCGCGCCGTTCTCCAACTTAGCGGTCGGTGCGGAGACCTTATGTAGCCTCCTTCTCCATGTCGGTGCTGTTCGGCACGTCGGAGGGACTGCAGCCCCTGTTCGGACAGGCGTATGGTGCAAAGCACGATGAGGACTTGAAGTACTATCGTCGCCGAGGAATGCTGATTTCTCTGGTGGGCAGCATTTTGTGCACCTTGCTGGCAGTCTGCCTGAGCCGCCCCATCTGCGCGCTGTTCGGCGCGGAGGGCGAGGTGCTGGACTTCACCGTAAGGCATATGCCGGAATACGTATGGGGCTTTATCATCGCCGGTCTGAATACGCTTCTTTCCTCTTACCTGTATTCCACCAAGCGCTCGGTGCCCGCCATTATCCTCAACGCGCTGCGGAGCTTTGTGTTCAGCATTCTGATCATCCTCGGCCTGCCCGCCATTTTTGGCAGCGGCGTGATCTGGTTTACCTATGGCATTTCGGAATGTCTGGTGCTGGCGGTGGCGTTTATACTAACGAAACACTCGGAGCGAAACGGGATTGTCTATCAATAAGGCCGTTTTCATATACTGAAGCGTTATCCATGCGGATAGCGCTTTTTCAACACATGGAGGTGTATTTTGAACGACTGGTTTTCATGGAATGGTGTAAAATGCACGGAATACGGCATTCATGTGCTGGAACAGCCGCCGATCACCATTCCCGCCGAACGCGCAACATTTACCAATGTGCCCGGCAGACCGGGCAGTCTAACGACGCTGGAAGGAGACGACGTTTATGACGATATGATCCTGACAGCGCAGTGTAATAAATCGGGAATAAGTGACCTTATTACCGCTTGCTGTGCGGCTCCGCATGGCAAGCGGTTTTTCTTTGCGTGAGAATACAAGCGCTTGTGCGCGACTTTAATGTAAGCGCTTTCTTCCGTCTTGAGCTTTTGCGAAAACTATGCTATACTACCCTCGTACCGGCTTGTTTTATTACATCGATATAAGCAACGACCGGCGGCCGGAGGGGTTATGATAAAAAGAAACAAAGTGACCATTTATGATATCGCCGAGCAGGCGGGCGTTTCTATCGGCACGGTTTCGCGCGTGCTGAAGGGCTCCGCCAATGTGAAGCCGGCGACGCGTGCGAAAATTGAAGAGGTGATTGCGCGCTGCAATTATCAGCCGAGCGCCGTCGCGCGGGGGTTGACGCAGAGCCACACGCACACGCTGGGCATCATCCTGCCCAAGCTGACGAACCCGAACTACGTCAAAATTTTCGAAGGGGCATATGACGAAGCGGCCGCGAACGGATACGTCATGATGCTTTTCCCATGGGAAAACATGAACGCGGCGGGGCAGGACATCGTCGAGGTGCTGGGGGAGCGGCGACTGGACGGCGTAATCATCTGCCTGGAATTCATCGCGAATGAGATGGAAAAATGGCGGCGAAAGCTGGACGCGATCCAGCAATACATGCCCGTCGTGCTGACGGGGAGCATGCCGCAGGCGCTGGAATATCCGTCGGTGACGAACGATCTCGCCGAACGGACGGCGCAGACGATCCAGATGCTTGCGGAGCGCGGACATGAGCGCATTGCGCTCCTGGGAGGCTTTGACGAAAGCGACGCGCCGTATAGTCGTGATGCGGGCTACGCCCGGGGGCTGCAGGCGGCGCACCTGCCGTATATCCGGGAGTATCGCCGGTTTGGGCTTTGCACGATCGACGACGGCGCGCGACAGTTTGAAACGATGCTCTCGCAGCTGCTGCCCAGCCAGTGGCCGACGGCTGTGATCGCGGCGAACGATCTGGTCGGCGTGGGCGTGATGCGGGCGGCGCAGGCGCGCGGGCTGCGCGTGCCGGAGGACATGAGCGTGATCGGCTGCGATAATATTTTCATCTGCGATTGCGTGCAGCCGCCGCTGACGAGCGTTTGCACGCATCAGAGCGAAACGGGGCGGCTGGCCGTGCGCATGCTGCTCGGGCTGGAGGAAAGCGGGCGGCGGATGATGCCGTGCGAAATGATCGAACGCGGCAGCTGCTGCGAGCGAAAGAAAGTATAGAACATTCGAAAAAGGGGGAAGTTCGATGAAAGTGCTCATGGTCAATGGAAGCCCTCACACGAACGGCAATACCGCTATCGCGCTGCGGGAGATGGAAGCGGTTTTTGCGCAGGAAGGCGTGGAAACGGAGCTTTTGCAGATTGGCGGTCAGGCGATTCGCGGGTGCGTGAGCTGCAACTGGTGCGGGCAGCACGGGAAATGCGTTTTTGACGACGCTGTCAACGAGGCGGCGAAAGCGTTTGAAGAATGCGACGGTCTTGTTATCGGCAGCCCGGTTTATTATGCTTCGGCCAACGCGACGCTCGTCGCTTTCCTGACCCGGCTGTTTTACAGTACGCGCTTTGACAAGACGATGAAGGTCGGCGCGGCTGTCGTTGCGGCGCGCAGGGGCGGGCTGTCTGCGACGTTTGACGAGCTGAACAAGTTCTTTACGATTTCCGGAATGCCCGTGGCCTCGAGCCAGTATTGGAACAGCATCCATGGCCGCGCGCCGGGCGAGGCGGAGCAGGACGCGGAAGGTCTGCAGACGATGCGCACGCTTGCGCGGAACATGACCTTTCTGATGAAGAGCATCGCGCTGGGCAGGGAGAAATACGGCCTGCCGGAAAAGGAAAAGCGCGTAGCGACGCATTTTGTGCGATAAGAGAAAACGATTGACAAGCGGCGGGAATGATTCCCGCCGCTTTTTCATATAGCCTATTGTGTGCGCTTAAATCGAACGGGGCGATGCATAACGGTACAACAAACATAACAGGATAATTGAAGTATTATTTAGAAGGCTATTGACAGATTTAGCCATAAATGATAAAATGAAAGCGCTAACAGAACAGAGGTAAAACAAACAACCGGGAGGGGCGCGGAAATGGACTACAACGAACTGGCCGGCCGGGTGCTGAAGATGTTGCAGCAGGAGCATAAGGACGACCCCTCTAACGGTCATCTGACGATGGACAACTGGGAATGGCCGACCGGGGTGGCGCTTTACGGCATCTATAAAACGTATCAGCAGAGCGGCGAAAAGAAGATTCTCGATTATCTGACAGCGTGGTACGACCGGCGGCTGCAGATGGATCCGCCGCACCGCAACGTCAACACCGTCGCGCCTGTGCTGGCGCTGACGTGCCTGTATGACGAAACGCGCAATCCGGCGTATCTGCCGGTGATCGAAAGCTGGGCGGATTGGGTGCTGCACGAAATGCCGCGCACGGAGTATGGCGGGCTGCAGCATTGCACGGTCTGGAATAAGCACTACCAGCAGCTCTGGTCCGATACGCTGATGATGGTTTGTCTCTTCCTGGCCAAGGCGGGCGTCGTGCTCGACAGGCCTGAATGGATCGACGAAGCGGAATACCAGTTCCTGCTGCACATACGCTATTTGCAGGACAAGGTGACCGGGCTTTTCTATCACGGCTGGACGTTCGACGGGCGCAACAACTTCGCGAAAGCCTTCTGGGCGAGGGGAAACGCGTGGTTCACCGTTTCGGCCGTAGAGCTGGGCGACATTACGGGGCGCAGGAACGCCGCCATGCGGCTGATTCAAGCGGCCTATCAGGATCAGGCGCTGGCGCTGTGGAAGTATCAGCGCGTGAACGGACTGTTTACCACGCTTGTCGATGTGGAGGAAACCTACTGCGAAACCAGCGCCACCGCGGGGATCGCCTACGGCATCATCAAGGGACTGCGGCTGGGCTGGCTGGAAGGGGAGCGGTATCGCGAAATGGGCCGCATGACGGCGGATGCGGTGATTGCGCAGATCGACGCGGAAGGCGCGGTGCAGGGCGTTTCCGGCGGCACCGGCATGGGACATGACCTGGAGCATTACAGGAAAATTATCGTAACGCCCACGGCGTACGGCCAGGGGCTGACATTTCTGATGCTGACCGAATTGATGCGGGAGGAGGAACGCACATGAACGGGACGGAGGCGAAGCGCGTCAGGGCGCTGCATGGAACAGGCCGCGAATACTGGCGGAGGCTGGGCGTGGATATACGGCGCGATAAATGGCTGTATCTGCTGCTGATTCCGGGCGTTATCTATTTCCTCGTTTTCAAATACCTGCCCATGTGGGGCGTTGTGATGGCGTTTGAAAACTATGTGCCGTTTTCCGGCGTGTTCGGCAGCCAGTGGGTGGGGCTGAAGTGGTTCCGTTACTTCTTCAAATCGCCCGCGTGGACGCGGTATCTGGCCAATACGCTCATCCTTTCGCTGATGAATATCGTCTTTTATTTTCCCGCGCCGATTATTCTGGCGCTCCTTTTGAACGAAATGCAGTCGCTGCGCTATAAAAAGGTGCTGCAGACGTTCCTGTACGTGCCGCATTTTATTTCGATCGTTATCGTCGTTTCCATCACGTTCGTTATTTTCGGCTCTTCCGGCATTCTCTATAAGCTGACCGAGCAGATGCTCGGCCGGCCGGTCAAATACCTGTCCGATCCGGCGGTTTTCCGCTGGATGATCATCGGGCAGACGATCTGGAAGGAAACCGGGTGGGGGACGATCATCTTCCTCGCGGCGCTGACGAACGTGGACGTGCAGCTTTACGAGGCGGCGATGGTGGACGGCGCAGGGCGCCTTCGCAGGCTCTGGCATATCACGCTCCCGGCGATTCGCTCCACGATTGTGCTGATGCTGATTCTTCGCATGGGCAGCATGCTCGATACGGGCTACGATCACCTGATCCTGATGGCCAACGCGCTCAACCGCAGCGTTTCGCAGACGCTGGATGTGTTCGTTTACGAGCAGGGCCTCAAAAACGGCCAGTACAGCTACGCTTCCGCCGTGGGTCTGATGAAGGCCGTCGTGAGCGTGACGCTGGTTGTGACGGCGAACAAGATTGCCCACTCCCTTGGCGAGCAGGGCTTGTATTGAGGGAGGAGGCAGAAACCATGACGCAGAAAGCGACGCTTTCCCCGAACCATTCCATTCGCCGTGCGGACGGCCCGGCGGGCCAGCGCAATTCCGTGAGCAGCCGGGTGTTCGATATTTTCAATTATGTTTTCGTCACGCTCGTCGCCTTTACGACCATTCTGCCGTTTATCTATATCATCGGCGCGTCGTTTGCGACGGAGTACGAGCTTTCCACGCGGCCGATGTTTATCATCCCGCGCGACGTGACGCTGGACTCCTACCGGTATATCTTCTCATCCAACAAAATTCTCGGCGCGTTTGGGAACTCCGTTTTCATTACCGCCGCCGGCACGGCCGTCAATCTGTTTTTCACCGTGACGATGGCTTACGCGATTTCCAAGAAGCGGCTGCGCGGCCGCACGATCGTGCTGAACATGGTGATCTTTTCGATGTTCTTCTCCGGCGGCATGATCCCGAGCTTTATCGTCATTTCCAGCTGGCTGAAGATGAAGAACACGTATTGGTCTGTCATTATTCCCGGCGCGATCAGCGCCTATAATATGATGATCGTCAAGAACTTCTTCCAGGGGATTCCGCAGGAGCTGGAGGAATCGGCCTATATCGACGGCTGCAACGATATCGGTACGCTGGTGAAAATCGTGCTGCCGCTGTCGCTGCCGGTGCTGGCGACGTTCGGCCTGTTCTATGCCGTCGGCCATTGGAACGCGTATTTCGGCGCGATGATTTACATGCCTGGCGCGCGCGATAAATGGCCGCTGCAGGTGCTGCTGCGCGAGATTATCATCCTCAGCAACGCCTCCGCCGGCGATCTGGCGAACCTCGATCCCAACTTCGTCGCTCCGCCGGAACAGTCGATCAAGATGGCCGTCATCGTCGTTTCCACTGTGCCGATTATGTGCGTGTATCCGTTCCTGCAAAAGTATTTCGTCAAGGGCGTGATGGTCGGCGCGCTGAAGGGTTGAAATGGGTTATCCGCGGCTTTGCCGCTGAAAAACGATAACAAAAAAGGAGGAAAAACACAATGAAGAAACTGCTGTCCCTGGTCCTTTCCCTGGCGATGCTGCTTTCTCTGGCGGGCGCTGCCGCCGCCGAGGAGCCGTTCGAGCTGACCGTGCTGCTCCCGGACTTCTATACGACGGAAGAATTCCAGGTCGAAGGCAACCCGGTGCTGGACGCGATTGAAGCGGCGACCGGCGTGCGCCTGAACATCATCTGGGCCGCCAACTCCGAATACGGCACCACGATCAGCACCACGCTCGCCGATTCGAGCACGATGCCCATGGTGATGGCGCTGACCGATGCGCGCGGCTCCGTGGTGATTGATTCCGCCCGCGCCGGCGCGTTCTGGGAGCTGACCGATTTCGTGAAGGACGCGGAGAACTATCCTTATCTGGCGCAGGGCGCCGAGGGCGTTTACCACAACATTTCCATCGACGGCAAAATCTTCGGCGTGTATCGCAGCCGCGCGTATCCCCGTGCCGGCGTGTATTACCGCAAGGATATCGCCGCCCAGATGGGCATTGAAAAGGTGCCCGAGACGCTCGACGAGCTGACCGCGCTGGCCGAGGCGCTCGCCAAATACAGCGACGACACCTACGCGCTCAACATGTGCTCCTACACTGAAGGCACCATCAATCTCATCACCGTCGCTTTCGGCGCGCCGCAGAAGTGGGGCGTGAACGAAGAGGGCAATATTTATCCCGCGCATGAAAGCCCGGCTTATCTTGAAGGCCTGAACTGGCTGCGCCATCTGTATGAAATCGGCGGTATCGATCCGGACTTCATCACCATCGACTCCACCAACTGGGACAATATCGAGCGCACCGGCAAGGCGTTCATGCGCTTTGACTGCCTCGATAACGCCTATCGCCAGCAGGAATGGTTTGAAAACAACGAAGGCGTGACCGAGCAGATTTTCGAAATGATCGGCGGCCTGAAGAAGGCGGACGGCACCATTTCCGTCTGGCCGCAGAACGCGGGCTTCTCCGGCGAAATCGTCGTGACCAAGCAGGTGAAGGAAGAAGACCTGCCCAAGGTGATGAAGTTCCTCGACTGGGTCAACGGCCCCGAAGGTCAGATGCTCATCAACTGGGGCGTCGAGGGCGAAACCTACTGGCTGGACGAAGACGGCTATCGTCTTTCCTCCCCGGCGGACGGCGAAGACAAGACCGCGCAGATTCACCTCATTCAGCACAGCCTCAACCAGCTGGGCATGAACGTCCCCGGCGATCTGTGCATCCCGATGAAGCTGACCGCGCTGCGCGAAAAGTATAACGCGATCAACGCGGAATATGCGCAGTACGCTGTGTCCGATCCGTGCTATCCGTTCATCAGTGAAACGAACGTCGCATTCGGTTCCGTGCTGAGCACGATTATCTCCGATGCGGCCGTGCAGTACATCGCGCACCAGATCGACGAAGACGGCCTTCGCGCCGCCTGGGCGCAGTGGTCCGATGAGGGCGGCGCGCAGATGACGCAGGAATACAACGAAGCCTATCACGCTTCTCTGGCTGAATAAATTTGCAAATATTTCCAACGCGCCGCTCCCGCCGTCCTTTCCCGGACGGCGGGAGCGGCGAAACGACTTTCTGAGGAAGGATTCGCAAAAGCATGAACAAGGTTTACTGCTGCTTTCCCGGCGGCAAGCACAAGGCGCTGACCATGAGCTATGACGACGGCCGGCTGGAGGATCGCCGGCTGATCGAAATCTTCAACCGCTATGGCATCAAAGGGACGTTTCACCTCAACAGCGGCCTGTGGGAGCGGGATGAAAAGCGCATCCAGCCGGATGAAATTCCCACGCTCTATCGCGGCCATGAGGTTGCCTGCCATACCGCGACGCACCCCACCATCGCGCGCTGCCCGATCGGCGAGGTGGCGGACGAGGTGCTGCGCGACCGCGTCGCGCTGGAGGCGCGGACGGGCTATCCCGTGCGCGGGCTGAGCTACCCGAATGGCTCCGTGACGGAGGAAATCGAGCGGCTGCTGCCGATGCTGGGCATCCGCTATTCGCGCGTGGTCGGCTCTTCGGATGGCTTCGCGCTGCCTGAAAACCCGTATCGATGGCAGGCAACCTGCCATCATAACCATCGCCTGATGGAGCTGGGCGAGCAGTTCTGCGGCCTGTTCAAGCAGCAGTATCTGTATCTGATGTATGTCTGGGGGCACAGCTATGAGTTTGGCGAGGCGGGCAACTGGCAGCTGATGGAGGACTTCTGCAAGATGACGGGCGGCCGGGACGATATCTGGTATTGCACCAATATCGAACTGATGGATTGCCTGGACGATTTCAGGCGGCTGCAGTTTGCGGCGGATAACCGTTTCGTTTACAACCCGAACGTGCGGGCGTGCCATATCCGCGTCAATGACGGCGAGCCTGTCCGTATCGCCGCGGGCGAGACGGCGCAGCTCGGATAAAGGAGAAAAACAATGAAAGTTTATAAGGACGCGATTACCGGATACGAAATTCGTCAATACACCTTCGGGCCGGAGCGCAACGCAAAGCTCTATTTCACCAGCGAAAACTTTTCGCCGGACGATCGGTATTTTTATTTTAACAAGCAGCAGCTCGAGGGCCGCGATGACGGCGGCTGCTACCGTGCCAACGTGGAAACGGGCGAAATTGAACGCGTGACGGATTCCTCGTTCCGCGGCTTCGCTATGGACAGAGTGAAGAATATCGGTTATACTTGTAAAAACGAGACGGAAGTATACGCCGTTGACCTGACCACGAACGAGATGCGCAGGCTGGGCGATCTGCCCGCCGGCGGCAACATCACCGGCCACCTGACCGCGGCCGATACCGGCCGCCTTGCGTGCAGCTATCATCTGGCGAATAAGATTTACGCGCTGTGCATCCTCGACCCGGGCAGGACGGAAGCGGAAATCGTATACCAGAGCGATTACCGTCTCGGCCACGCGCAGATCTGCCCGACGGATGAAAACCTGATCTTCTACATCCACGAGACGGAAGGCGACGCTTTTCAGCGCACCTGGATGTGCGACGTGAAGGAGCGCTACGTGCGCCCGTATTACGTGGAGCATCCGAACGAGTGGATTACGCACGAGGTCTGGGCGGCGGACGGCAGCGAGATGGCGTTTATGAAACTGCGCGGCCGCGTGATGATCGGCGACAAGGACGGCCGTCATTTCGACCAGGCGGCGGAGAGCGAGCAGCTGCTGCACCCGTGCCTGAGTCGCGACGGCAAATGGATCTGCGCCGACCGCATCAGCTATCTGGGCGTGACGGTGCAGGAGGGCGTGGTGCTCATCGAGCGGGCGACGAAGAAAACCCGACTGATCGCCGCGACGGGCAGCTGCAAGACCGGCGCGGATCATCAGCATCCGTCGTTCAACCGCGCGGGCAACCAGATTCTGTTCTCCAACCCGGATGAAAACGGCATTGCGCAGGTCTGCGTGATCGATCTGGAGCAGGTTCTGCGGGACTGGTAAAGCGAAAGGGGACAACATATGAGCATCGGGATTCGTCTGCATGACAGCGCGCAGGGCGCGCTGAAAGAACGCGCGGCCTTCGTGCGCGCGCAGGGCTTTGCATGCGTGCACCTGGCGCTGAGCAAGACGCTTGCGCCGGAATACATGGAACCGCATACGCTGACGTCGGGGCTGGCGGATCATGTCCGCCGCGAGCTGGGCGGGCTGGATATCGCGGTTCTGGGCTGCTATCTGCAGCTGACGACGCCGGATGAGAAGCGCTGGCAGGCGAACCTGGCGAAGTATATCGCGCATCTGCGCATGGCGCGCTGGCTGGGCGCGGGCGTTGTCGGCACAGAGACGGACCGGCCGAACCTTGAAAACCGCTACGACCCCGCCGAAACGCACAGCGAGGACGCGCTCAAGCTGCTGATCGATCGGCTCTGCCCCGTCGTTGAGGCGGCGGAAAAGCTTGGCAGCGTGCTGGCGATCGAGCCGGTTTACACGCACATCGTCAGCACGCCGCAGCGCGCGCGGCGCGTGCTCGATGCGATTCATTCCCCGAATTTGCAGATCATCTTCGACCCGGTCAATCTTCTGCATGGCGATAACCTCGACCGTCGCGACGCGGTGATGGCGGAGGCGATGGAGCTGCTCGGCGACGATATTGCGGTGCTTCACATGAAGGATTACGACGCGATTGCGCCGGACGGCGGGCTGCATGCCTGCGCCGCCGGAAGCGGCCTGATGCGCTACGACGAGATTTTCCGCTTCGTGCGGGAAAAAAAGCCTTTTATCCATATGACGCTCGAGGACACGCGGCCCGAAAACGCCGAACAGGCGAGGGAGTTTTGCGCCCGGGGGCTGATGGGATAAAACCGCCTGAAAAACGAGCGGGTTTATACGCCGCGCGGCTGTTGAAAGAGAACGGCCGCGCGGCGCTTTTATATGTAGGGAAATAGGTAAGCCGGGTCGAAATTGAAAACAGGTTTTTCCAATGCGCAGGACAGAAGGACGCCTGTTGCCCTATTCTTCTTTGTTTTCGCTGATTTTTTCGTCATAAATCCTACTTTTAGCGCCGAAAAAGCATGAAAAAATCTGGCAGGCTTTTTCTATGGATGCGCAGAATTCAAAAGTTTCTGGGCATTATTCAAATGTACACGAAAAATGGTTATGAGTATAATAAAACCAGAAAGCGACGCTGGTACATGCATGACGGCGGGACGCTTACCGAAAAAGGAAAGGATGGACAAAACAATGAAGAAACTACTCGCGATGCTGTTGACGCTCGCTCTGCTGCTCGGCTGCGCCGGCGGCGTGCTGGCGGACGACGTGAAGACCGTGAAGGGCTGGGGCGCCTTCTCCTTCAACGATCAGACCGGCCTGACAAGCTACTCTCAGCAGCTGATCTGGCAGGAAGTTGAAAAGCGCCTGGGCGTGAAGGTGGATTGGACCACCGTCTCCGCCAACGACAAGACCACCATGTTCTCCCTGACGATGGCCGACCCGGCCAATCTGCCGGATTTCTTCACCGACATGAACCCGCTGAACTACGAAGAGTTCGGCCGTCTGGGCGCGCTGGCTGCGCTGAACGATTATATCACGCCTGAGAAGATGCCCAACCTCTGCGCGCTGATCGAGCAGGATCCGGCGGTGCTGGCTTCCATCACCTCTGCGGACGGCAACATCTATTTCTTCCCCCGCATCATGGTTGCGCCGACCCGTTACTGGAACGGCCTGTTCATCCGTGAAGACTTCCTCAAGGAAGTGGGCAAGGAAATTCCCACCACGACCGAAGAATTCTATGAAGCCTGCAAGGCCATCAAGGAAGGCATCGATACCATCGAATACCCGATCGCGATGAACCAGGAAGGCCTCAAGTCCCTCGTGTGGTCCTGGGATATCGGCGCGCGCGGCACCGGCTGCTCCACCACCGACGACACGTACGTCAAGGACGGCAAGCTTGCCTACGGCCCGACCGATGAAAAGTACCGCGAAGCGCTGACCTGGCTGAACAAGCTCTACGCGGAAGGCCTGATCACGCCCGACTGGAACAGCATCACCGGCAACGACATCCGCACCGACATCGTGACCAAGACCGCCGCCGTCTGCAGCGGCTCCTTCTCCGGCGTAATGAGCACCTATAACAGCCTGCTCGTGGCCGATGGTCAGGGCGAAGCCCTTACCTACATCAACCCCATGAAGGGTCCGGAAGGCGCGTACGCCTGGCAGGGCCACCATTGCGCGATCGACCTGGGCTGCGGCGGCGCTGTGTCCAGCACCTGCTCCGATGTGGACAGCGTGCTGAAGGTTGTCGACTATCTCTACAGTGACGAAGGCCGCGAGCTGGTTTACTGGGGCGTTGAAGGCGAAACCTTTAACATTGTCGACGGTAAGCACGTTTTCACCGATAAAGTGACCTCGAGCGAGCTGGGCACGCTGATTTACCTCAACAACTACTCCAACAACACTTCTCTGTATCCGTCTGCGATGATCACCGAGTTCTATCACGCCACGCTCAGCGAAAAGGCCGCGCAGGGAAACCTCGAAATCACCGCCCTCGGCGAAGCGCATGACATCCGCATGCCGGCGCTCCGTTACAGCGAAGAGGAAATTACCGAGGTCAACACCATCCTGGTCGACCTGAACAACTACGTGGACGAGTGGTTCGCGCTGTTCGTCAACGGCACCCGCGATATCGCGGACGACGCCACCTGGCAGGAATACCTCAAGGGCTTCGACGGCCTGCGCCTGGAAGAGCTGATGGGCTACTATGAGGCGGCCTATGAGCGCTGGCAGGAAATCGCCAACAAGTAAGTAAAACAGACGGGCTCAGGCCCGCCGCACGCAACGGGACGCTGCAGGCAGGAAAACCCGCTTGCAGCGTCCTCACCGTTTAGAATCGGAGGATATGCATATGACGAGCGTAACCATGCCCAGGAAACGGACGCGCTGGTATCAGAATCCCCGGTCCCGCCGCAAGGGGCTGATCGCGCTGGCGTTTATCGCTCCGGGTCTGATTTATTATATTTTCTTCCGCTACGCGCCCATGTGGGGCAACCTGATCGCTTTCCAGGATTATAACCCGTTCAAGGGTTTTGCGGCGAGCAAATGGGTTGGGCTGAAGCATTTCAAAATCTTCTTCCAGTCGACGAACTGCTCCCGGCTGATTTTCAATACGCTTGCGATCAGCTTTTACGACATTCTTTTCGGTTTCCCCATTCCGATTATTTTCGCAATCATGCTCAACGAGGTCAGGAACAAGCGTTTCCGCTCCGTTGTGCAGTCGATCAGCTATTTCCCGCATTTCATTTCGCTGGTTATCATTTGCGGCCTGCTCAAGTCGTATCTGTCGGTAACCGACGGCATCATCAACCTCATCATCGAGGCGCTGGGCGGCACGAAAATCAACTTTCTGCAGGAGCCCGGCTGGTTCCGCCCGATTTATATCGCCAGCGGTATCTGGCAGGGGATGGGCTGGAGCTCGATTATCTATTACGCCACGCTGACGAGCGTGGATACGTCGCTGTACGAGGCGGCGGAAATCGACGGCGCGAACCGCTGGCAGCGCATCTGGCACATCAGCGTGCCCGCGCTGGTGCCCACCATGCTCACGCTCCTTCTGATGCGGCTGGGCAACGTGCTCAACGTCGGCTTTGAAAAGGTTCTTCTTTTGCAGAACTCGAGCACCTTATCTACTTCGGATATTCTTTCAACTTACGTCTATCGCCTGGGTATTACCCAGATGAAATATTCGTTCGCCAGCGCCGTCGGCCTGTTCAACAACGTGGTCGGCCTGGTGATTCTGATGTTCTTCAACACGCTTTCGCGTAAAATTGCCAATACGTCGCTTTGGTGAAAGGAGGGAGCAGAGATGAAAATTGTGAAAAAGATTACCGTGTTCGACGTGGTTCTGACCGTAATCCTGGTGCTCCTTTCGCTGCTGTTTATCTATCCGCTCTGGACGATTTTCGTCGCCGCGTTCAGCGAACCGCTGGATTACATCAAGAATCCGCTCGTGCTCTTCCCGCCGAAGTTTACGTTTTACAACTTCCGCATGCTCATCACGTCCGCGTCCGTCTGGCTCGGCTATCGCAACACGCTGATTTACGTCGTGCTGGGCACGCTGATGAACGTTTGCCTTACGTTCCTGACGGCGTACGCGCTTTCGATGCGCGAGCTGCCGTTCAAGCGGACGATCAACTTCCTTCTGACGCTGACGCTCTTCTTCTCCGGCGGCCTGATTCCGACGTATCTGATCGTCAAAAGCTATGGGCTGCTCGATACCGTGTGGGCGATGGTTTTGCCCGGCGGAATCGCCACCTATAACCTGATGATTACCCGCACATATCTTTCGCAGCAGATCCCCGGCGACCTGATCGAGGCGGCGGAAGTCGACGGCGCAGGCGCCGTTCGGACGTTCGCGCAGATCGTGACGCCGCTGGCCAAGCCGATTCTTGCCGTCATCACGCTCTTCTATGCCTCCGGCCACTGGAACGCGTGGTACGACGCGATGGTCTATCTGCGCAGCCGCGAGCTGTATCCGCTGCAGCTGATCCTGCGCGAGATGCTCATCAACGAACAGACGCTGGGCATGATGGCGACCGAGGCATCCAGCATCGAATCGCTTTATACGATCACGCTCAACTACGCCGTTATGGTCATCGCCATTCTGCCGCTGCTGCTCGTCTTCCCGTTCGTGCAGAAGTTCTTCGTCAAGGGCGTAATGATCGGCGCAATCAAGGGATGAGGCCATGAAGACGATTACGGCGAAGCAAAGACCGTCCCCAACGCCCTACAGAAACGATATGGGCATGCTGATCGATTACACGCTTCATCATGTCGTTGAACCGTTCGACGAGCTGAACTATTACAAGCGTGCGCCGCTGTGGGGCCGGGTGCCGCACAGCCATGAGCAGCTGCAGTTCCTTGTGGTAACGTCCGGGACGCTGCATCTGATCACTGACGGCGAACATCAGGTGCTCGCCAAGGGCGACGCGAGCCTGATTCCGCCCGGTGCGGTGCACGAACTGTATACGCTGACGGGCTACGAGCAGGTGGGCGCGAATATCGATATGAATTCGGAGCGCGATCTGATGGGGATTGTCGGCCTGCTGGGCGAACTGGTGAAAGCGCCCGTTATTGTGCGCAAGGTCGCGCTGGCCGAGCACGGCGACGAGCTGATGCAGCTGCTGGCGAACAGCAGCAGCTTCGCCAACGCGCGCACCGGGCTGATGATCGCGCAGGCGCTGATCGATATCCTCGATACGCTCGCCTTTGGCGACAAGGAACGCTTCGACGAGAAGTTTTCCGCCTATCTGGAAGCGCACCTGCTCGACCGGCTGACCGTGCAGCAGATCGCCGAATACTTCCACATGAGCGTGTCGCAGCTGGAGCGGATGTGCCGCAAGTTTTTCGATATGGGCGTAATCGCCGTATACAATCAGAAGCGCTACAGCAAAGCGCGGGCGCTTTTGAAAAACACGCAGCTGCGCGTGGGCGAGGTCGCGCAGCGGGTTGGCTTCCTGGATGCGGCCAGCTTTTCAACTTTCTTTTCCAAGCGTGCGAGGGAATCTCCCAGCGCTTATCGTGAAAGGGTATTTCGTAAAATTTATCAAAAAGAAGAAGGGGAGGAAAAACTATGAACATTGACGGACTTATTGCAAAAATACAGGGGATTGTGGATCGCCATAAGCTGGCGGAAGGGACGTACAGCCGCTATCTCTGGCAGAACGCGGAAGGCACGCGCAAGATGGGCGTGAACGAATACGGTTGCGCGGACGCGGCGAATATCCTGTATACGATTGGCAATTTTGAACGCGAGCCGGAAAAGCGCGCCGAGTGGGTGCGCGTCCTGCGTGAAATGCAGAACCCGGAAACCGGCCTTTTCTATGAGGGCACGCATCATACGATCCATACGACGGCGCACTGCCTGGCCGCGCTGGAGCTTTTCGACGCGCTGCCGCTTTACCCGCTGACGGCGCTGAAACAGTATCTCAAGCCCGAAGCGCTGCATGAATTCCTATGGAACCTCAACTGGGATAACAGCCCCTGGAACAACTCGCATCAGGGCGCGGGCCTGTACGCGGCGATGGTCAACAGCCGCACGGCGGATCTCGCCTGGCAGAAGGATTACTTCTCCTGGCTGCGCGAGCACGCGGACCCGGAAACCGGCCTCGGCCTTGCCGGCCGGCACGGAGAGGCGCCGCTGGCGCATCAGCTTTACGGCTGGTTCCATTATTTCTTCAACCATGAGTTTGCGCATCAGCCGATTCCGTATCCGGAGAAGCTGATCGACAGCTGCATCAATATGTATAAGAATGATCAGCTCTCGCCGGTGTTTGGCAAGGAAGTCGGCTTCATGGAGATCGACTGGATCTTCGCGATGAACCGCGCTTCGCGCCAGACCGCGCACCGCTTCGACGAGGTGAAGGCGCTGCTGCTCGATCACGCCGAGAAGTTTATCGCCTGGCTGGACAGCCTCGATCCGGAGACGGACGAAGGCCTGAACGACCTGCACATGCTCTTCGGCGCGGTTTGCGCGGTTTCGGAGCTGCAGCTGGCGCTGCCGGGCAAGATCGAGTCGACCGTGCCGCTGAAAAACGTGCTGGATCGCCGGCCGTTCATCTAATAGGCAGGAGAACAGAGGAACGGATGAGAAATCATCCGTTCCTTTTCTTTTTTTGCGTTTCATTCGTCTAATAGGCAAAGGAGGGAGAAATTTGGAGGCAAAAGAAAATCCCGCAGCCTGGCTTGAACGGGCCATGGCGCAGTATGAGGAATCGCTGCTGCGCATGTGCTTTGCTTATTTGGGCGACGCTGCGCTGGCGGAAGACGCCGTGCAGGAAACGTTTGTAAAAGCATATCGAGCGTTTTCAGGCTTTCGAGGCGAGGCAAACGAAATGACCTGGCTGCTGCGCATCGCGATTAACACGTGCAAGGACGTGCGGCGAGGAGCGTGGTTCCGACATGTGGACAGAAACGCGGCGTTGGAGGAGATTCCTTTTTCCGCGCCCTGCGCGGAATATGACGATACCCTGACAAGCGCCGTAATGCGCCTTGCGCGCAAAGATCGGGAAGCGGTGCTGCTGTGCTATTATCAGGGGCTTTCCGGGCAGGAAGCCGCGGAGGTGCTCGGCGTGACGAAGGCGACGGTTTATAACCGGCTCAAAAAGGCAAAGGCAACGCTGAAGAAAGAATTGGAGGCGTGGTATGATGGTGAATAAGGATTCCGTACGGCGCGCGATGGATGCGCGGCTTTCCGGCCTGACGGCCTCGCCGGAGCGGCGTGCACGAATTCGAAATGCGGCGCTTTCAAAGGCGGAGCCGAAGATGAAAAGAAAAATCACGGCGGCGCTGGCGGCTGCGCTTGCGGCGCTCCTGCTGCTTGCGGGCGCTGCATTGGCGGTGAAAACAAATCTGTTCGCACGATTCGCCGCACGGGACGCGCGATACGGGGAAATTCTCGAGCAGGTGACCGAAGTGGCGGAAACGCCTGCGGCCGTCGAGGACGAAAAGCTGGATGCGGCGCGCGCATACGTGGACAGCGCATATTACGACGGACAAACGCTGACGCTTGCATTCGTGGTTGAAAACGGAAAGTACGCGGAGACGTGGACGCCAACGGCGGAGGAACTGGCGCAAATGGAAGCGAGCGACGCAGACTACTTTCCCATCTTTGGGGACGATGCGCCGTGCAAGGAAGAAATCGAGCTGGAACAGGCGTATCTCAAGGCAAGAGAAGCCGGAACGCCTTTCGGATATCGGAAGGATTCCGTCTGGGTACACGATACGTTCTATACGGACGACGGCGTGGAACTGCCGCCGGATTCGGGAGACGTGGAGACGGGCGAGAACGGCGAACTGTATGAAGTTCGCGAATTTACACAGCTGCCGCAGAGCGTTGCGGGGCGGGATGTTCTGTCCGTCTATGCGGAGCTTGGCAGAAGCACGGTGTATTACTATTTCGACGGCGAAAAGGATTACTGGAGCGTGGATGTGCAGCGGGAGGGCGTAGGACGAATCCAGGCGACCGTGCCGCGCAAAGGCGCGGAAGTTGAAACGCTTGTTGGTAGCGGTATGCTCAATGGCGCAAATTGCACGGTGGAAGCGACGGCCGGCGCGATGCAGATCATTCTGACGATTACGGCGGACGCGGATGTGTTTCCGCCTGTTGAACATGAAACGGCGGATGGAAGCTGGACGGAGCAGCCGTGGATGGCGGCGGTTTACGATGAAACGGGAAGGGAATACCATCCGCGCGAGGGCGCGCAGGCAGCGCCTGGCGTCGCCAACCGGCTCGTGATCCCATTTGAAGGGAGCGGCAGCATTCCCAGGGAATTGACGGTGTACGTATATCGCTGCGGTATCGACGACGAATATCCGGGGGAAGAGACGATACGCGCAGGGGCGGGAATTACGCTTCGGAAGAATTAGGACGTATCTGAAAAAAGAAAGAGGCGACAGCACGAGCGGCTTTTCCAACGTCGAAACGGAGGAAAAGCCGCCGTGACGGAGTCTCGGAAATTTTTTCAGATACCCCCGAAGACGGCTTCTGCCTCAAATCTGCTCCTGCAGGCTCGCCCTGTACGCGCTGGGCGACATACCGCGATGCGCGCTGAAAAAGCGCGAAAGATAAAACTGGTCGCAGAAGCCGAGCTGCTCGGAGATATCGCGCACGCTCTGCCGCGTGCTGAGCAGCCGGCTGGCGATTTCCTGCGCGAGCATTTCGTCGATGTAGCGGCCAAGCGGCATACCGAATTCGCTGCGGAAGCGCTTCGTCAGCGCGCTTTCGGAAACGGAGAGCGTGCGCGCGATTTCGGCAATGGTCAAAGAAGAACGCAGCTGGCCGCGCACCGCGCGGAAAACGGCCTGCAGGAAAGGGGAACGCGGACGCATCAGCGTTTTCTCCAGGCCGCTTGCGGCGATAAAGCGCGCCACGTCCGTTTCCACGCGGCTGCGGACGCGAATCTGGCGCAGATAATCGCCGGAGAGGTAATCGGCGCACAGTTCCGCCGCGTCTGTCTCGGCCGGAATCTCCATCAGGCCGGCCGCGCGGGAGAAAAGATCGTATCCGTCGACTGTGCGCGTTTCGAGATGAAAGTAAAGCTGCGCCATATGTTCCGGGCAGCTGTAATGCAGCATTGTGCCCGCGGGAAGCAGGTATACGCGGCCTTTTTGCAGCGCAAGGCGCTGCTGCTTCCCGCTTTCGGCAATCCCTTCGCCGTCGATGATGTAATAAAGCCGCGAATAGGGCGGGCGGACGTTTACGTCGTTCCATTCCGCGCCGACGCTGGCGTATCCGCTGTCGATGATTTTGATTTTCAGCGCGCTCCATGCCGTGGATGCGTCGGAAGCCTTTTTTATATTCATGACGTTTTCTCCATGATTCTGTCCGGATGTCCATTTACGGAATCCCGCGCATCCATTATACTGGGTTTAATGGAATCTGTCATCAGAAGGAGGGAATTTTTATGAGCAGCTACGTTACGAGAAAAACGCCGGGCGATACCGTGTGGTTCCGCCATGACCGCTTCGGCATGTTCATCCATTGGGGACTGTACGCCATGCCCGCGCGGCATGAATGGGTGAAAAACCGCGAAGAAACGCCGGAAGAAAAGTACGATAAGTATTTCAAATATTTCGATCCCGATCTTTTCGACGCGCGCGAATGGGCGCGCCAGGCGAAGGCGGCCGGTATGAAATACGCCGTGCTGACGACGAAGCATCACGAAGGCTTCTGCATGTTCGACAGCCAGTACACCGATTATAAATGCACCAACACACCCGCAGGGCGCGATCTCGTGCGCGAATACGTCGACGCGTTCCGCGCCGAGGGACTGCACGTCGGTTTCTATTATTCGCTGATTGACTGGCATCACCCGGAGTTCCCGATCGATATGCTGCACCCGCGCCGCGACGATCCGGACGCATACGAGCAGAGCAGGAACCGCGACATGCACAAGTATGCCGAGTACATGCGCAATCAGGTGACCGAGCTGTTGACCAACTACGGCAAGATCGACATTCTCTGGTTTGATTTCTCCTATTCCAACAACAACGGCACCGGTGAGCGCAGCTGGATGAAGGGCAAGGGCAAGGACGACTGGGAGGCCGAGGAGCTGATCGCGCTGGCGCGCAAACTCCAGCCCGGCATCATCATCGATAACCGCACCGAGCTCGAGCAGGATCTGTGGACGCCCGAGCAGTATCAGCCCACCGAGTGGGTGCGGCATGCTGAAACGGGCGAGCTCGTCACCTGGGAAGCCTGCCAGACCTTCTCCGGCAGCTGGGGCTATTATCGCGACGAGCAGACCTGGAAGAGCCCGGAAATGCTCATCCGCATGCTGGTCAATACCGTTTCCCTCGGCGGTAACCTCCTGATGAACGTCGGCCCGACGTCTCGCGGCTATTTTGATTCCCGCGCGCTGGCCGCGCTGAAGGTATACGCCGACTGGATGAAATATAACTCCCGCTCGATTTACGGCTGCACGCAGGCCGAGCCGGAATTCGTCGCGCCCGCCGATTGCCGCTACACGCAGAGCGAGGACGGCAAACGCCTGTATCTGCATCTGTTTGCATATCCCTTCGCGCATCTGGCGCTCAAGGGCCTTGCGGGTAAGGTGGACTACGCGCAATTCCTGCATGACGGCAGCGAAGTGCTTTTCAACGACGGCGAAGTGAAGCATTTCAGTGAGGGCCGTTCGAACGACGAAAACCAGCTGGTGCTCTACCTGCCGCCGGTGAAGCCGGACTGCCTTGTGCCGGTTATCGAGCTGATTCTGAAATAACGCGGACAGAACAAAGCCCTGCCTTCCGTTTTTTTGTTTGGGAGGCCGGGCTGTATTTTTATGGGCGCTTACGCGCCGAAGCAGACGAACATGACGACCAGATAGACGATATACAGTCCGCCGATGAGGAAGCCGATCCAGCGCTTGAAACGGCCGGATGCAAGCGCCGGAACCAGCGCGGCAGCGCAGATGATCAGACAGCCCGGAATATCCAGCAGCATGCCCTGGCGTTCGACGGTGAGGGGCTTGCCGAGGATCAGCGCGCAAAGCGGCATGATCAGCGTCAGATCCATGATATTCGCGCCGATGATATTGCCGACGGAGAGGGAGGACTGTTTCTTTTTGATGGCCGTGAGGGTAGTGACGAGCTCGGGCAGAGAGGTGCCGATGGCGATCATCGTCGCCGCGATGACGGAATCCGGCACGCCGATCATTCGCGCAAGCGCGGAACCGTTATCGATCAGCAGCTGCGCGCCGAGCACGATGGCCGCCGCGCCGAGGATGAACTTGCCGATATTGATCAGCGCGGTCTTTTTGTCGGTTGCGGGGCGTTCGTCGGCCGCGGCGGTTTCTGTGCCCTGCTCGCGGCGGGCGCTGATGAGGCTTTCGGCGATAAAGCAGGCGAAAACGAGCAGAATCGCGCAGCTTTCCGGCACGGACAGCAGGCCGTCGCGCGTGAAAGCGAAGAGCGCGGCGATAGCCGCCAGCAAAAGGCAGGACTTTACGCCGAACTGCCTGCGCGACATCATGCACGGCATGCAGATCAGCGAAATGCACATGATCAGGCCGAGATTGGCCGTTACGGAGCCGACCGCGTTGCCCACGGCGATATCCGCGTTGCCCTCGAGCGCCGCGAAGACAGAGACGAGCATCTCGGGCATGGTCGTCGCGAAGCTGACGACCGTCGCGCCGATGATGAACTTGGGAATGCCCGAGGCCTCGGCGATCCACGTCGCCGCGTCGACGAACAGGTCGCCGCCCTTGATGATGCACACGAGGCCTGCCACGAACAGCACGAGGACGAAAAAGAGGCTGCTTCCGGTGAAATCGAGATTCATACTGTCTCTCCTTTGCGCGATCGCACAAAAAAGAGACTTTTTGCACGATCAACATGTGATGTGCTAAAAGTCTCATTACCTATCGAACATAGGCGCATGTCCACCGGCCGAAACAACCGGGGGGATGTTGGACAATGCCTTGCAACTACTCCCTTTTAACAGGAGTTAGCATAGCACAACAGGAAGAGCTTGTCAATTGCGGAAAAGCGGAAATCATTGAATGGGAATGCTGATTTCCGTTATAAACTGATTCGGATCGTCGGTGACGCTGTAATCGATCAGCGTAATTTCGCGGGAAAAGCCGCAGGCAGACAGCGAATGCGCCCCGATATAGGCCATCAGCCGGGCGTACTGTTCGAGCGCTTCGGGATGGCTGCCTCGAAAGCGAACGGTTACGCACGAAGTTTCCGGCAGAGAAAGGGTTTCGCCCGGAAAATTGTCTTCTGCCTCCAGCATCAGAAAAACGCCGTCGTAACGATCATAACGCCCGGCGCTGAGGTTTTCGGGGGCGATACTCACCCCGAACTTGCTAGGGTGTATCTGAAAAATTCCCTGAGACTCCATCACGGCGTCTTTTCCGCCATTTCAGCGTCGGGAAATCTCGATTTAGCCCCACTAAACCTTCGATTTCCCTCCTTGAACTGACAAAAAATCCGCTCGAGCTGTCGTCTCTTCCTTTTTCAGATACACCCTAGGGAACAGCGGCGTTTCAGGCTACCGGCCTCCAATTCGCATCCGGCACAAATCCATCTCGTCCTCCTTCACGCGAATTATGCGGTATTGCCCCGATTTAGTCCCGCTAAATCTTCGATCCGGGAGCTTTTCGCGTTTATTATAAACATTACAACGGTTGTAATGTCAAGTGGCGGCCGGCGCTTGTGCTCCCACGCGCAATATGCTAAAATAAGCGAAACCATACGGGCAGGGTGAAGGTATGAAAATCCAATGCGCAATTTTTGACTTTGACGGGACGCTGTATGACAGCATGCAGATGTGGAACACAGCCGCCGACGAGTATCTGCGCTCCATCGGCAGGGAACCGGCGCCGGGGCTGCGGGACGCGGTAAAAGCGATGAGCCTGCGGCGGGCGGCGGAATATCTGCAAAAGGAATATGCGCTGACGCGGACGGTCGAAGAGATTCTGGCGGGGATTGACGGGATAGTCGAGCGGTTTTACATGCAGGAGGCGCAGCCGAAGCCCGGCGTGCCCGAATTCCTGCGTGAAATGCAGCGCGCAGGAATCGCGATGTGCATCGCGACGGCGACGAGCCGGTATCTGATCGAAGCCGCGCTGAAAAGGTGCGGACTGGAGCGCTTTTTCGATGCGATTTTCACGTGCGGCGAGGTGGGACACGGAAAGAACGAGCCTGCGATTTATCGCGCGGCGATGGATTATTTCCGCGCAGAGCGCGGGAATACCGTCGTCTTCGAAGACGCGATTCACGCCGTGACGACCGCGAAACGGGACGGGTTCAGAATCGTCGCCGTTTATGACGAAAGCGAGAAGCGGCAGGCGGAAATACAGGCGATGGGCGATTGCTATCTGCCGGATTTTGAGCATCCGGAGCCATTCTGGCGTTTTGCGGCGGCGTTGGAGGCTGCGGGAGAAAGCGGCACGGAGGGGCGGTGCGGAAAATGAAACGGTGCGTAATTATCGGCGGGGCGGAGATTCAGGCGTATGCGTATATTCGCAGCTGCCTGCGGGAGGACGATTTTCTGGTCTTTTGCGACAGCGGCCTGCGGCATATGGAAGCGCTGGAGGCGAAGCCGGATTTGATTGTCGGCGATTTCGACTCGCATTGCAATCCGCATCTGGATGTGGAGACGATCGTTCTCCCGCACGAGAAGGACGATACGGATACCATGTATGCGGTAAAGGAAATGGTGAAGCGCGGATGCGGCGAGTTTCTGCTGCTTGGCGTGATCGGCGCTCGGCTCGATCATACGCTGGGGAACGTTGCGATTCTGCTGTATCTGGATTCGCTCGGGAAGCGGGCGAGCATTCTCGACGACTATTCCGAGATGGAAATCGTTTCGCGCAAGCCGGCACAGATCGACGAACGCTATGAGTTTTTCTCTCTTTTGAATATTTCAGACATCGCGAAAGGGATTGATATTGAAAATGCAAAATATCCACTTCGGGATGCAGAGATTTCCTGCGAGTATCCGTATGGCGTCAGCAATGAAGTGCTGCCCGGAAAAACTGCGCGTGTGACCGTTCGATGCGGCCGGCTGCTGCTGATTAAGGTGCGGCCCCAGGCAGGCTGAATTGAGTTTTTAACCTGGAAATAGTGGAAAAGACGCTGAAATGGCGTCTGAAATCAATAAAGGCCGGGGGAGCCAGCAGCATCTTGTCAAGGATGCCGCCTTTTTCATGGAGTGAGTCGCGTTTCACGGCGCAAGCGCCGGTACACGCGCGGTTCGCCATGGCCGCCTTGGAGATGCTGACAAGGTTATGTTTCTGAAAGAAAATGGTAAGATAGGTTAGAGACCGATAACGAGACGGATAGAGGATATAAGAGAAAAGACCGTGAAATCGAGTGATTTCACGGCTGCATGGTGTAGAAAGGTGTTGAGAAAGCATCTTATTGTACTAGGTGAATATCGTTCTCTTCCATTGCATCACGAATTGAGCGCAGCAGAATGTTTGTAGAGCCGTCGTAATGTCCGAGGGAGAAGCCATCTACGCCCATCGTAGCGAGAATGCCGATGCTTCGTTTCAGAATTTCCGGCGTTGCGTTGGGACGACAGGCGAAGGCGGCGATCAGGGGCTTGTCCATACCGATGCCACGGCGGATTTTCAGCAACGTGCCGCGCTTATACCGGAAATCATCAAGAATGGGCTTTTGCTCAGTATAATCGCTGTCGCGTACGGAATCCAAATACGGCGCAACAGCACGAAAATCCAGACCCGCCAGTTCGGGATATGGAAGATAATTGTTATAGCGGAATTCAACGTTCGGTCGAATGCTTTTAATACCGTTGTAGATTTCGGACATCAATTCAGTAATGCAGTGCACTCGGAACTTGAGAAACTGAGCGAGCGCCGGGTATTCTAACAGCAGACCGGTTTCCGTCAGATTGCTGCCTAGCAGCATCTGAAGCTCCATACATACATCGTTGTTTTTATAAGGCGTAGCGGTAGCAATACGTTCCAATTCTTTCAATTCGTTGACCATGGCATCCCAATCATAGCCGAGAGAAAGTGCTTTTTGGCGACAACGAGGGCAGAAGCAGCCTCCGGTGACAACGCCCAAAAGTGCGGACAGATTTGGCGAGGCCTTATCAGGCATAAACCATGGCGTTTCTACCGGTTTGCCTTCATGAAACAGCATCATGCAGGTTTGAATAAAGTCTACATCGTGATGCGCAACGGTATCGCGAAACAGCTGTTTCATGTATTCTTTTACATCAGGATGATTACAGCAGTAGTGGTTGGAAAATGGGGCTCCGTGAATGTTTTGCTGCAGCACGTCTGGGTGCTCTGCCAAAGCTTTGGCAGAGTCATAAAACGTGTGGGAAATCTCTACGCCGGCTTTTAGACCACGGTGGCGGGCACAGGTGATAAGCTCGTCAAGCCAGTCGGTGTGTTTTAGAAAATCTCGATCAGAATATTGCGGTTTCAGGCATGTGTTGGAAAAAGAAGACTCGTCCAAGCGGTAGTATACCCGACTGTCTTCGGGAGCGTACCATTTTCGTTTCGGATTTTGCGTATAGAATAGGCTGGTCAGCGGTCGTTTTTCATAGTGCATGATGCCTACCAGGTAGATGCTATTTACGTTGGAGTGCTCCACCAGTTTATCAACAATTGCATCAATGCCTTCGTCAGCTAAATCCCAGGGGTATAAACTTGCGGCAATTTCTCGGATAACCATCAGGCAACCTCCGTTCATGTGTGAATTGCGTCTACTGTCCTATAATGAATAACGGCTTACACTTAAATATTCTAACATCTCGTGCAACATGGAACAATGGCGGCATAACATACAAATATAAACAAAAATTATATCAACGAACCACGTGCAAAAATTGTAAGCTTCGCTGTTTAGAGAGAGGCATGGTTGCATTCTATAGATTGAATTAAGGAAAAAATATGGAAATTTCAAACCTTGATTTAGGGCAAATGGTTCGGTGACACATTTTGACTTGTGGGTTTTGTATTCTTGTTTGTTGAAAATTTATAGATGAAACCGTAAAATAAAAACATCAGAGCCCGGCCGGCCAAGATACATCAAAAGCGATTCAGATTCAATGGGAGGGACAGAGATTATGAAGTATTCGAAGCTGATTCTTGTCACCCTGCTTATCATGAGTTTGCTTCTGCCCTGCTTTGGTGCGCAGGCGGAAACGAATGGTAAGACGAACGTTATTGTCGGCGTTGCTGCGGAACCGGATGCGTTTTTTGTTTGCCACAGTGTGAACGGTACCAACATGGACGAGTGCCCCGTACTGCACAATATCTACGATACGCTGATTCGACGCAATGTAGACGGCACTTAC
>CAKTTL010000024.1 GCA_934615235.1 uncultured Clostridia bacterium
AAACCTTCGATTTTCCTCCTTGAACTGACGAAAAATCCGCTCGTGCTGTCGCCTCTTCCTTTTTCAGATACACCCTACGCTTTATCCGCTCGATTGCTCTTTGAAAAGCCGGGCACACGAGAACCCCGCCGAACTCGAAATTCGGCGGGGTTTTGGATTTTATCGCCTTTTTACAGCGGATTGACAACCTGATCGATGCCCCAAACGGTCACGTCTTCAACGACGGCGCGCGGCGGAAGCTTGCAGATGAACAGCGCCGTCTGCGCAATATCGTCGGTGCCCAGGATGTTGTTCACTTCGCCGATGCCGGAAGCCTTCTGGAAACCGGTCGACGCGGCGGCGGGGATCAGGCACGTCACGCGCACGCCGTAGGGCTGCAGCTCGGTGTACAGGCCTTTGGAGAAGTTGAGCACGCCCGCCTTCGCGGCCGCGTAAACGCTCCATTCCGGCCAGCACTGGCGCGCGCAGACGGAGGACATGTTGAGGATCGTCCCTGCGCGCTGCGCCATGAACAGCGGCGCGAAGGTGTTCGCGGCGTAAATTACGCTGTTGAGGTTGAGCAAAATGGCGCGGTCGATTTCGGCCTTCGTCTGCTCGGCGACAGGTTTGATCGCAACGCCGCCGCCTGCGTTGTTGATGAGCACGTCCAGGCGGCCGTATTTTTCTTCCACATACGCGCGGGCGCTGTGCCAGGCGGCGAAATCGGTCACGTCCATGCGCAGCGCGTCGCAGCCGATTTCCCGGGAAACCGCGTCCAGTTCTTCCTGCTTGCGCGCCGCGATGATCACGCGCGCGCCTTCCTGCGCGAAGCGCTTCGCCATCGCTTTGCCGTAGCCGCTGGTGCCGCCGGTGATGAAAACAATTTTGCCGTTCATAATTTTTCTCCTTTTTAATGCTGGTCGATCCACGCTTCCATCCGCTTTCTGAGCAGAATGGGCGTGTTGAAGAACGCGTCGTTCGAGCCGCCGGCCATGTGCGGGGTGAGGGTTACGTTGTCCAGCGCGAGCAGCGGATCGTCGGGCTGCGGGGGCTCGTGCTCGTATACGTCGAGCGCCGCGCCGGCAATTTTTTTGGCGCGAAGCGCCTCGACAAGCGCCGCCTCGTCGATCAGCCCCGCGCGGGAGGTGTTGATCAGATAGGCCGTCGGCTTCATCAGCGCAAGCCGGCGCGCGTCGATGAGATGGCGGTTTTCCGCCGTCAGGCGCGCGTGAAGCGAAACGAAATCCGCCCGCGCCATCAGCTCGTCCAGCTCGACCGGCTCGATGCCGGCTTCTTTGCAGCGCTCTGCGCTGGCAAAGGGATCGTAGCTGAGAAGCGTCATATCAAACCCGCTCAGCTTTTTCGCGACCTTCATGCCGATCGCGCCGCAGCCGATCAGGCCGACCGTGCGCCCGGGCAGGTCGGGGATCATGCCGCTGTTGGAATAATCGCGGATCCAGCGGCCGGTGAGAATGCCGTGATGGCCGCGCGCAATGTTGCGCGCCTCGCAGATGATCATGCCGACGGTGAAATCCGAAACCGCTTCGGCGTTGCGTCCCGGCGCGTTGAAGACCTCGATCCCCTTTTCGCGCGCGTATTCGCTGCAGACGTTTTCAATGCCGCCGCGCAGCACGCCGATCGCCTTCAGCTTCGGGCACGCGTCCACCAGTTCGCGGGTGACGGTGCAGAACTGCGTGACGATTACGTCCGCGTCCGCGCACAGCTCGAAGACGCACTGCGGCGGCTGAAGCGCCTGACAGCCCTGCGTTTCGACGAGCAGGTTGTAATTCTGCAGCTCGTCGAAGCTTTTCAGCGGCCAGTCCATGACCTCGACGACGTGTCCCTTTTCGCGCAGCGGCGCGAAGCCCTTTTCAATGTACGACGCGGGGATAAACAGATCCCCGATCCCGACGATTTTCATCCTTACGCCCTCCCGTTGCTGCCGAAGGCGCGGATTTTGCCGCGCACGGTTTTGCGCATTTCCTCGCGCGCGATCGTCCAGATGACGCAGGGCCAGGCGGACATGTTGTCGATGCCGTTGAGCTTCTCGCGCAGGCCGCGGTTCATTGCCGCGAGCACTTCGGAGAAGATGTTGATTTTCGTAATGCCCAGCTCGATCGCATGCTGCACGTCCTTGTCGGGCGTGCCGGAGCCGCCGTGCAGCACCAGCGGGCAGGCGGAAACCGCTTCGATTTCCTGCAGACGGTCAAAGTGCAGCTTCGGGGTGGAGACGTACACGCCGTGCGCCGTGCCAATGGCGACGGCCAGGCAGTCGACCTCCGTCTCGCGCACAAAGCGAACCACCTGCTCCGGCTGGGTAAGGCAATCCTCGATGGAAGGTTCGTTTTCCGCGACGCTGCCCGTTTCGCTCAGGCCGCCGATCGCGTCCGTCACGTGGCCCAGCTCGGCTTCGACGGTGATCCCGTGCGCGTGCGCGTATTCCACCACGCGGCGCGTGTTGGCGATGTTCTCTTCCAGCGGGAGCCTGCTGCCGTCGTACATCACGCTCGTCGCGCCCGCCTCGATGCAGGAGACGATGTCCTCGTAGCAGGTCGCATGGTCGAGGTGAATGCAGACGGGCACCGTCGCCGTCTCGGCGGCCGAGCGGATCATGTCGATGATCATCTTCTGTCCGCGGCCTTCAAGGTCCGCCTTGAGCAGCATAAAAATGGCGGGGGAGCGCTCCTCCTCGCACACATCGATGACGGCGCGAACCATTTCATAGTTGCTCACGTCGAAGGCGGGGATGGCGTAATGGTTTTTTCTCGCGTCCGCGAGCATTTCTTTCAAAGAAACAAGAGCCATTGTTTTTTTCTCCTTTCGGTTCGTTATCTTCAGCGCATCAGCATGCCGCCGGTCAGGTCGAGCGTCGCGCCGGTGATGTAATCGGATTTATCGCTCAGAAGGAACGCCACGCCGTAGGCCACCTCGCGCGGATCGGCGATGCGGCGCAGGGGAATGCGCTGCAGGTATTCCTCCTCGCGCTCGGCGAGGGCCTGCCGGTTCATCGGCGTGCGCATCATGCCCGGCGCGGCGCAGTTGACGTTGATGCCGCAGGGCGCGACTTCGCGCGCGAGCGAAATCGAAAAGCCCACAAGGCCCGCCTTGCTCGCCGCGTAATGCGCGTGCCCGCTTGTGGAGCCGTGAAACGCGGCCTGCGAGACCATGTTGACGATTTTGCCGCGCCGGTTTTCCGCGCGCAGGCGGTTGACCATCTCGCGGCAGAGGATGAACGGCGCGGTCAGGTTGATTGCCAGCGTCAGGGAGAACGATTCGTCCGTCATCTCCGGCACGTATGCCGTCGGCCAGATGCCGGCGTTGTTGACGAGCAGATCGAGCGGCATGCGCTCGTAAACCTGCGCGAACATCTTTTCCGTCTCGTCCGGCCGGGAAAGATCGGCGCACGCGAACTCGACGCGCACGCCGAATTCATCGCGCAGCTCGCGGCACTGCGCTTCCAGCCGCGCGCGGTTTTCGCCGCGATCCGCGTCGTGCAGCGTCAGATTGCAGCCTTCCTCCGCCAGCACGCGCGCCAGCGCGCTGCCAAAGCCGCCCGCCGCGCCGGTAATCAGCGCGTTTTTGCCCTGCAAACCGTAATTCATTCCTTTTCACCCACCATTTCTTTGAATTGAGCGTATTTCTCGTCATAGGCCGCGTCGGGGCGCGGTTCATATGCGCGCTCCGCGCGGAACATGGCCCTGCCCGCTTCCCGCAGCGAGGGATAAACGCCCGCGCCGACCGCCGCCATCATCGCCGCGCCCAGCAGCCCCGCCTGCTTTTCCTGCGGAATCTCCAGCGGAACCTTGAGGATATCACACACCAGGCGGCGCCAGGTTTCGGAGTTCGTCGCGCCGCCGGAGAGCCGGATTCTTCGGCTCTGAACGCCTGCGCGCGCCAGCCGTTCGCACTGCAGCCGGTGCGAGAAGCATACGCCCTCATACACCGCGCGCAGCATTTCGCGCCAGGTATCGCCGGGCGCGAGGTTTGCAAACCCCGCCGCAACGCGCGGGCGCGCCATATCGCGGTAAAGATACGGCAGATACAGCGCTTTCACATCGCCCGGCGCGAAGGACGACGCGACGGCGTTCGCCTCGTCGTACGTCAGCTCCGGCCGGACGGCGCGCAGGAACCAGTCCAGGTTCACGCACGAGGTCGGCCCGGAAACGACGGCGACGGGCGGCAGACCGGGCAGAAAATCGCATTTCTGCGTCAGCGGCGCAAGATCGGAAAGCTGCGGGGCGTAGCCGGCGGCGATTCCCCACGTGCCCATTGTCACGGAGGTTACGCCCGGCTCCGTCACGCCCGCGCCCTGCATGCAGCAGAACAGGTCGATCCCGCCGCCGGCAACGGGCGTGCCGGCGAGCAGCCCCGTCTGCCGCGCCGCTTCGGCGCTGACGCGCGCGGCGATTTCGTCGCACCGCACGGGAAGGGGCAGCGCGCCGGAAAGCTCCGGTACGCCCATCAGGCGGAGAAAATCATCGTCCGCGCAGAGCGCGCCTGCGCTGAAATCCGAATAATCCGTCGCGATTTCGCCCGTAAGCCGGCAGCGCAGGTAATCCTTGCAAAACAGCACGCGGCGGACGCGCGCGTATTCGTCCGGCGCGGTTTTTTTCAGCCGGCGCAGAATCTGCAGCGGCTGCCCGCCCCAGCAGGACTGGCTCGTGCGCGCGAAATATTCCGCATACGCTTCGCTCTCACGGAACGCGTCCACGTCCTGCTGGTTTTCATTGAACATCGAGGAGACGGCCAGGAAGCATTCGCCCGCGCCGTCCAGCGCGTAAAGGCCGTTGCCGTGCCCCGAAAGGCCGACGGCGGCGATTTCTCCGGCCACAACGGACGAGGCCGCGAGCGCCTCGCGCACGCAGCGCGCCGCGCTTGCCCACAGCGCCGCGCTGTCCATCCGGAACCCGCGAAGCGGCGTCGCCTCGCGCCGTTCGCCCAGCCGGTTTCCGTTTTCGTCGAAGACGGCGGCCTTGCAGACCGTCAGGCCGCAATCGAGGCTGAGAAAGAAAGGCATGTTACTTTTCCTCATCCCAGAAGCCGTCCGGGAATGGGTATTTGTGCCTGATTTCCAGCGCGCGGATATTCCGCTTGAACTTGTCCATCCGGTCGGGCGACTGGCAGGAATAGGGGTGGAAGTGAATCCAGCCGATATCCTTGAAATGATACGCTTCCTCGTCGCCGATGCCGCAGGCGAAAGCGTCCGGGCAGGGCACGCCGCGCTTCATCGCCTCGCGCAGCTCGTCGAGGTATTTCTCGTAAACCTCGCGCGGCGTGGCGTCGTGTTCGCGGCAGATCGTCGCGGCCAGACCGGCCACCTCGCCCAGCGCGCCCAGCGTGCGCATCACGCGGATGGCCGAGAACGCCACGTGGCTCGTCGAAACCACGCGTCCGCCCAGGAAGAGATTTTTCACATCGCGCGCATACAGGCAGCGATAGGGGACGGGGTAGGGCCTGACGATGCCGCGATGATAGGCGAAGGAACGGAACGCCTCGCCGAACTCCTTCTCGTTATCCGGCTCGGGAAAATGGATGTCGATCGACCAGGTCATGCAGGCGGAAGCGTCGGGGTAAATGTTGGGCGTTTCGATATCCTGCTCGGTGAGAATATGATCGCCGACGACGCGATAGCTTTCGCGTTTGCCGCCCAGCGGCGAAATCCATTCCAGCGCGTCATGGGCGTATTCCGCGCGCCGCGCGGAACGGTTTTTCTGATAGCTCCAGTTGGAGAAAATCGCGCGCAGGCCGTAATCGCGGATATATTCCGTTTCCTCGGCCATATCGCGGCGGAAGCCGGTTTCCTGCTCCCAGTCGCCGTTGAGCACGTGATAGCACGTTTCTTCGGTAAACGGCGCGCCCCAGTCGATTTCCGGGAAAGGCTGCGCGTCGGCATGCTTTTTCGAATACCACCGGAGCGACTGCCCCATGACCAGATACTGATATTCGCTGCCTGAAAGATCTTCGCCGAACGCGTCGCGGCCTTCGCGGCCGTACATTACCTCGCAGCCCGCGCGGCGCGCGACGGTCGCATCGCCGGTGCAGTCGGCGAAGAGGCGACCGCGATAGCGCGTGCGCATGCCGGTATGGATATCGACGGTCGTCACCGACGTGATGCGGCCGTCCTCCATCGTCTGATCGACGACGCGCTCGCCCAGCGCCAGCCGGTACGCGCCGTCCTTCCCGCCGCTCCATTGATCGCAGGCGACTTCGAACGCCTGCTTTTTGCGGTTGTCTTCGTAATATTCGCCGCCGAAGATGCCCGGATCGCCCATGATGGGCGCGATCTGCTTGACGACGCTGCCGAGTTTTTCATAAGGCGGCAGGTTGATTCCACCGCCCATGCAGACGCGGACTTCCGACGAGTTGCAGCCGCCGAGCACGTCGCGGTCATGGATGAGCAGCACGCGGCTGCCGGTGCGCTTGGCCGCGAGCGCCATGCACACGCCCGCCACGCCGCCGCCCACGACGATCAGATCGTAATCCGTCCCGTCCTCGCGGACGGCCTTCCAGGTCAGTTCGCGGCGGAACTCGGCCAGCGCGTCTCCGCCGTCCGGCGGGCACAGCGCGGGATCGTCGCTGAGAACGATTGCGTCGCAGCGGCCGTTAAAGCCGGTCAGATCGTGCAGCGCGAGCGTATGCCGCCCTGCGGCCAGATGAATTTTTCCTGCGGCCTGCCAGGCCCATTGCGGGCCGTTCGTGCCGAGCACGGTCTCCAGCGGGTAGCCGTCGACCAGCGCCATGAACCGTCCGGCGGACGAGGGCGCATGCCAGACGGCCGTCCAGTCGCGCGTGCGCGCGAAGACGCGGTAAAGCCCCTCTTCCGCCACTTCGAAGGTCGTGCAGGCGTCCGCGACGGGAACGCCCAGACCGTGCGCCATGAGATAGGGCGAGCCCATCTGTTCGACCGACTGCTGATCGATCACCCAGCCGCCCAGGTTTTCAAACGCTTCCGCTTCCAGAAAATAAGTTGCCATTGCGAATCGCTCCTCTCTCAGCCTTTAACGCTGCCCATTACGATTCCTTTTGTGAAATGCTTCTGCAGGAACGGGTATACGCACAGGATCGGAATCATCGCCAGGAACATCTGCGCCGCGCGGTTGGAGGCCTGCGCCGCGCGCTCGGCCTGCGCCTCGAGGACGGCCTGCGAAATTTCCGCCTGGCTAAAGTCGGTGATCTGCGTCTGCAGGAAGGATTGCAGCGGGTAGAGCTTGCTGTTGTTCATATAGATAATGCCGGCGAACCACTCGTTCCAGTGACCGACCATGACGAACAGGGAAATGGCGGCGATGGACGGCTTGCAAAGCGGGAGAATGATCTGGCACATCGTGCGCCAGTGGCCCGCGCCGTCGACGAAGGCGGCTTCGGAAATATCATAGGGGAGAGACTTGATGAAGTTCTGCATCAGCACCACGTTCATCACCTGCACCGCGCCCGGAAGCACCAGCGCCCAGAGCGAGTTGAGCAGCCCTGTGCGGGAGACGACGAGATACGTGGGAATCAGCCCGCCGCCAAAGAGCATGGTGATTACGAAGAACCATACGTAGAACTGCCGCGCGCCGAAGCGCTCGCGGCTGAGGGAAAGCGGATACGCGCACAGCAGGATCAGCGACATGTTGACGACAAGCCCCAGCGCCACGCGCTTGACGGAGATCCACATCGAGGTGAAGAACTGCGCATTCTGCAGCAGATCGCGATAGGCGAAGGTATTGAACCCTTTGGGCCAGAGGACGACCTGATTGGTGTTGACAAACTCCGACCGGCTGAAGGACAGCGCCAGAATATGCAGCATCGGGAACAGGCACAGGCACGCGATCAGCGTGCAGAAAATGTAATTGAACACCTTGAACACGCGCCGCGCAGGGGTTTCGCGGTAATTCTTATGAAAAAGCGCCATGCTTGCTCCTCCTTAAAACAGCCGGTAGCCGGAAAATTTATAGGCCGCGCGATAGGAAATAATCATCAGCACCGCAGAGACGGCCGATTTGAACAGGCTGCAGGCCGTGGACATGCTGTAGTTGGCCTGCTTCATGCCGTAGCGGTAAACGAGCGTATCGAGGATATCGCCAGTTTCCATGACGGCGGAGTTGAGCAGGTTGTAAACCTGATCGAAGCCGGCGTTGAGCACGTTGCCGATCTGCAGCGCCGCCATGAGGACGATCGTGGGCGTGATGGCGGGGAGCGTTACGTGCAGCATGCGCCGCCAGTAGCCCGCGCCGTCGATTTCGGCCACTTCCAGCAGGGAAGGATCGACGCCTGCAAGCGCGGCGAGATAGACGATGGTGGAATAGCCGAAGTTTTTCCAGATGCTGGTGATGATCAGCGTCGGCTGGAACCATTTATTATCGCCGAGGAAGAAGATGGTCTTCCCGGTAAGCTTCTTGATGAGAACGTTGACGATGCCGTTGGAAGGGCTGAGAATCTGGCCGATGATGCTGGCCATGATAACCCAGGAGATAAAATGCGGCAGATAGATGACGGATTGAATGGAGCGCTTGACGCGCTGACTGCCCATTTCGTTGAGCAGCAGCGAAAAAACGACGGGAACGGCGATGAGTGAAACGATCTTCATCAGCGAGATGGTGATTGTATTGCGCAGAGCGATGGTAAAGCCGGAGGTGGCGAACAGCTTTTGAAAGTTCTGCCAGCCGACCCACGTGGAGCCGAGAATGCCTTTGGCCGGCTTGTATTTTTCAAACGCGATGATCACGCCGCCCATCGGCAGATAGCTGTAGACGAGCGTCACCAGCACGGGCAGCAGCAGCATCAGGTGCAGCGCGCGGTCGCGCCGGAAAACGCGCAGCCAGCGCGTCAGCCTGGTTTCTTTTTTCTGAGGAAGCGTACCGGTCATGGGCAGCATCTCCTTACTGTGCAAAGCATTTTTTGATAGAGAAAGCGGCCCGCCCTTTCGAACGGGCCGCTTCGCGGTGAAAGGTTTGCTGAGGGAATTACTTGTTGGCGGCGTACCACTCGTTCACTTCGTCGGTCATTTCCTGACCGCCGGTGGAGTACCATTCGGCGACGGCGTTCGTCCAGACGGAGATGTCCGCGCCCATGATGACCTGGTTGGCCGCGTCGACCAGCATCTCGTCGAGCATCGGGCGGTTTTCCTGCATGAATTCAGTTTCCGGCGCGGTGTAGAAGCTGTTGTGCACGCGGTCTTCCTTCATGGCGATGTTGTTGATGTTATAGGTGCCGCCCGGGACGCGGTAGATGGGGTAATACTTGGCGAGGGTCTTATCGCCGGCGAGGTAGTTCATGACGCGGTTGTAATAGGTCTTGCCGTTGGCGGTCTTGAAGGAATCGAGGTCGCCGGTGGTGAAGGCATGTTCGATTTCGTCATAGTACAGCGCATACTGAAAGGAGCTCTCGTACTGGTCGGCGTTGTTGATCGCGTTCGCTCCGCGATGATAGCCCCAGTCGATGTCGGAGTCCATGTCGCTCCACAGCGCCTGCTGCAGATCCCACATCTTGATGATGGCTTCCTTCTGCTGCTCGGTCGCATCCTTGGAGACAAAGATGAAACGATCCGGCACGGCGTTGAGCTTGTACTGCGGCTTTTCGCCGGTGACGGTGGGGATGTCGGCGGCGATCAGGTCAACGTTTTCATCGAGGTTGAACAGGTCGATCGTGTTGACAGGGCCGAAGCAAATGGAATAGATGATGCCCGCTTCGCCCGCGTTGAAGGAATCGGCGACGGGGGAAACGAGGTAGTCTTCGCGCAGCAGGCCTTCCTTGTACAGGCCCTGCAGCGTGGTGAGCGCTTCGGTCATGCGCTCGTCGGTCATGCCGTAGTAGAGGCTGCCCTCTTCGTTCTTGTCCCAGTAGCCGGAGATCCAGCCGACGCCGTAGCCCTCGAAGTAGCCGGACAGGCCGCCCCAGCCGCTGCTGGCCTGCGCGCCGCCGATGGCGAACACATACTTGCCGAGACCCGCGTCCACAAACTTGCGGCCCATCTCGATGATGCCGTCCATCGTGGTGGGAACTTCTTCCACGCCGACCTTGTCCATCCAGTCCTTGCGGATAACAAGCACGTCGTATCTGTCCATGCTCGGACGCACGTCGGGCATGCCGTAGAGCACGCCGTCGCGGGTCATGTACGCTTCTTCGACGGAGCCGTGAATGAACTCCTTGAGCGTGTCGCTGGCGTATTTTTCAATCGCTTCGCCCATATCGGCCACGAGGCCCGCCTCGTAGAGTGCTTCATACGTCGCGCGGTTCACGCCCGCAACCAGCGGGATTTCGCCGCCTGCCATCGCGAGGTTCCATTTGGTGTTGTAGCCTTCGTCGTCGTTCTGGGTGATCCAGAGGTAGTTGAATTCGATGTTGAGGTAATCCTTGATGTAGGTCAGCCACGGGTTGTTCTCGGGATCAACCCACTTGTCGTCTTCGCCGTAGAAGCTGAACGTGTCGTTCTTGGCGGCGGTCAGCACGACGGTCTCGGCGAAGGGCGTGTAGTTCGCCTTGTCCACTTCGGCGAGCGCGGCGCCCGCGAGGGTCGCCGTCAGGCACAGGGCCAGGAGGAGGGAGAGAAGTTTTTTCATTTTTCCAGTTTCCCCTTTCTGTTGTCGACGCATCGCTGGCATAAGAATTGCCAACTGTCGTTGCAATCATTATAAATTTCTGGTAATCTTTGGACAATTCAGAAAAACCGACTCTTTTTCTTTCTTTTTGGCGCGAAAAGTCTTAAAATCTGAATTGAGCTTTTAGAGACATTTTCCTATAATGATGTAGCGTATCACTTTTCTTCTTTCGGCGCAACGCGCCGAAGAAAAAAACGTCCGCCGCCCGAACGGAGAACCGCCATGAAGAAAAAGCACTCGTTTCACTTCTGGACGCCGCGCTCGCTCGTTTTTCGCCTGTGCGCGCTGTTTCTGTGCGCGCTGATTCCGCTGGACGGGCTGGGCTTTCTGCTCTTTCGCAGCGGCTCTAACACCGTGAGCCGGCAGATTCGCAACGAATCGCGCTCCGCGCTGCGGTATATCAGCGAGAGCGTCGAAGCGTCCGTCGAAACGCTGCTGTGGGATTTATACGAGCTGGAGAGCAACATGGAGCTGCGCCGCCTGGCCAGCTCGGGCGGGATGCTGGAGCGATACAAGTTCTATCAGAGCGTCGAATCGGTCCGCGATTACGTCGATATCCTCGCAAAGAATAATCCGTGGGTGGAATATATCACCGTTTACCTGCCCGCCAGTTCAATTTATATCAGCAGCCAGCAAGTGCAGAAAAATGGTTATACTGCATGGCAGTACGGTGAATATGAGGCGGACGAGCTTGAAACGCTGATCGCGCAGGCGCGCGCGCACGGCGCGAACGATATGCTCTACGACGATTCCGGCCTGTCCGTCGTGCTTTTGTATCCCTCGCGCTGCTATTATCAGGACCGCACGCCGTCCTATGTCGCGCAGCTGCGCGTGAACGTGGCGGCCATCCGCTCCTTCCTTGCCTCGCGCAAATCGTTTGAGCGGCAGCTTACCGCGTTTGTCGATCATGAAACGGCGACGATCGTGCTCGACGAGGGGAGCGAGGCGAACGCGCCGCTCGTGGAGGCCTGCTGGGCGACCCTGCGCGAGCGTATGCCGCAGGAGAACGAGATTTCCGGCTCGTTTGAAATGAACGGCGAGCCTTATATCGTTACGGCGTGTTATTCCGACGCGCTGAACGCGACGTTTCTGCAGCTTGTGCCCAGCGACGTGGCGCTGCGCCCGCTGCGGTTTTACAGGCTCGGGCTGGCGGCGTATATCGTGGTGTCGCTCGCGCTGTTCTGCCTTTGCGCGATGCTGAGCCTGCGCATGGTGCGAAAGCCCATCGTGAAGCTGATGGACGCGTATGGAAAAATCGAGGCGGGCGATTACGCCGCCTGCGTGGACGGGGGCGAGAAGATCGAGGAATTCGCCTATCTCGCCAACGGCTTCAACAGCATGGCCGCGAAGTTGAATGATACCGTCAACCGCCTGTATAAGCAGGAAATCTATGCGCAGCGCATGGAGCTGAGCCAGCTGCAGATGCAGATCAACCCGCATTTCCTTTTCAATTCGTATTTCATGATGGACCGGCTTTTGCAGCAGGGCGATTATGAAACCGCGAGCGAACTGTCGAACCACCTGGGCGAGTTTTTCATGTACATCAACCGCGACGGGCGGCGCTATGTGGAGCTTTCGGCCGAGTGGGAGCATATGCACAGCTATGCGATGGTACAGCTTTTGCGCTATAACCGCCGCCTGCGGCTGGAAATCGAGCCGGTGCCGGATGCGTTCCGCGCGTATATCGTGCCGCGGCTGATTTTGCAGCCGATTATGGAAAACTCAATCGAGCACGGCCTTGCGCATACGCGTCAAAACGGCCTGTCGAGCCTGCGCTTCGAGTGGGACGAGCGGTTTTTGAGCATTGTGGTCGAGGATAACGGCGGAGATGTGACGGACGAACTGATTGAAACGCTGTCCGGCCGCATTCGGCGCTACGACGCGCCGGGGCAGGAAACGACGGCGCTGATTAACATCCATCGCCGCCTGCAGCTGTTCTACGGCGGGGAATACGGCCTGCGCTTCTCCCGCTCGGCGCTGGGCGGGCTGAAAACCGAAATTCTGCTTCCCGCAGAGGGAAAGGAGGAGCCCCTTGCGGACCCTGAACGTGCTGATTGTTGACGACGAGGCCTTCGTTGTGGATTGGATTATATCGCTGCTGGATTCGCAGGGCGATCTGCCGCTGAACCTGTTTTCCTGCTACGGGGTGACGGAGGCCGAGCGGATGATCGAGGAGCGGCGCATCGACATTCTCCTTTCCGATATTCGCATGCCGGACGGCAACGGGCTGGATCTGATCGCCGCCGTGCGCCGGCGCTGGGCCGATTGCCGCGTGCTGCTTTTGACGGCGTATTCCGAGTTTGAATACGCCCAGCGCGCCATTCGCGGCGGCGCGGATGGGTATATTCTCAAAACGGAGAAGGATGCGATTATCCTCAGCGAAGTGCGGCGGGCCGCGGCGGCGCTGAACGCGACGCTCGATCAGCGGCAGCGCAGCCTTGACCTGGAGCAGGACTTGGACCGGTACATGCTGCTGTATCGCAACACGCTGTTTTTCCAGTGGCTGCGCGGGGAGCTCAACGCGCCGGGACAGGCCGGGCGGTGTATGCGCGAGCTGGGGCTCGCGGCGGAACTGCCGCTGTATCTGGCCGTCGGCCGCGTGCATCCCGACGAAGAGGGGGACGAGCCGCAGCTGACGGCGCTTCGCGCCAAATTATCCGGCCAATGCCTGCTGGAGGAATCGACGCGTACCGTCGTTGCGGAGGTGCGCGGAAGCGACGTGTGTTTTCTTCTGCAGCCGAAGCTCGATTACGCGCAGAACTATCAGGGACTGCTCGAGGAGCAGTTCGAGGCGGTTGCCAGCGCGTGCCGCGAATTGTACGGCGCGCGGATTTCGTTTGCGATCAGCGACGCGGTGCGTCATCCGGACGAGCTTTCGATGAACTACTGGGCGCTTTGCAAGGTGCTCAACGGCGTGACGGCAGGCGGGGAGACGTTCCTCTACCGCATGGCTGCGCCCGCTTCGGAGGCGAAGAAAAAGCCCGGCTTTACCGGGCAGATTGCCGCGATGGCCGAATCGCTCGAATGCGGGGACGAGGCCGGCTTTTCGCATGCGTTTTTTCAGATTGAAAGCGCCGTATCAGGCGGGGTTCCGGTGACGGACGCGCAGTTTCAAAACGCGTATCTGTCCGTTGCGCTGGCGCTGGCCGACGCGCTTGCGTGCACCGACTGCGACGCGGCCGGCGCGATGGATCTCGGCGCGCTGTATGTTCCGACCGCGCACGCGGGCACGACGGAGGCGTTCGGCTATCTGCGCGGCGTGGCGGGCTGCATTCTCAGCGAGATACAGCAGCAGCGGCTCAACGACAAAAACCGGCTGATTGCCGAAATTGATCAGTTCCTGATCGAAAACGCAAACCGGCCGATTTCCCTTTCGGATTTGTCGGATCATTTCAATTACAACGCGGATTACCTTTCGCGGCTCTATTCCGCTGCGACCGGAAACACGCTGAAGAAGGCGATTACGGAAATTCGCATTCAGCTGATGGAAAACCTGATGCGCCGCCCAGAGCTTTCGCTGAACGATATACTGGAAAAGATGGGCTTCAAATCGCGAACGTATTTTAATTTTTTTGTCAAAAACGCGCTCGGCACGACGCCCTCGCAATACCGGCAGCAGCTGGTGGGCGGGGAAGAGGCTTAGGGTGTATCTGAAAAATTCCCTGAGACTCCATCACGGCGTCTTTTCCGCCATTTCTGTGTCGGAAAACCTCGATTTAGCGCCGCTAAACCTTCGGTTTCCCTCCTTGAACTGACGAAAAATCCGCTCGTGCTGTCGCCTCTTCCTTTTTCAGATACACCCTAGGGTGTATCTGAAAAATTCCCTGAGACTCGAAAAATCTCGATTCAGCCTCGCTGAACCCTCGATTTCCCTCCTTGAACTGACGAAAAACCCATTCGTGCTGTCGCCTCTTCTTTTTTCAGATACACCCCGGCAGGTTTTACGGACAGGAAAAGGCCGTCGAAAACGCTGATTTTTTTCGACGGCCTTTTTTCTTTATTTCATCTTATTTTACTTTGTCGAACTCCGCAATCTCTTCTCTCTCGTCCGCTTTTTCAAATTCCACCTGCAGGTTTTCCACAACGAAATTCTTCGCGTAGCGCGCGGTGAAGACGCTGCCGGCGCTCGGGCCGTGCTGGTCGTATTCGGGGTACTGGCGGTTGATGACTTCGGGGCGCTGCGCGCCCTTTTTGCCGCCGCCCGGCAGAGAAAACGTGCAGTTTTCGAAGCGGACGTTGCAGGCGGCCTGCTCCGGGCTCTGCCCGACGACGAGCACCTCGCGAATCCACGGGCTGTAGCTGAAGGGGTACGCCGCCTCGAAGCGCAGATCGCGGAAGGTGACGCTGCGGATATGCGCATGGCGCTCCGGAGCGCCGCCGCGCGGCACGCGGTTGCGGCAGCCGACGGCCACATACGCGGGCGCGCCCACGTCCACCATGTCGACGCGCTCAAAGAGCACGTTGTCAATTTCCGCGCCGTCGACGGCTTCCAGCGAGATGCCGCAGCGGTTGATGTTCTTCATCGAGCAGTCGCGCAGGGTGAAATCGCGCAGGCTGTAATACGTGTCCGTGCCGAATTTGAAGCCGGAAGCAAGGCTTTGCAGCATCATGTCCCATACGTCGATGCGCTCGCAGCCGAACGCGTCCGAGCTTTTGAAGCACAGGCCGTCGTCGCCCGCCATGACGGCGCAGTCGTAGATCGACATATCGCACACGTCGACCGGGTCGATGCCGTCGCGGTTCGGAGTGTACATGCAGTCCAGATCCAGATGGCGCAGAAGCACGTTGCGGCAGGAGAGCGGCACGACCGTCCAGAAGCAGCTGCGCCGCATATGGATGCTCTCGACCGTCACATCGGAGGAATAGGTGATGTAGATCACGCATGGGCGCGAGAGCGGCTCGCGGTTGCGCACGGGGTCGTTTTCCTTGAAGCGGTAAAGGCCGTCGCCGTCGAGCATGCCGCCGCCGGTGATGCGCACATGGCGCAGGTTTTCGCCGTAAAGCAGGCCGCGGCCGAGCTGGCGCGAGGCGCACAGACTTGTGCCCGGCGTATGCAGCGGATAATCCGCATGGTTCCGGCTGCCCAGCAGCACGGCCGAACGATCCAACCAGAAGGTGACGTTCGAACGCAGGGCGATTTCGCCCGTGAGGAACGTACCCTCGCGCAGCAGCACCGTGCCGCCGACCTTCGCGGCCGCGTCCACAGCGGCCTGAATGGCGGCGGTATCCATCGTTTTGCCGTCGCCGCGCGCGCCGAAATCGTATACGTTCATCACCGGCGCGGCGGGGAGCAGCGCGCGGGAAAGGTCGAAATCGTCGTAGACGCGGATGCGGTTGACGTAGAGCCTGCCGCCCTCGCCGGCAAGGAATCCGGCCGCGCAGACGGCGGGCGCGGCGTGATCGAGCGCGTAATCCTTCGCGCGCAGCGCGCCGTCGACAAACAGCGAATACGTTCCGCGCCGCAGGTCGACCTTCAGGTTGACAAGCAGCCAGTTGTTGCAGGGATAGTACTGCCAGTCGGTCACGCCGCTGGTCATGCGCCGCCAGACGCCGCCGTCGGTGGCGTAGAGGTTGTTTTTGTAAATCGCCACGCGCAGAAGCGGCGCGCCGGTTTCATCCAGCAGCGCGGGAACTTCGCAGTAGACGTTTTTGTCGCAGCGGATTTTCGTCTCGAACGTCATCGCGCCGTCCATCGCGGGGAAGCGGTAAAACGCCGCGCCGTGAGCGCCCGCGCCGGCAATCAGCGCGCTGCCGTTGCCCTCGAAGGGGAAGGGCGCGCGCTCGAGCGTGCCGAGAACGGCCTGCATCGTTTCCGGCAGCGCGGCCATCGATTCGTCGGCGGCGTAAATTTCCGTGTCGTCGCACAGGGAGAAGCATTCGAGCGTGAGCGGCGATTGCATGGCCGCGAAAACGACGCTTTCAGGCGCGCCCTGCGCGCTGAAGGGAACGCCCGTCTCCCGCATGCGGTGATTGATCCACACGTCCGCGACAGACAGATCGAGGTCAAAAATCAGGCGGAGGCTGAGCGAACGGCCGTCCTGCGGGACGGAGGCGAGCGGCAGCGAGAAAAGCGCCGTTCCATCCGCAGCGCGGAGGGCGACGGAACCGTCGTAACGCTCCGCGGCGGCGAACGTCGCTTCCAGCACGACGCGGCCGGATTTCGCTTCGAACGGCACGGCGAGCCTGCCGGAAATCCTTACGCCCGCGCCGGGGAGCGGCGCGCAGGCTTCGGCTTCATAGCGTTCGAGCGCGTCCGGCGCGAGGAAGAACTCCTGCGCCCAGGCGCGATAGGTTCGATGCGCGCAGGCGGGCAGGGAACCGGCAGGCCACGCTGCGGCGGGCAGTTCGCGCGGCGCTTCGGCCGTTTTGCGGCGGATCATCGGGAAATAGTGATGCCCGCGGCCTTCCAGTCCGGGGATGACGACGAGCTCGTCCTCCCCGCATTCGCGCTCATAAACGGGCCATACGCCCAGATCGGTGACGAGCAAACCGTCCGTGCGGGTAAAATCGCGCAGCCAGTCGGGCTGCGGGCCGTTCGGATCGAGCGCGAGGCCGAGAATCGCCTCGCATTCCGTGCGGAAGCAGACCTCCTGCTTATCGTCGAAGCCCTGCGCTTCGGAGTCGAACATGCGGATATAATCCGCCCCTTCATACGCGGCGGGCAGGCCGAGAACGCGCGTGGCGGCGTTGGTATAAAGCGGCGCGCCGACGTGCAGATTTTCATACGCGGCGTACCAGCCGCACGTATCCCACGGGGCGACGAAGCGGCTGACTGCGGGCGTTTCGGGCAGAAAACGGATAGAATTCATAGGATGAAGCGATTCCTTCCTTTGCATTAATTTTTTGTCAGATTTGCTATGCTTTATGCAAACACGGCCCGTATTTTAGCATTGTGCGTAGACAATGGCAAGGACACTCATCAATATTCGACAAGTTTGAGCAGAAAACGGGAAGAATGCGAAAAAGTCACATGATAATATACAGACAAAAATTGAAAGAATATTTTGAAACCGGCCGAAGGGCCGCTCGGGGAGGAAGGAACGAGATGACGAACGGAACCGTAAAGGGTGCGCCGCCGCGAAAAAGCGCCGCGCGCGCCAAGTTGCAGTATATCCGCAGCCATTATCTGCTGTACCTGATGCTGCTGCTCCCGATCGCGTATTACATCATTTTCCACTATTTGCCGATGTTCGGCATCACCATCGCGTTCAAGGATTACAGCATCTTCAAGGGCATCGCGGCCAGCCCGTGGAGCGGGATGAAGAACTTCAACAAGCTGTTCTCCATCAGGGAATTCTCCCGCGCGATTGTCAACACCATCCGGCTGAACGTGCTGTGCCTGCTCTTCAGCTTCCCCGCGCCGATCATCCTGGCGCTGCTTTTGAACGAGCTGACGAGCAAGAGCTTCAAGAAAGTGACGCAGACCATTCTCTATCTGCCGCACTTCCTTTCCTGGGTAATCATCGGCGGTCTGGTTTCCACGCTGTTCGCGACGAATTCCGGCCTGATCAACAACGGCCTTGCCGCGCTGGGACTCAAACGCGTGCCATGGCTTTCGGATAACGGCTGGTGGATTGTGATGTATGTGCTGGTCAGCGTCTGGCAGTCCATCGGCTACGGCGCGATCGTGTACATGTCCGCCATTTCCGGCATCGATCAGGAAATCTACGAGGCGGCGCGCGTGGACGGCTGCAGCCGGTTCAAGATGATGTACCTGATCACCCTGCCGAGCATCCGCACGACGATCGTGATCATGCTGATCCTGAAAATCGGCGGCATGATGAGCATCGGCTTCGAACAGCCGCAGATGCTCAAAAACGCAATGGTCAACGACGTGGGCGACGTGATCAGCACGTTCATCTACCGTTACGGCATCCAGAACGCGAAGCATTCGCTGAGCACCGCCGCGGGCCTTCTGCAGTCGGTCATCAACTTCGCGCTGGTGATCACCGCAAACGGCGTAAGCCGCAAAATTTCGGATGAAAGCATCTGGTAAGGAGGGGAGAGAAATGAGCGAAATCGCTGTGAAAAAACGCAGGAACCGCATCGGCGATCCCGCCGGCGACCGCGTGCTGAAGGTTGTCGTCGTGACGCTGGTAACGCTGCTGACGCTGACGTGCGTGCTGCCGCTTCTGAATATCTTCGCCACCTCGCTTTCCTCCGCGAAGGCGATCACCTCCAATAAGGTCGTCTTCTGGCCGATCGACCTTTCGACGGACGCGTACAAGACCGTCTTTACCAGCGGCCCGCTGATGAAATCGATGAGCTTCTCGATCATGATTACGATCATCCAGGTGCTCTTCTCCGTCACCATGACGGTGCTCATCGCCTATCCGCTTTCGGAATCGACGCTCGTGGGGCGCAAGCCCCTGTGGATGTTCGTGCTGTTTACGATGTACTTCTCCGGCGGCATGATTCCGATGTACCTGCTTTTGAAGAACATGAGCCTGCTCAACACCATGTGGTGCCTCATCCTGCCGGGCCTGATCAGCACGTACAACATGATCCTCATGCGGACGTATTTCTGCTCCATCCCCGGCGCGCTGAAGGAGGCCGCGCTCATCGACGGCGCGAACGACGCGACGGTGCTGGCGCGGGTCATCCTGCCGCTTTCAAAATCCATGCTCGCCACGATTGCGCTCTTCTACGGCGTTTCCCGCTGGAACGCGGTGCAGGACGGCATGATTTACATCACCGACCCGAACAAGTACATCCTGCAGGTGCGCCTGAACAACATCATCATGTCCTCCTCGGCGATGAACGAACTGATCAGCGAAGGCAGCAGCACGAACAACGTCATCCTGCAGAGCGAACAGATCCGCAGCGCGTCGCTGTGCTTCTCGATCATCCCGGTCATGGTAGTTTACCCCTTCCTGCAGAAGTATTTCGTCAAGGGCGTGATGATCGGCTCCGTCAAGGGCTGACGCAAACCTGATATAGAACCCGAAAACGGGTTTTATAATAAAAACATAGAAAGGAACCAAACGCAATGAAGAAACTGGTAGCTTTCCTTCTGTCTCTTGCCATGCTTCTGACGATGTCCGCGGCTTTCGCCGAAAGCCCCTTCACCGCCGAAAAGCCCGGCACCCTCACCGTCGCCGTCTATGACCGTAGCAACATGAACAGCGATTACGGCACCGCCGTCGACAACTTCTGGACCAACTGGATCAAGGAGCAGGTCGCTGCGGAGCTGAACATCAACGTCGAATTCGTGGCGATTCCCCGCTCCGGCGCGGAATCCACGATGACCACGATGCTCGCGGGCCAGAACGCCCCCGACATCATCTTCTTCTACGACACCAGCCGCGTCAACGACTTCGTATCCCAGGGCGGTCTGGCCGACCTGACCGAGCTCATCGATACCTACGGCGCCAACCTCAAGGAAGCGCTCGCCACCACGCTGCCCTACGGCCAGTATGACGGCGTGCAGTACGCCATCCCCGCCAAGCGCGGCGACGTCGGCCACCTGTCCTCCTTCATCCGCAAGGACTGGCTGGATAAGATCGGCTACGACATCAAGATCGAAGACGGCGTGGGCTACATCTCCACCTCCGATCTCAAGACCGTGCTGACCACCTGGAAGGAGCAGGGCATCTGCGAATACCCCGTCGCCCTCGCGACCGAAACCGGCACCGAAGCGGAAACCATGTCCCCCATCTACCTCGCCTTCCTCAATCAGGAAACCTTCAGCGAGGAAATGAACGCCACGCTGCCCGACATCCTGTGGGACGGCGTCAAGGACGGCTATCGCTACCTCAACGAGCTGTACAACGCCGGCCTCATCCAGCCCGACTGGGCGCAGTATACCAACGACGAAACCCAGTATAACAACTGGATCTCCAACGGCCAGGCCGGTTTCTGGGCGCACGCCTACTGGCAGGGCATCCGCTCCAAGAACGGCAGCCTCGATATCCTCTTCCAGAACGATCCGACCGCCGAAGTCATCCCGGTCTGCCTGACCAACGATGAAGGCGTGCCCGCCAAGGTCGACCAGTACGCCGAATACGGCATGTTCATCGTCGTCCCGGTTTACAGCGAGCATGCGACCGAAGCCGTGATGTACCTTGACTGGATGAGCAAGTTCGAAAACTTCGAAATGATCAACTACGGCGTCGAGGGCGAGAACTACGTCCGCCGCGAAGACGGCAGCCACGATACCACGCAGGTTTCGGAAAACGCGCATGAGCGCATCTCCGTCGGCGACCTGATGCTCGTCTACAACGGCAACCCGGACAGCAAGCAGTACGAGTCCGAGCTGATCTCTGCCGAAGTGCCGGAAGCCTGCCGCGATCTGCTGACCGCCGCCTTCAAGGCCGCGCGCGTGAACACCTACGTGCCCTACACCTTCCAGGTGCAGATCGTCAGCGAAGGCGAATACTCCGCCTCCCTGGGCGAGAAGCTGGGCGAACTGCGCGTGAAGAGCATCACCTGCGCGGAAGACGCGTTCGACTCCACCTGGGAAACCGTTGTGGGCGAATACCTGAGCATGGGCGGCCAGGAAGTTATCGACGAGAAGACCGCCGCTTACAACAAGTAATAGCAAATACTCCTTCGTTTCAGAAAAACGACGCAGGGAGCCTCCGAACCGTGCGGAGGCTCCCTTTTCTTGAATACAAATTCATTTTGGAGGCGGATGAGAGCGATGCTTAGCCATTATCAGTATAACGTCCGGGCTTTGGATGAGGCGGTTCGAACGGTTCTCCGGACGCAGTGCGTGGAACAGGGCGCGCCGTTTTACGGCACGATTGAGCAGCTGGATAAGGGATATACGGGCGCGCACAGCGCGATTGGGGCGGCGCGTCAGCTGCTGGAGGGCTTCTACACGCCCGAAAGCGCTTTTTACCGCGACGCGCGCCTGCCTGCGCGGATTGAAATCGCCGTGCGCTTCGCGCTTTCCATGCAGCATGAGGACGGCACGTTCGACCTGCTGGAGACGAACTTCCATGACGGCGCGGAAACCTCGTTCATCATGCAGAATATCGGCCCGGCGATTTTGCTCATGCGCAGCCGCATGGAAAACACGCCGGAGGAGAAGAATCTCTATGAGCTGCTCGTGCATCTGGTCGACCGCTGCGCGGACGGCATCCTCGCCGGCGGCTTTCATACGCCGAACCATCGCTGGGTGCTCAGCGCGGCGCTTTCCCTCTGCAGCGAGCTGACCGGCCGGGAGGATTGCCTGGTTAAGATGCGCGCGCTGCTCAACGAGGGCATCGACTGCGACGAGGAAGGCGAATACACGGAGCGCTCCTCCGGTGTGTATAACGTTATCTGCGACCGCGCGCTCATCACCCTCGCCCAGCTGCGCGGCATGACGGAGCTGTACGCGCACGTCGCGCGCAACCTGCGGATGATCTTCAAGTATATCGAGCCGAATCTGACCATCAACACCATCAACTCGACCCGGCAGGACGTCGGCACCGCGCCCGACTGGCGCATCTACTACAGCATTTACCTCTACATGGCTCTGCAGACGGGCGACGAGGAATTCCGCTGGGTCGCCGACCGGATGCTCGAGCAGTCGCAGGGACAGCTGCTGCTGGACGAGGAGCGCGCTTCCAGGCGCGAGCTGGCGTATTTCGAGTTCATGCCCTTCTGGGAGATGGACGCGCGCCTGCAGAACGAATGGACGGCCGACGGGACGCGCGCGCCCTCGTTCGATTATGTGAAGCATTTCGTCCAGAGCGGGATCGTCCGCGCAAGGCGCGGAAATTTCAGCCTCACCCTGCTGGAAAAGCGCCCCGTTTTCGCGATGATGCAGTTCGGCGGGCACACGGCGTATTTCCGCCTGGCCGGGACGTTCTATGCGCACGGCCAGTTCGCGGCCGACGCGATCGAAGAGACGAAGGACGGTTTCCTGCTGACGTACCGCCGCCGCTGGGGCTATAAGGGGCCGCTGCCCGAAAAGCCCGAAACGACCGACTGGAACCGGATGGACCATTCCAAACGCCCGGACGTGATGATGCAGGATTTTGTCTTCAACGTTCATGTCCGCCTGCTGGAAAACGGCGCGAGCTTCCGTGTGACGACGGAGGGCGTGGAATGCGTGCTGACGAAGTTTGAAATTCTCCTTCAGCCCGGCGCGTGCTACGCGACCGGCGATATGGAAATGCGCGCGCACGGCGGCGATTACGTCTATCAAAAGGGCGACGCGGCCTTCTATCAGTACGCCGATCACACGAAGCTGCGCATCGAGGGCGGCTGCTGGAAGCACAGCTTCGGCGAAAAGATGCGCAACAGCCTGCAGGGAGACGAGAAGTCCTTCTTCGTGGCGATGACCGCGCAGACGCCGATGGACGAAACGTTCACGCTCCGCTTTGAAGGACGGGAGGACGGCCGATGAACCTGACGCGGCGCGCGCTCCGCGCGAAAATTCAAAAAATCATCGAGGGGATTACCTCGACCGAAAACCCGACGGCCTTCACCGGGCGCGGCGGGAAGCACTTTATGGAAAACTGGGACTGGTTCCAGGGCGTGGCGCTTTTCGGGCTGTACGAATATTACCGCGATTCCGGCGACGAAGCCGTGCTGCGCTATCTGACCGGCTGGTTTGACGAGCATATCGCCGCCGGTCCGCCGCAGAAGAACGTCAACAGCATGTGCCCGCTTCTGACGCTGTCGTATCTGTATGAGGAGACGGGGAAGGAAAGCTATCTGGCGCTTTGCCGGGAGTGGGCTGAGTACGCCGTCGAGCGCCTGCCGCGCACGGAGGAAGGCGGCCTGCAGCATGTCACGATCGACTCGGACAACTTCATGCAGCTCTGGGACGATACGCTGTATATGACCGTGCTTTTTATCGCGCGCATGGGCGCGCTTCTGGACCGCGAGGACTACGTGCAGGAGAGCGTCCGCCAGTTCCTCGTTCATATCAAATACCTGACCGATCCCGCGAGCGGGCTTTTCTTCCACGGCTTCAATTTCGCCGGCCGGCACCATTACGCCGGCGCGCTCTGGGGACGCGGCAACGCCTGGTATACGGCGGGGCTGGTGGAGTATCTGGATATGGCGGAGTTTTCGCAGGGCGTGCGGATGTTCCTGCTTTCCACGCTGGAAACGCAGGCGCAGGCGCTTCGCGCCCTTCAGGATAAGAGCGGCATGTGGCACACGCTGCTTAACGACCCGCAATCGTATCTGGAATCGTCCGCGACGGCGGGGTTCTCCTACGGTCTTCTCAAGGCCGCGCGGCTGGGCTATCTCCCGCGCGTATACGCCGAATGCGGCCTGAAGGGGCTGGAAGCCATCTGCGAGCGGATCGACGAAAACGGCATCCTGCAGGAGGTTTCCGCGGGCACCTGCCTGAGCGATTCGCTGGATTACTATCGCAATATCCCGCGCAGCGCACAGCCATACGGCCAGTCGATGGCGCTCCTTCTGCTGATGGAAGCGCTCCGCTGGCAGAAAGAGGAGTAAGCGACGCATGGAGAACAAGCGACTGCTCTTGCAGTTTTTTCATGAGCGCGCCTATCGTCCGCAGCCGCTTGCGGCCTTTGAGGACGAGGCGCGCCGCGCCGCCGCGCTTGGCGCGGAATATGTCTTTATCGGCGAAATTCCGAAGGATCACGCGGACTGGGACGCGCATCCCGGCGACCCGTATCCGAACTGGGGCATGCTGCTGACGAACCTGTTCAAGCTTGTCGTTCCCGCCGCGCTCGAGGGCGCGCTGGATACCGCCCGCGCGGCGCGCAACCTCGCCCTGCTGCGCGAGCGGGCAGCCGTTTTGCAAAAATATAACCTGCGCGCGGCGCTGACGCTGAGCGAGCCGTTTTACCTGCCCGAGCAGGTTTACCGCGAGCATCCCGCCTGGCGCGGCCCGCGGTGCGATCACCCGCGCCGCTCGCGGGAGATGTATTTCTCTCCCTGCATCGACGAGCCGGAGGTGCTCGCGCTCTACGCCGAGGCGATGAACCGTCTCTGCGTCGAGATCGATATCGGCTATCTGCAGATTATCACCAACGACAGCGGCGCGGGGCTTTGCTGGTCGGCCGGGCTGTATAACGGCCCCAACGGCCCGGCGCGCTGCCGCGAGATCCCGCTGGGCGAGCGGCTTCTGCGCTTCCTGCAGGTTTTTCAGGACGCCGCTGCGCGGCAGGGCCGCGAGATGATTACGGATATCACCAGCCATATCATCGGCTTCAAGGAAAAGGACGGCGCGATGGAGGGCGTCTGGCGGCATATCCGCCCGGGCCAGATCGTCAACGGCCGCAACGCGCGGGGCGAAACGCCGCTCGCGCACGTCACCTTCGGGCTGTACGAGCATTTCCGGCCGCTGCGCTGCCTGCCCGTGACGGTCGATTTTCTCGATTCGCTCGACCGCGCCATGCGCGCTCCCGGCGAGGCTGTGATGGTCAACGTGCGCGAATGCGAGTTTGGCGAGTACGATCGGATCCTGCGCGCCTACCGGGAAAATCCGCCGCAGAACGCGGCGGAGAAGATGGCGCTGCTGCTGTGCGTTGCGGGAGAAATCGCGGGCGAGGCGCATGCGGGCGCGCTGCTGGACGCGTGGACGGAACTGGACGCGGCGCTGCGGCTTTTGAAGGGAATCTGGCTGGATAACTTTGTGATGATGCCGCTCGTCAGCCAACGGCTGATCAACCGTCCCTTCGTTCCCTGCCCGGAGAAGCTGACGGAGGAGGAGACGGCGTACTACCGCCCCTTCCTTTTCCAGGCGACGACGGAGGAGCAGGCGCGCGATCTGATGAACATCCAGGGGATGGATTTCATCCGCGGCTTTTCCGGTACGCGCATGGCGACGCTTGCGATGAAGGAGGCGCTTTCGCATCTGGCGCGCTCGCGTGAAAAAATCGCCGCCTACGGCGATGAAAAATTCGCCCTGCTTGATCGCCGCCTGCGCGTGATGGAATGCCTGATTCATACGCTTGACAACGCCTGCCGCTATCAGGAGATTCTCGACAGAACGCGGCCGGACGAAACCGCGCCGCTCGGCACGCAGTGGCCCGCGCAGGGGGACGAGCGAATCCTGAAACTGAACGAAATCGCCCGCGCGGAAATCGATAACTGCTACGCGCTGGCCGCGCTGATCGAGGGCTGCGAGACGGAGCTTTTCAACCTCACGCAGGAGCCCGAAAACGAGGATATTTTCGTCATGACGACGGCGCTTCCCGCGCAGCTTCGCCGCAAGGCCGAAATCATGCTCGACCATATGCGCGACGCGGACGCAATTTACGAGACCAACAACAAATAACCGATCGAGGAGACGCAATGAACGAACCCATGAATCCCAGCGATATCTGCATGCATCTGGGAGACGACTACGACCGTTATCTGGGGGCGATCGTGCCGCCGCTTTTCCAAAACACGCTCTTTACCCGCAAAACGCAGAATCACGGCTATCGCTACAGCCGCATCAACAACCCGACGGTCGATATTCTTGAAGCGAAGCTGGCGGCGCTCGAGCATGCGGAGGCGGCGCGCGTGTTCTCCTCCGGAATGGGGGCGATTTCGGCGACGCTGGTATCGCTGCTGAAAGCGGGCGACCACGCGGTGGTGCTGCGCTGCTGCTATAACCCCGTCTGCCGCTTTTTTACCGACGTTCTTTCGCGCTTCGGCGTGAGCGTTACGTTCATCGAGCACGGTACGCCGGAGGAATGGGAGCGGGCGATCCGCCCGGAGACGAAGCTTTTCTACTTCGAATCGCCCGCCTCGAACATCTTCCGCATCCTCGATATCCGCGCGGTGACGGCGCTGGCGAAGGCGCATGGGATCACCACGGCCATCGACAACACCTGGGCCACGCCGCTTTATCAGAACCCGATCGACCTGGGCGTGGACTATGTGCTGCACTCGGCGACGAAGTATCTGGGCGGGCACAGCGACGTGACGGCGGGCGTCGTCATGGGCCCGAAAGCGCCGCTGGACGCGATGCTGGAGGGGGAGCGCGGGCTTTTCGGCGCGTCGCTCGATCCGTTCGCCGCGTGGCTGCTCATCCGCAGCCTGCGCACGCTGGAGGTGCGCATGCAGCGCCACAGCGAAAACGCGGCGGCCGTCGCGGAGCTGCTCTCCCGGAGCGGGAAGGTGAAGCAGGTGTTCTATCCCGGCCTGCCCACGCATGAGGGCTACGAAATCGCGCGCAAACAGATGCGCGGCTTTTCGGGGCTGATGAGCTTTGTGCTGGACGTGGACGACGAGCGGGCGATGGCGTTTGCAAAGGGGCTGCCCTTCTTCCAGGAGGGGCCGAGCTGGGGCGGCTTTGAGAGCGTCCTGAACACGCCGGGCATTCACGCCGATCCGGCGGTTCGCGCGTTCGAGTGCATCCCGGAGGGGCTGATTCGCATCTCCGTCGGGCTGGAAAGCCGGGAAAGTCTGCTGGACGCGTTCGAGCAGAGCCTGAAGAAACTGTAAGGAGAGAAATATGGACAAGGACAGGATGGAGCGCCTCTGGCGCGATACGAGCGCGCTGAGCTATGTGCGCGTGGGCGGCACGGACGAGGAAACCCGCGCCGCCGGACAGATCGAAGCGCTGCTTGGCGAAACGGGCGCGCGCGTCTGGCAGGAGCCGTTTGAAATCCCGTTTTTCGAAATCGACCGCGCGGCGCTTTGCGCCGGGGAAGAAATCCCCTGTACGGCGGTGCGGTTTTCCGGTACGACGGGCGAGGAGGGAATCTGCGCGCCGTTTGCCTGCGTGGGCGACGCGAAGCCGGAGGAGCTGGAGGACGCGCGCGGGAAAATCGTGCTCTGTCAGGAGCTGCTCACGCTCGAGCGCTGGCGCAACCTGCTTGAGGCGGGCGCTGCGGGCATCATCACGCTGACGGGCGCGGTGATCGACGACGCGAACCTTGTGCGCATGGCGCCCTCGCTCGTCAAGGAAGCGCACAGGCGGGCGGGACATATCCCGGCGGTGCAGATTTGCGCGCGCGACGCGGTGCGCCTGGCGCAGCAAAAGCCCGAAACCGTAACCCTCTGCCTGCAGGCGCGCACGGTGAAGCGCCTTTCGCGCAACGTCGTGTGCGAGCTGCCCGGCGCGGCGCGCCCGGACGAAATGATCGTTTTCACTGCGCACTACGATTCCGTCGCGAACAGCCGCGGCGCATGCGACAACGCGGCAGGAAGCGCGGCGCTGTTGGAGATGGTGCGGTATTTTGCGGCGCACGTGCCGCAGAGAACGATGCGCTTCGTCTTCACCGGCTCGGAGGAGCGTGGGCTGCTGGGCAGCCGCGCGTACGTCGAGGCGCACGAGGACGAGCTGGAACGCATGGTGCTCGAGGTGAACGTCGATATGGGCGGCGCGACGCTGGGGACGAACAAGATTTTCGTTACCGCGGACGACGGGCTGCGCTGCCTTGCCCGCGCGATGGCGGATGAGACGGGCTACCTGTGCGACGTGACGCAGGATACGTATTCCAGCGATTCCATTCCCTTCGCCGACAGCGGCGTGCCGGCGATCAACTTCGCCCGCATCGCGACGCCCGGCACGCTGACCGTGCACAACTGGCAGGACAGCCTGGAATGGATGAGCCCCGAGCCGCTGGCCGAAATGACCGACTTCCTCATCGCCTTCGTCGCCCGGCTCGACGGCGCGAAACGCTTCCCCGTCGAGCAGGAAATCCCCGACAACGTGCGCGAAAAAATCGCGGCGTACCTGAAGAGGAAGCCGTATTGAGGGGGCGAGGGAGACGGGTTTTCTGGGGGAGGGGACTTCTTTCTGGAGAAAGAAGTCCCCTCCCCCAAACCCCCACCCCAAGAAAGCCGCTTTTTTGCGGGAAATGGCGGGTTTCATGATAAAATAAAGCGGATTTGCCGCCCTTTTCGGGGGATCAAATCCGCTTTTTGCATCTTTTGAGATAAAAGTGGCTTTCTTCGAAGGGGGTCTGGGGGAAACCTTCTTTCGCAGAAAGAAGGTTTCCCCCGGCGTTCTCCCTCACAATATCCCGAACTTCCTGAACGCCTCCGTCGCGCTCATGCCGCCTTCGATGGCTTTGCGCACGAGCTTTTCGCCCGCGGCTTTTTCGAGCGCGCGCTCGATGCAGGTTTGGGCGATTTCGTGGGGGATGACCAGCACGCCGTCGACGTCGCCAAAGACGATATCGCCGTCGCGCACGGTGACCTGGCCGATTTCGATCGGGCAGCGGAAATCGACCACGTTGGTGCGGATGCTCGAATCCTGCGCCCAGCAGCCGCTGCTGAAGACGGGGAAATCCTGCGCGAGCACCTGCGGCGTGTCGCGGTGGTATCCGTCCAGCACGGCGCCGACAGCGCCGCGCGTTTTCGCCGTCGCTGTGAGCAGCTCGCCCCAGAGCGCGCTGTTATGCGCGCCGGTGGCGATATAGATTTCGTTCTCCCGCAGCTGGTCGAGCGCCTCGGTCAGCAGGCCGAAGGCTTTCTTCTGCGGGGAGAAAACGTCGTGCTCCAGCACGGTGCAGGCGCGCCCGGCCAGCTTCATGCTCTCGCGCAGCGGCCGGATATACGGCGGCAGAAACTGGTGCGTATAGCCCATCGTATCGAGAATATCGCCCACGACGGGCGTATAGAGTTTTTCTTTCATCAGCGCGAAAAGCTCCGCGTCGTTTTTCCATTGTGCCATTGCGTTTCCCTCCAATCAGAACCCGATGCTGCACCCGCCGTCGACGGGCAGGCATACGCCGGTAATAAAGCTCGCCGCGGGCGAGGAAAGATACACCGCCGCCCAGCCGACGTCCATCGGGTCGCCGTAGCGCTCCATGGGCGTATGGCCGAGGATTTTCTGCTGGCGCGGCAGGTCGGCGCTCGTCGCCTGACGGAACATGGGCGTGTCGATGAACCCGGGAGCGATGGCGTTGACCCGCACGCCGTGCGCGGCCACCTCGCCCGAGATCGTCTTCACCAGCCCCAGCACGGCGCTTTTCGCCGCCGAATACGCCGTCACCTGCGTCATGCCCAGATACGCGGACATGGAGGAAATAAACAGGATGTTGCCCGTTTTGCGCGCGAGCATCTGCGGCAGGACGGCCTGCGTCAGCGCGTACGCGCCCAGCAGGTGCACGTCCAGAACGCCCTGCAGGTCTTCCTGCGTTACGTCGAGCATCGGCTTTTTGCAGTGGCGGCCGGCATTGTTGACGAGCACGTCGACAGGGCCGAGCTCCGCTTCCAGCGCGCGGATGAAATCTTTCGCCCGCGCGGTCTGCGTCACGTCGAAAACACGCGGGTACGCGTTTTCGCCCAGCTCCGCGCAGGCCTCGCGCAGCACGTCCCCGCGCCGCCCGGTGATCACCACGCGCGCGCCCGCGGCGACGAAGCAGCGCGCCATCGCAAAGCCAAGCCCCGTTCCGCCGCCGGTGATGAGAACCAGTTTGCCGGTCATGTCAAACGCTTTTTCAAAGAGAGTGTTCATAAAACGCATCCTTCCTTTTGTCGGGTCAGAGAAGACCCTTGTCCAGCATCGTAAACGCGGCGCGCATGTACCCCAGCGCGTAGGACATCCCGGCGTACCACGGCGCGCGGCAGGTGATCAGCGGCGTATGATCGGGGATGAGCACGCCTTTGAAGCCGTTCGCCTGAAAGCGCGAAAGCGCGCGCAGCATATCGATATCGCCTTCGTCGAGGAACACCTCGTCATAGCAGGGCACTTTACCCCGCACGTTGCGGAAATGGACGTAGCTGATGCGCTTCTCGCCCGCGAAGTGGTCGATCTCGTCGTAGAGGTTGCCCTCGGTCATCTCCTGCAGGCTGCCCATGCAGAATTCGAGCATGTTCGCGGGGCTGGGGTTGAGGGAGATCAGCCGGTCGTACAGCGACGGCTGGTAAACCATGCGCGGCGTGCGGCGCAGCTCGGGCATGGGCGGGTCGTCCGGGTGCAGCGCAAGCTCCACGCCCGCTTCCTCGGCCACCGGCAGCATTTCGTCGAGGAACCGCTTCAGCCGGTCCCACAGTTCCGCGCTGGAAACGGGAGGCATGAAGCCGCCGTCGCCCGGCGCGTAGGTCATGTTCCAGACCTGGCCGTTGGGAATGGGCGCGTCCAGATCGAGCAGCGACGCGTCGAAGCACGTGCTCGTCGCCCCGCCGCGCGCGGCCGCGCGTTTCTGATGGCCCCATACGCCCGCCAGGCTGAAATTATACCCGAACGCGCGGATGCCCAGCCTGCCCGTGCGGCGGATGATGGCCTTGAGGTTTTCCATCTGCTCCGCGCGCCGCGGGCCGTCCAGCAGCACGTCGTACCAGTCTGCCGGATCAAAGTTTTCGATGCCGTAAATTTCCAGCCCTTCTTCCGCCGCCATGCGCTGCAGGCCGCGCAGGCTGTCCTCCTGCCAGATCGGATCGTGCGCGGTGGAGACGCCGTAGTTGTGCGTCGCGTCCGTTGCGGTGACGATGTTCGCGTCGCCGCCACTGTAATAGTTCGCCAGATGGATGATCAGGTGCGTGCAGCCGCACTGGCGCGCAAAGCGCATGTGATCGCGATCGAGCATGTCCCGGTAAAGGCCCAGGCCGAGCTTCATGCCGCTCATTTTGTTTTCCGCCTCTCTGTGTAATACTTTCCTTCAAAACCTGCCATCATTATCAGGGAAAGCATGGGCAAATATCCTCTTGTTTTCGGCGAAAAGTTGCACTATACTGATGTGCAAATATCTGGCAGGGGGGAGTGAGCAGGCAATGGCAGTTCTTGAAGTTAACGCGGAGTCGGTCTTTCTCGACCGCCACGAATCGCATTATCGTTTTCATACGCATATCGATTCGGCACAGTATCCGCAGGTACATGATTTTTACGAGTTTACCCTGATGGCGGCGGGGACGATGGAATTGATCGTGGACGGGGAAACCTATGAATTGAGCGCTGGCGCGCTGGCTCTGCTTCGCCCCGGAAGCGTGCATACCAAGCGCGATGTGCGGGACGCGCAGCATATCAACCTCGCCTTTCCGTCGACGGCCGTCGAGGCGCTTTTTGATTATCTCGGCCAGAAAGAGGAGCTGCGCAGGCTCAACGCGATGCGGCGCGTGCCGATCGTGCAGCTTTCCCCCGGCGAGGCGATGCTCTTTCAGACGCGGCTCAAGCGCCTTGCGCTTTTGCCCAGCGAGGATACGCGCCGGATTAACGCGACGCTGCGCGTCATCCTGCTCAATTGCATGACGGACTGGTTTATCCCCATGCTTCAGCAGGAGACGCAGACCGGACATCCCGACTGGTTCGATACGCTCCTTGCGCTGCTGGATAATCCGGCTAACCTCGCGCAGGGCATGGATTTTCTCGTCAAAACCAGCGGCAAAACCACCGAGCATCTCTGCCGCAGCTTCCGCAAATATCTCGGCGTTTCGCCCAACGCTTACCTGAACATGAAGCGCCTTAACTACGCCGCCAACCTCCTGCGCCACTCCGACCACAATATCCTCGATATCGCCTATGAGGCCGGATTCAGCAGCGAGAGCGCCTTCTACCACAACTTCACCAGCGAATACGGCATGTCGCCCGGCAAGTACCGCAAAACGGGAGGAATGTATTAGGGGGGAGACGCTGGCTTTTTTGCGGGGGAACCTTTCTTTCAGGAGAAAGAAAGGTCCCCCCGCGCCCCCTCCAAAGAAAGCCGCTTTGCGCCGTCCGCCCCTCGGAGGGAGGGGCGGGCGGCGCGGGTTTCCTAGGGTGTATCTGAAAAATTCCCTGAGGCTCCATCACGGCGTCTTTTTCGCCATTTCTGCGTCGGAAAACCTCGATT
>CAKTTL010000025.1 GCA_934615235.1 uncultured Clostridia bacterium
ACCTTCTTTCTGGAGAAAGAAGGTTCCTCCCCCGAACCCCCTCTTCTAAGAAAGCCGCTTTTATACGCATGCATCCGCCGCTCAGAGGGAGCGGCGGATGCGTTTTTCTGTATTCGATGCCAAAATGGCGAAAAGCGTCTCAGGGATTTTTCCGGATACGCCCTTAAGTTCTGGAAAGCTGTTCGTAGAGGGCTTTCTGTGCGGGGGTGAGGGTACGCGGGTTCTGGATGACCAGCTCGATGAGCAGGTCGCCGGTACGGCCGCCTGCGCTCAGTCCCTGGCCGCGCAGGCGCAGCTTCTGACCGCTGCGGGAGCCCGCAGGCACCTTGACCTCCAGCGTCTTATCGCTCACGCGCACGTCGATTTTGCCGCCGAGCGCGGCGATCCACGGCGGAATCTCGCAGCGCGCCTCCTGGTCGAGCGAGACCGGCTGCTGCGCGGCACGGCCGCCAAAGCCGCGCGCGCCGCCCCGGCCGAACATGCCGCCGAGGATGTCGCCCAGATCGTCCATATCGATATTGCTCGTCGAATAGGTCCACTGGCCGTTGCCGCCGCCAAACGGGTTGCCACCCCCGAAGGGGTTCCCGCCTCCGCTGAACGGGTTGCCGCCGCGGCCCGCGCCGGCGAACGGGTTCTCCCGCTGCTCGTCGTACTCCTTGCGCTTCTTTTCGTTGCCAAGGGTATCGTAAGCTTCGTTAACCTTTATAAATTCCTGCTCCGCCGTCTTATCGCCGCCGTTCGCGTCGGGGTGATATTTCTTGGCGAGCTTTCTGTATGCTTTTTTTATTTCTTCGGCCGACGCCGTCTTCGGCACGCCGAGCACCTTGTAATAATCCGTCATATAAGGCGCACCGCCTTTCTGTCTGTATAGACTTTCTTTGACCTTCGTATTCTACCACACTCCCTCCGAAAGTGCAATAGGTTTTGAAAGGAAATTTTTTTCGGCGGATAAAAAATAGGGGCGCAAAGCGCCCCTGATAAAATCAACTCAATTTCCGGATTATTTATTCGGCTCCAGCAGGCCCAGGTTGCCGTCCTTGCGCTGATACAGCACGCAGACGTCGTCCGTTTCGGAATTGACGAACACGAAGAACGTATGCCCCAGCATTTCCATCTGATCAATCGCGTCCTCCACGGACATGGGCTTGACGGGATACGACTTCGTGCGGACGATGCGCGGATTCTCCTCATCCGGCTCGAACTCCTCGTAGAATTCCGGCTCGGCCACTTCGAACGCATCCTCGCGCAGGCGCTTCTGCAGACGCGTGCGGTGACGGCGGATCTGCCGCTCAATCTTAATCAGCGCGTTATCGATGGACTGATACATATCGTTCGTGCACTCTTCCGCGCGGAGAATGCCGCCCTTGAAGGGAATGGTAATTTCAGCGATGCGGCGCTTGCCCTCGGCCGAAAGGCGAACCTGCACCTCCGTATCCGGATCAAAATAACGGCCGAGTTTATTAATCTTTTTCTCAATGCGCGCCCAAAGCGCCGGGAAGACCGAGAAATCTTTCGAACTCATGCGGATATTCATAAACCGTACCTCCTTCAAATTGAGATGGGTTTTTCGACCATGTTTTATAAATTCGATACGCCGGTCAAAAAATCCTTCTATAAATTATATGGAATATCGCATAATTTGCGCAGAACGCATCCGCGCTTCGCACGTCCTCTGCGACATGGAATAGAATATTCCCGGTTTGCAAACTGAATATTAACTTTTGCCGGGAAAATGGAAATAAAAAAAGGAGAGAGCGGATTGCTCTCTCCCGGCTGTTCAGCATTGCAGCGCCCTTGCGTGCTCCAGCCACTTGCCGCGCTTATAGTAAATCACAAACAGCACCGACGTGAACGCCCAGCTGGTCGGGTAGCTGTAAATCATCGTGGTCACATACGCGCCCATCCAGTGCGCGACTTCAATCCACACGATGCGGAACAGGCAGATGCCGCCCGCGATCATCAGCATCGGAACGAGCGAATCGCCCGCGCCGCGCATCGCGCCGCTGAGCACGCAGATGAGCACATATGTAAAGAAGTACGGATACGCGCAGCGCATCATCTCCATCGCCGCGGCCACAACGTCGCCCTCATTCGTAAACAGGCTGACGATCTTATCGCCCATCAGGTACAAAAGGCCGCTGAAGGCGAAGGAGAAGCCGAACGCCATCGCCGCGCAGGAGCGAACGCCCTTATGCACGCGATCCAGCTTGCGCGCGCCGATATTCTGCCCGGAGAAGGTGGTGATGGAAATGCCGAACGCGTCCATGACCATCCAGAAGAAGCTGTCGATTTTGCCGTAAGCCGTCCAGCCTGCGGCAACGTTCGTGCCGAAGGAATTGACGTTGGCCTGAATGAACACGTTCGAAATCGAATACATCATCGACTGCAGGCCGGCCGGGAAACCGATACGCAGAATATCGCCCAGCAGCGAGCGGTCGATGCGGATTTTTTTCAGGTTCAGCCGGTAGCAGTCATTCGAGCGCGCCAGCATAATCAGAATGATCACGCTGCTCACGCCCTCGGTCGCGATGGTCGCAATCGCCGCGCCCGCAACGCCCATATGGAACACGCACACGAACAGCAGGTCGAGCGCGACGTTGCACAGGCAGCAGACGATCAGCACGTACAGCGGCCGCTTCGAATCGCCGATCGCGCGCAGGATGCCGGAGCCGATATTATAGATGAGCAGGAAAATCACGCCGACGAAGTAAATGCGCATATACGTGCGCGCATCCGCGAGCACGTCGTCCGGCGTGTTCATGATGCGCAGCCCGAGCGGCGTGAACAGATACCCCGCAACCAGCAGGAACACGCCGCCCAGCAGCGCCATCGCAATCGCCGTATGCACGCTGCGGGATACGCCGTCCGTATCCTTCGCGCCGTACTGCTGCGAGATAACGACCGTCGCGCCGCTGGACAGGCCGACGAAGAAGCCGACCAGCAGGTTGATGAGCACGGCCGTCGTACCGCCGACGGCCGCCAGCGCTTCCTTGCCTACAAAGTTGCCCACAACAACCGCGTCCACGGTGTTGTACATCTGCTGGAAAAACGTGCCCAGCACGATGGGGAAAAAGAACTTGAGCAGTTGTTGCCAGATCACGCCCTCGGTGATCCCGTTATCGTAAACCGCAGCTTTAGAAGAACGCATAGCTCCTCCGTTTTTGCGCGCTTGCGCGCGAAATTCATCCATTATCAGTATATCCCTTTCCCCTGCGGCTGTCAAAGGATAGTTTATCCTTCCCTGTACTGCTCGACGATCACGCCCGCCTCGTCGAAAAGCGCCAGCGCGAATTCATCCGGATAGCCCTGCTCGTACACCACGCGCGTGATCCCCGCGTTGATGAGAATTTTCGCGCACTGGCCGCACGGCTGGTGCGTGCAGTACAGCGTCGCGCCCTCGAGGCAGACGCCCAGCTTCGCCGCCTGCACGATGGCGTTCTGCTCGGCGTGCACGGCGTAGCAGACCTCGTGACGCGTCCCGGAGGGGATATTCAGCTTGCGGCGCAGGCACTCGCCGCGCTGCATGCAGCTGGTCACGCCGGCGGGCGCGCCGTTGTAGCCCGTCGTCAGGATGCGCTTATCGCGCACGACGACCGCGCCGATTTTCCGATTCTCCTGAAAGCAGCTGGACCAGGTGGCCACCAGCCGCGCCATTTCCATAAACCGTCTGTCCCACTTGTTCACGACGCGTTCCTCCCCCGTTTTCATTCCCCACCAGAATACCACATGGCGGCGGGCATGTCATCTCTTTTTTCGCCATACGATGCGGTATGAGAAAAAAGAGTCTTGCAGGGCAGGCGGCCGTTTTGTCCGTCTCCAACGGAATCACGCGCGCGCTCGGGTTCGCGCTGCGGGTGCTGCTTTCGCGCCGCCTGGGCGCGGAGGGCACAGGCGTACTGGAGCTGGCCAGCAGCGCGCATATGCTGTGGATCGCCCCGGTCACGGCGGGGCTGCCGATGGCCGTCGCGACGGAAACGGCGGCCGGGCGCGGGGACGAAGCGCTGCGCGCGGGGAAACGGCTGGCGCTGCGCGTCTCCCTCGCGATGCTGCCGGCGCTGGCGCTTCTGTCGCCGCTGATCGCCGTGCTGCTGGGCGACGCGCGCACGCTGCCGGCGCTGTGGTGCTATCTGCCGTGCCTGCCGGTGCTGGGCGTTTCGGCGGTTTATAACGGCTGGTGCTACGGCGCGGGCGATACGCTGCCGCCATCCGTTTCGGAGTTTTTCGAGCAGGTGCTGCGCCTGGTAATCTGCGCGGCGCTGCTTTTCTCTTTTCCGCGCATGCGCGCGGCATATGGCGCGGCCGTCCCCGCGCTGGCAACGCTGCTGGGCGAGACGGCGGGGCTTGCGCTCGTCTGGCGGATGCTGAAAAAACGCGGCGCGCCGCTTGCCGGCCCCGCGCCGCGCGAAATGCAGCAAAAGCTCTGGCGTCTTTCCACGCCGATGACGTGGATGCGGCTGTCGAACACGCTCACCCGCACGGCGGGCGCGATCGTCATCCCGCTGCGCCTGCGGGCGGGCGGTCTCGCCGCGCAGGAAGCGACGGCGCGTCTGGGCATGCTCAACGGCATGGCGATGCCCTGGGTGATGCTGCCGGGCGTGTTCACAGGCGCGCTGGCCGTCGTGGCGGGCCCGGCGATTGCCCGCAGGCGCGAAAACCCGGGAGCGCTGCGCAGTCTCGCGCTGCATCTGACGGCCGCGGCGCTCGCAATTTCCGCGCCGATGGCGCTGCTCGTCTCCTTCGGCGCGCCGATGCTGGCGGGCGCTGTCTACCGGCAGGCCGAAGTGGGGCCGCTCCTGCGCCAGCTTGCGCCGCTGGTGCCGCTGTGCGGCGTGCAGCAGGTGCTCTCCGGCATGCTCACCGGCATGGAAAAGCAAAGGAACCTGCTTGCGTCCTCGCTCACGGGTTCCCTCATTACGCTGGTTCTCGATTTTTTTCTCGTTCGCAATTTCCGCCTGACGGGCTGCGCGCTGGCGCGCATCGCCGGGCAGGCGGTTACGCTCTCGATGAATCTGTTCACCCTTTCGCGCGCGATGCGCGATGCGCGGCAATCGTCGCCGTCAGCAGAATAACCCGCTCCGCGCCCGCGTCCCGCAGCGTCCGGACGCAGCTTTTCGCCGTCGCGCCCGTCGTGCGCACGTCGTCGACGAGGATCACCCGCAGCCCGGCCACGTTTTCGCGGCAGCGGAAGACGTTGGCGACGTTCTTCTCCCGCTCCTCGGCAGAAAGGTGCGTCTGCGTTTTCGTATAGCGCACGCGCTCCAGCGCGTCGAGCACCGGCAGGTTCATCCGCCGCCCGATCGCTTCGCACAGAACCTGCGACTGGTTAAAGCCGCGTTCCCGCTCGCGCAGGCGATTGAGCGGCGCGGGCACGAGCGCGTCGAACGGCTCCTCCGGCAGGCACGCGCTCATCGCGTCCGCCAGCGGATCGGCCGCTTCGCGCACGCAATCGTATTTGAGCCTGCGCACAAGACTGCCGGCCGCGCCCGCATAGGCGTAGGGCGCGCAGCTGACAAGAAAATCGCGCGGCAGTTTCGCGGAGCAATCCGTACACAGCGTTTTCCACCCCTCCGCGCCGCAGCCGGGGCAGCGCGGCGGAAGCGGCGAGGCCAGCTCCTCCCGGCATTCGCGGCAGAGCAGCCCGGCTTCATCGTCGGTCCGCAGCGCGCCGCAGGCGACGCAGCAGGCGCCGCGCGGGTATAAAAGCGCGCAAAGCGCGCCCCAAAAACGCCTCACTGCGGCTGCCGCAGCCATTGCTTGAGCGCCGAATAGCGCTTTGCGATGTTGACGTTCTGCACCATCTGCGCGACGCACGCGTCGCGGCCGACGAGCACGACCATCTTCTTCGCGCGCGTGACGGCCGTATAGAAGAGGTTGCGCGTCAGCAGCATCGGCGGGCCGCCCACCGCGGGCATGATCACCACCGGGAACTCGCTGCCCTGGCTCTTATGGACGGACACGCAGTACGCCAGCTCGAGATCCTCCAGCGAGCCGGAATCATACCGCGCTTCGCGCTCGTCGTCGAAACGGACGAGCACCTCGCGGTCTTCGCGGTTCACTTCCTCCACAAACCCCATATCTCCGTTGAAAACGCCTTCGCCCTCTTCCCAGCCGCCGCCGTATTTCGGCTTGCGCCAGGCCATGTTGTAATCGTTGCGCGTCTGCATCACCTTATCGCCGGGACGGAAGGCGGTATCGCCGAAGGTAACCTCCTCCATGCCCTCGCGCGGCGGGTTGAAGCAGTTCTGCAGCGCGATATTGAGCGCGTACACGCCGCTCTCGCCCTTTTTCGTCGGCGAAAGCACCTGAATATCCTTCAGCGGATCGACCCCGGCATACGCGGGCAGGCGGCGTCTGGCCAGGTCGACGATGCGCTGCGCGGCCTGCGCGCCCGTTTCGCAGCGTTCAAGGAAAAAGTCCGTCCCCTTGCTGTTGGTGACGGGCATTTCGCCGGCGTTGATGCGGTGCGCGTTGAGGACGATCATACTCTCGCCCTCCTGCCGGTAAATTTCCTTCAGCCATACCACGGGCATCGCGTCGCTCTCCAGTATATCGCGCAGCACGTTGCCCGCCCCGACCGACGGCAGCTGATCCGCGTCGCCCACGAGAATCAGTCTCGTCCCGGGCACCAGCGCGCGCAGAAGCGAGCGCATCAGGAAAATATCGACCATCGACATTTCGTCGACGATGACCACGTCGGCCTCGATGGGGTTGCTCTCGTCGCGCGCGAACTGACCGTCCCCGCCGCCGTATTCGAGCAGGCGGTGGATGGTCTTCGCCTCCGCGCCCGTCGCCTCGCTCATGCGCTTGGCGGCGCGTCCCGTCGGCGCGGCGAGCACCACGTCGTCGTCCGCGTCGAGCAGCTTCAAAACGCAGCGGAGGATGGTCGTCTTGCCCGTGCCGGGGCCGCCGGTAATGACCGACACGCCCTCGCACACCGCCGCGCGCACGGCCTTGCGCTGATCGGCGTTGAGCGTCTTGCCGTTTTCCTTCTCCCATTTGGCGATGCGCTTATCCAGCTCCGGGTCGGGCCGGTAAGGCAGCGCCTCGAGCAGATCGAGCAGCCGCTGAGCGGTTTCCGATTCCGCGCTGAACGCGCGGGGCATATAAATCGCCTCGTGCTCCTCCACCTCGCGGCTGATCAGCCCGTGCGTGAGAATCGCGCCCTGCAGCGCGTTTTCGATCGCCTCCTGCGGCGCGGAAAGCAGCCGCGCGGCCTGATAGACGAGCATCTCGCGCGGCAGGTACGTATGGCCGCCCGAAGCCGACGCTTCCGTCAGCACGAAGAACAATCCGGCGCGCAGGCGCGCGGGATCGTCCGGCGACATGCCCTGCGCGGCGGCGATCCGGTCGGCGGTGCGAAACCCGAGCCCCTCGATATCCTCGACGAGCCGGTAAGGCGAGCGGCGCAGAATCTCCTGTGTGCTCTCCTTATATTTATCAAAGATTTTCATCGCCATCGCGGGCGAAAGATCGAACGACTGCAAAAGCACCATCGCGTCGCGCATCTGCGCCTGCGAGGCGAAGCTTTCCGCCAGCTGCACGGCGCGCTTTTTGCCAATGCCCGGCACCTGCGTCAGCCGCTCGGGATCGTACTGCAGCACGTCCAGCGCTTCCGCGCCGAACTCTTCCACAATCGCTTTCGCCGTCGACGGCCCGATGCCCTTGATCAGCCCCGACCCCAGATACCGTTCCACCGCGGAAACCGTCGTCGGCTTGACCGGCTCGCACATCGTCACGCGAATCTGCTTGCCGTACTGCGCATGCTCCGTCCACTCGCCCGTCAGCACGGCGCGCTCCCCCGCCGCCACCGCGGGCATCACGCCCACAGCCGACGTTCGCGTGCCGTTATCCAGCCGGATCTGCAGCACCGTAAACCCGTTATCCTCGTTCCGAAACGAAACGTTTGTCACCAGCACTTCAAACTTTTCCATACCTTTATTATCGCGCGTAAGCCGCGTTTTGGCAAGGGGGACGAAAGAGAAAACGAAGAGGGAAACGAAAGAGAACGTGGGGATTGCGGGGGAAACCCTTCTTTCAGGAGAAAGAAGGGTTTCCCCCGCGCCCCCTTCCGAAGAAAGCCGTTTTCGCCGTCCGCCCCTCGGAGGGAGGGGCGGACGGCGGGGGCGGGAAACGGGGGTTGCCGGTTATGCGGTAATATCACGGGATACGAGGGGAGCGCGCGCCCCTTTCCGAAGAAAGCCGTTTCCGCCGCCCGCCCCTCGGAGGGAGGGGCGGGCGGCGGGGCGGGAAACGGGGGTGCCGGTTATGCAATAATATCCCAGGACGCAAGGGTTTCCACGGCGGGACGGCCTTCGGCTGCCAGGGTGACGGCGTAATCGTCGCCCACCGGGCAGGCAAGGGCGGTCATCACGCAGGCGCCGTTCTGCGCGTATGCTTCGATAATCGAAGTATCGACGAAAATATGGAGGGTGAGGCGGCCGTCCTCAAGCGGGACGCTGGCGGCAGAAACGCAATTCTCCTCTCGCTCGCCGCTTTCGGTGAACGTATAACGGCAGGCGCAGCGGTCGCAGGTCAGTTCGCCGCGCGCCGCGTCATAGGCCAGGCGGAAGAATTCGTCTCCCGTCTGCATCAGGCGGATTTCAAGCCGATCCGATTGCGCAAGGCGGGCGGTGAGCAGAATCTCCTTGCGCGGCCCGGTGCAGCGCGGCAGCGCGCGCTCGCCCTCGACAGCAAACGGCTCGGCGCGCCACTCGTTCCGGCGCAGCGTTTCCAGTTCGGCAAGCGGCGCCTGCAGGATTTTGCCGTCCTGCACACGCATCTCGCGCGGCATCGTCATCGTGCCGGCCCAGCCGTGGCCGAGCGTTCGCGTCGGCGTCACGTCGCCCCAGGAGAGCGCCCAGCCGATCAGCACGCGGCGGCCGTCGCGCGTGAGCGCCGTCTGCGGCGCGTAAAAATCAAGGCCGTAATCGAGCGGCTGCTTCGGTTTTTCCGGCGCGAAGCGCCCGTTTTCAATCCGCCCGGTCGCGGCCATGGCGTTCTGGCGGCTTACCAGCCCCGGCGCCGGCACGCCGATCACAGCCACGACAATCACGTCGCAGCCGTCGAGCCGGAAGCAGTCCGGGCATTCCGCCATCTCGCCCAGACCGTCCCAGAGCACGCCCTCGGCGCGCCACGCGCGCATATCCTCGGAAAAGAACGAGAGGAGCTTTCCCTCCCCGTCCTCCCGGACGGCCGCGATCACCCGGTAACCGCCCTCGACGGCCAGTATCTTCGGGTCGCGGAAATCGTTCGGGTTATCTCCCGCGCCAAGCAGCGCGGACGGGATCACCGGGTTTTGCGGCCACTTGGTAAAATGCAGCCCGTCCCCGCTTTCCGCGACGCACTGCTGCTGCCTTCCCTCGCGGGTAACGCCGGTATAGACCAGATAGAGCTTTCCGTCCTTTTCCAGCGACGTGCCGGAAAAGCAGCCTCCCTCGTCGTACGGTTCGTCGGGCGCGAGCGCGACGGGTTCCAGCCGCCAGCGGACGAGATCCTCGCTCGTCCAGTGGCCCCAGTGCATCGGTCCCCAGACGGTGTCGTACGGATGATACTGAAAGAAAAGATGATACCGCCCCTGAAACAGGCCGAATCCGTTCGGATCGTTCAGCCAGCCCGCCGGAACGCTGAGGTGATAGCCGGGGCGGTAGCGCGGGTTTGTTTTCGGAGGATTTTCGTTTTGAGCGCGCTGGGCGCGCGCGAGCTGCTCGCTCATGTTTTTCTTCCTTCCTTTTTCCGGCTCAATCGCCAAGCATTTCGCAGGCCAGCGCCATCGGCAGGCCGATCACGTTCGTGGGGCTCCCCTCGATGCGGTCGACAAACCGCGCCGCGCCGCCCTGAATGCCGTACGCCCCGGCCTTATCCATCGGTTCGCCGGTCGCGACGTACGCGTCGATCTGCGCGTCGGTAAGGGAAACGAAGTGTACGCGCGTCACGTCGCAGCGGCTGGCTGCCCCGCCGGCTCTGATCACGGTCACGCCTGTGTACACCTCGTGCCAGCCGTCCGACAGGGCGCGAAGCATGCGCTTCGCCTCGGCCGCGTCGGCGGGCTTGCCGAGCACGCGCCCGTCATGATAGACAATGGTATCGGCCGCAAGCACCGTCTCGCCGGGATGCCTTGCGGCGGCCGCCTCCGCCTTGCGGCGCGAGAGGGTCAGCACCGTTTCTTCCGGCCCCCCGGAAAAAGTCTCGTCCGCGTTGACCGCGTCCACGACAAAATCAATGCCCGCGTTCTGCATCAGCTCCCGCCGCCTGGGCGAACCGGATGCAAGAAGGATCGTCTGATTCAAAGCGTTCCGCTCCTTTGCCTTTTTATGGCTTCAGTATAGCATGCAAAACGCAAAAATGCACGCGTCCGCCGTATTTTCGGGCGCGCTGCGCGCGTCCGGTAAAACTCTTTTTCGGCGCTTCGTTTTTTCCTTCACGCAATTATCGATTGACTTTTCCGGGCGAACGTTTATAATCTAGGGTGATAATAAGCAGGAGGTTTTTGCTGATATGAAAAAGATCGTCGCGCTGCTTCTGGCCGTGCTGATGGCGGCTTCGATGCTGTCCGTCGCAGGCGCGGAAGAGAAGAAAGTCTACAACGTTGTCAACCTTGTCAACGGCAATCTGGGCGATAAATCGTTCTACGATTCCGCTGAGGACGGCCTCAAGCGCCTGGCCGACGCGGGCCGCATCACCTACAAGACCATCGAAATGGGCGGCGACGACAGCGACCAGCCGACCTGGCTTTCCACGCTGTACGACGTGTCCGACGCGGGCGAATACGACCTGGTCATCTGCGGCACGTATCAGCTGCCGGAATACCTCAAAGAGGTCGCCGAGCAGTATCCGGATCAGAAATACCTGATCTATGACGACGACACCTATGTCGGCGCCTGCGACAACGTCGTGAACGTCACCTTCAAGCAGAACGACACCGGTTACCTCTGCGGCGTGCTCGCCGGCGCGCTGACGACCGATACTTCCGTCGACAAAATCAACGCCGACAACGTGATCGGTTTCGTCGGCGGCGTGGACAGCCCCGTCATCAACGACTTCCTTTACGGCTATATCGAGGGCGCGCAGAGCGTCAACCCCGACGTGAAGGTCTGCACCCGCTACACCAACACCTACGTCGACACCGCCATCGCCAAGGAACATGCGCTGAGCATGATCAACGACTACAACTGCGATATCATCTGGGGCGTGGCCGGCAACTCCGGCAACGGCGCGGCTGAAGCGGGCGTGGAAACCGGCAAGGCGTGGTTCATCGGCGTCGACTCCGACCAGGAGCTCACCTTCGCGCCCGAGCTGGCCGCCAACACCCTCACCTCCGGCCTGAAGAACATCGGCGACGCGATCATCTGGATCTTTGACCAGTGGGACGCGGGCAACACGTTCTGGGGCACGCAGGTGAAGCTGGGCATCGCCGAAGGCGGCGTGGGCATCGTGACGGATAAGAACTTCACGAAGCTTCCGCAGGCCGTGCAGGACGCCGTCCTCAACGCGCAGGAGCAGATCATCGCCGGTGAAATCGTCGTGGACAGCGCGATCAGCGATAACGAAGGCGCGATGGCGCTGCGCGATTCCGTCCAGCCCTGACGCGAAAGCAAATCAGCGCAAAACCGGGAGAGGCCGACGCTTCCCCCGGTTTTTTCAGATATGCTCAAAGAAAGGAGGAACAAAACATATGAACAACGTAATGCTCGCCCCTTCGATGATGTGCGTACCCGCCTGGCGCGGCGGCGAAGCCGCCCTGAACGCGCTGGAAGCGGGCAGGGTTGAACTGCTCCATATGGACATTATGGACGGCGTTTTCGTGCCCAACCTGATGCTGAGCACGGAAAGCGTAAAGCAGCTGCGGCGCGAAACCGCGATCCCGCTCGATATCCACCTGATGATCGAGCGGCCGGAGGACAAGCTCGGCTGGTTCGACGTCCAGCCGGGCGAGTACGTCTCCATTCACGTGGAAACCACCAGGCACCTGCAGCGCGCCCTTGCGCGCGTGCGCGATCTGGGCGCGCACCCCGCCGTCGCGCTCAACCCCGCCACGCCGCTTTGCATGATCGAAGACGTGCTGCCCGACGTAGACATGGTGCTGCTGATGACGGTCAATCCCGGCTTCGCCGGGCAAAAGCTCGTCCCGCAGACGCTCGATAAAATCGCCCGCCTGCGCGCGACGCTCGATTCCGCCGCCCTCCCGCACGTTCTCATCGAGGTGGACGGCAACGTCAGCTTCGAGACCGCGCCGAAAATGCGCGCCGCCGGCGCGGACGCGTTCGTCTGCGGTACGTCCAGCATCTTCCACAAAGGCGCGCCCATCGCTGAAAATATCGAAAAGTTCAGGGCGGCGCTGGCATAAAAGTCAATTACAAGCAAAACGGCATGCCTCGATTTTTACAGGCATGCCGTTTCTTTTTGAATCTGTGTTTTCAATCAGTCCGTCGGCAATCCGCACGCCTCAAGCGTTGCCTTCTGCAGCGCGATTTCATAATCATAATCGAACGGATTCTGCTTTTCGCCGCGAATATACGCCGCAAAATCCTGCACCATGATATCGTATCTTCCCGTCATTTTCGGCACTTCAACGAACTGCTTGGCGTCGTTCCAGGGCGGCGGATTATCCTTTGCGAAGGATACGGAGATCGTCGGCGGCCCTTCCAGCGGCTTCACCTCAACCGTGCCTTCCGTGCCACAGATCACCAGCTGCCGCCGGCCAAACCCGTTCACCTCTACGGACGTCGTCCGCACGGTACACGTCGCCTTCGGATACTCCACAACGGCCAGCGCGTTATCCAGCAGATCAACCTCCTCCGGCCTGGTCTTGCGCAGGTAGGGCGTCAGCTTCTGATAATTCGGTCCCAGCACCTGAAAAATCATATCCAGCAGGTGGCAGCCGAAGATATACATCGTCCCGCATGAAAAACTGCTCAGCCACCGGCGGAATTCCAGCGGATGTCCGGTGCTCATCTGCGTGTCGATTTCGAAAATTTCGCCGAGCTTTCCCTCAATTGCCAGATCCAGCGCATATCGAATCGCCGGGTTATAACGATACATATATCCCATCTGGACGACGCGCCGCTTTTCCTTTGCCAGCGTCATCAGGTGTTCGAACTCGCGGAAATTCTCTCCGCCCGGTTTATCCATATGGATGTGATACCCGCGCTCGATGCATTCCAGCGCGGCCGCGTCCAGATCTTTCACATCCGCTTCCACGGAAATCGCCTGCAGGCCGGGAATGGAAAAAAGTTCTTCCTTCGTCAGAAAAGGCAGCCCTTCATACCCCGGCAGGTCTTTTCTCCGTTCCAGCCATACTGGATCCGGCTCGCACACGCCGACGACGTCGAAAATTTCCGGATATTTCCGGAAGGCCTTCATTTTCTCTTCGCCGTGATTATGTCCGATGCCCAGCTGCGCAATCTTAATCCTTTCCATACGCTTCCTCCTTACCCGTTTATTTTTGCTTCGCGCGCCGCGTACGGTTCGCTCTCGCGCCCCGCCGCGCCGTTGGAGATAATCAGGCCGACGCACACCAGCACGAGCGCCGCAATATTCTCGATTGTAAAAATGCTTTCGCCCAGCAGCATACCGGACAGCGCCACGCCGAAGATCGGCGTAAGAAATTTATATACGCTGATACGCCCCACATCGTTGCGCTGCAGCAGATAAAACCACAGGCTGTACGCCGCCGCCGCGCATACGACCAGAAACAGAAACGTCGCGACGCCCGGCAGGTTCCATTCCTTCAGCCTTCCGCCGCTGAGCAGTCCGAGCGCCAGCAGCACGCCGCCGCCAAACATCTGCTGCCAGCCGGTCGTCTGAATCGGGTCGCTTCCCGCCGGCATGGCTTTCGCCAGCAGATAGCCCGCCGCTGCGAAGCAGCTGGATAAAATGACGATCAGATCGCCCCATTCCAGACAAAAGCGCATGCCGCGCAGGTTCATTACGATAATCCCGGCAAAGCCGATCCCGCAGCCGACGATTTTGCGCCGGGTCAGTTTTTCCGTTTTGAAGAAAAGCGGCGTAAGCAGCACCAGAAAGAACACGTTAATCTGGTTGAGCACCGCGCCTTTCGTGCCGCTGGTGTTGGCAAGGCCGATATACAAAAGACCATACTGCAGCACCGTCTGGCACAATCCCAAACGCATCACATAGGGCAGCGTCCGGCGATTCGGGAAAGAAGGCTTTTTCTGGCGAAGCCAGGAGAATCCCAGCAGCAGCAGCCCCGCCAGCATAAACCTGCATCCTGCATGCAAAAGCTTTCCGGGCACATCCTGCGTCTGAATGCCAAAATACGCGCAGCTCAGTTTGACAATCGGATAACCCGCTCCCCAGAAAAACGTGCAGAGCAGACACAGGAGCACCGTCTGATAGTTCGCTTTCTTTTTCAGCATTCGGTTAATCCTTAACTTTCAGCACAACTTTGCCGATATTTTCGCCCCGTTCCAGAATCGCATGCGCCGCTTCCGCCTGCTCAATGGGCAAGACCCTGTATATCGTCGGGCGAATGGATCCGTCCGCCAGCTTCGGCCAGACGTTTTGCACGAGCTCGGCCAGAATATCGCTCTTTTCCTGCACGGAGCGCTTGCGCAGCATGCTTCCCTTGAAAACGATGCCCTTTGTCAGCAGCGCGCGCAACGGCACGTTCGTCGTCACGCCTGCCAGCGTGGAAATCAGCACCCAGCGGCAGCCTTCATTCACATAAGGGAAGCATTTCCCGATCGTCTCGCCCGCAAGGCAGTCGATCGCCACGTCGACAGGATGACCGTTTTCCGCTTCCTCCCGAATCACCTCGGCCGTATCCTCGCGCGAGGATACGATTACTCTATCGGCGCGCAGGGGCGCGATCTTCTCCGCAATCTCATCCGTCAGCACGCTGGTGATCACGTACGCGCCAAACGCCTTCGCCATCGGGATGCCGACGCTGGCCAGTCCGCTCGCTCCCGCGGGGAAAAACAGCGTCTCGCCCGGACGGTATCCGCCTTCCCGGAACAAATTCAGATAGCAGGTCGCGTACGCTTCCGGCAGGCTTGCCGCCTCTTCAAAGCTCAGCCCGCCCGGAACCGGCATCACCATGCCCTCGTCCACGGCGACATATTCGGCGTATCCGCCGCCGCCCAGCAGCGCGCATACCCGGTCGCCCGTCCGCCATCTGGTAACCTCGGCGCCCGTTTCGCAAACAATACCGGCGACTTCCAGTCCCATCCACGGCGGGCATCCCTTCGGCGAGGGGTATTTTCCCTGCCGCTGCAAAAGGTCCGCGCGGTTCAGCGCCGCGGCGTGGATTTCAATCAGCACGTCCCGCGGTCCAACCGTCGGGTTTTCAACGTCCGACCAGACCAGGTTCCTGTTTTCGTCAATCAGCATTGCCTTCATACGCTTTTCTCCTTTGCTCCCTACTCTTCGCTCGCGGAGCTGAGAACCACAACCTCGCCCAGCGCGCCTTCCTCCGCCAGCGATATGCGCAGGCTGGAAATTTCCATCGGCTGCGCCAGCGGCAGAATCACCGAACCGCCCGGCACATCCAGACAGGCGGAAAAATCCAGCGTCGCCTCGTATCGGTCGTTAAGAAGCAGCGTTCCTCTGCCCGTATAACCGGCCGGGTAAATCTGAATCAGCTCGGCCTTTACAGGCGTTTCCCATGTAAAATCCGCCTGCACGCCGCGCCATGCGTAGGACGCGGAGGATTCCGCCACACAGGTATCCCCGTCTGTCAGCGCCGCCGGCGCATCGGCCAGCGCGGCGACGTTTCGCCGTCCAAGATCGGCAAGCGGCAAAAGCTGCCAGCCCAGCGACGGGCCGCAAATATAAGCCGTACCGTCGGCATGATAGCCGCTGCGGTCATAACAAAGCTGACGCGCGGAAGGCAGATTATTCGGCTTGCAATGCGTATGGTACGCGGAGAATGTTTCCTCGCCCACGGTAAAAAAGCTGTTATGCCCCGGACCGGAGACAAGAATCGACCCATCCTGCGCCTGCTGATAGCTCAGAATCGGGTTGCCCGCATATTTTTCGTACGGCCCGAGCGGCGATTTCGCCGTCGCAACGCCCACGCTGTAATCCTTGCCGGAATAAACGTTGCAGCTGTAATACAAATAATAAAGGCCGTCGTGCTTCTGCACCACGCCGCCTTCCGCCCAGACGCGGCTGCCGGTGCGCGTTTCCCACGGCTCGGTGGCTTCGATCAGCTTCACAGGCTCGCCGGCCATGCCGGAAAGATCGCGCTTCATCTCCACGCCGTAGGTGATGCTTTCGTAATGATCGCCCATCTGCAGGTTAGCGGAATAGAAGATAAACGGCGTGCCGTCGTCGTCGACAAACAAGCTCGCATCGATGATCGTATAACCCAGATCGAGCAGCGGCGTCTCCTGACAGATAAACCGCTCGCCCGCCTTCTCCGCATACGCGACACCCAGACGGCAGTAGTCCTTCGCGCCTTTTCCGCGAGCGGAAAAGAACATGCAATAGCGCCCGCCGTATTCGTAAACTTCTGGTGCCCAATGATCGGAACCGGCCCACGGCGCGGGACGCATGGCGGTAAATCGGGCGCTGGGCGCCCATTTTGCCAGCGTATCCGTTTTATAACCGACGAAGTTTTCGCCGCCCGTCGTCGCTACCATGTAGTAAACGCCGTCCGCAGAGAAAATAAAAGGATCGGCAACCCCGCTCAGATGAGGGTTTTTATAAAACAGGTTTTCTACCTCGGAAAAGTCGCGCAGCGCAAGGGGCTCTTTTTCCGCCCGGACGCATGATGCGGGAAGCAGCAGCGCCGTCGTCAAAAGCGCGAGCAGAAAAACTCTGAACATGTTCTCTTCCTCCTATTTCCGTTTCAGGCACAGCGCGGCAAAATACGCCGCGCCCAGCGGCAGCATCGCCTCGTTAATCCGAAACAGCGGCGTATGAATTGTTTCCGTATAGCCGGTGGTAATGGAGACCTTCGCGCCGCGCACTTGCTGCGTGTATTCGCCAAAGTCCTCCGATCCCATGGAAAGCCCCGTCGCCTTGCGAACGCGGTCGTCATCCCACAGCCAGCGAACGGTATTCTCCGCATATGCGACGCAATCCGAGTCGTTCTGCACACACGCGCATTTTTCCCGGAAAACGACCTGCGCTTCTCCGCGCATTGCGGCCGCGATGCCGGAAGCAACCTCCTCGATGCGCCGGCAGAGCCGTTCGCGAACGCTCTGCTTCATGGTGCGCAGCGTGCCTTCCAGCGTCATTTCGCCGCAGAGGATATTGCGCGCCGTGCCGCCCTGCATCCTGCCAATCGTCAGCACTGCGTTATCCCCCGCCCAGGTTTCCCGGGAAAGCAGATCCTGCAGGGCGAGCAGAATATGCGCGGCGATGACCGCCGCGTCCACACCGCCCTCCGGATACGCACCGTGGCAGCCTTTGCCCTTGACGATCACGTCAAAATTATCGCAGGAAGCATTGATGCATCCGTTCATCGTATAAAACAGGCCGACGCGGGGATCGGAGCGCACATGCATGCAATAAGCCTCCGTCACATCCTGCAAAACACCCTTTTCCACCATAAACGCGGCGCCGCCCAGCGTCTCCTCCGCCGGCTGAAAAACCAGCCGCACCGGGCGGCTGAGCTGATCGCGATGGTTCTGCAGCAGCTGCGCTGCGCCAAGCAGCATCGTTGCGTGGCTGTCATGCCCGCACGCGTGCATCACGCCGTCGTTTTGTGAAGCGTACGGCAGTCCCGTCGCTTCCCGAATGGGCAGCGCGTCAATATCTGCGCGCAGCAGAACGGCGTTTTCCATATTCCCCTCTATCGGCAGATCGACGATCGTCCCCGTCTGCGCCGCCGTAAAGGGCAGGCCAAGTTTCGTCAGCTCCGCCCGGATAATTTCAGCCGTTTCCTTTTCCTGAAAGCCCAGTTCAGGGTGCATATGCAGCCGGCGGTAGATATCCGCCAGCTTTTCTTCAAGTGCGCCCGCTTCCTGCCGCAGCGCCTGCGCTGTTAAGTCTTTCATCTCAATCAGTTCCCTTCAGCGCCAGTCCACGCCCGCCGTCCACCACATACGTCTGCCCTGTAATAAATCCCGCATCCTCGGAGGCCAGGAAGCATACCAGCTTCGCGACGTCCGCTGCGGTGCATTTCTGATGCAGCTCGTTCGTTTCCAGGGCGCGATGGTCGCTGGCCTTTTCCTCCGGCCGCATCACAATGCCGGGGGCGACGCTGTTTACCGTGATTTTATATTCGCCCAGCTCCTTGGCGAGCGATTTCACCATCGCGATCACGCCGCCTTTTGCGGCGGAATAATCCGCCAGATTGCGGCAGCCGTTATAACCGATAACGGAGGAGAACGGAATAATCCGTCCGCCGCGGCCCTGCTCGATCATAATGCGCGCCGCCGCACGCGCGGTATAAAACGCACCGTATAGATTCACCTTGATAATTCGGTCGATCACTTCGTCCGTCTGCTGCACCAGCGGACGGTTCTCGTCCCGCGCGCTGCCGCCCGCGGCATGTACCATGATATCCAGACCGCCCATCCGCTCCGCGGCGTTTTTCACCGCTTCGTCCACAGAAGCCGAAGAAGTCACATCGCCTGTCACACCGATAGCCGTTACGCCCGCTGCGTTAATCTCACCCACGGTTTTCTCAACGCCCTCCGCGTTTCGATCAAACACAGCCACTTTCGCTCCGCGCGCCGCAAACTCTTTTGCGGTAAAAGATCCGATATATCCGCCCGCGCCCGTAACAAAGACATTTTTTCCTGCAAAATCCATATGCTCTCGCTCCTCCGCGTTTCCCTTCAAATTACAGCAGCCGCTGTCCCAAAGCGCCGTCATGCGCCGCCTTGGGACAATTTCCGCTATAGGCAACGGTATCGCGTAAAAGCGATACCGTTGCAAATAAACTCAAATTAGTCGGCGTAGTAACGATCCAGGCCGCGCTGCGTGATTTCAATCGCCTCGAGCAGACCGAGATTGTTCACCTTTTCGACGTACTTGTCGAAGTTGTCCAGCGATTCCTTGCCGGTGATGAAAGCGAACTTCATTTCAGACACGTAGGTATCCACTTCCGCCATGATTTCATTGCGGCGCTCGGCGTCCTCAGTCGAAAGGTTGATCGCGGGCATCACGTACGCGTTATCCACGTTGGGATCGTCGCTCCAGAGCTTGCGGTTAATGGCTTTGCCGGTATACGGGCCGGTCATGTTGTCGCCCCACCACATCTTGCTGCCCAGGTGGATGCGGTCGCAGTAGGCGATGTTGCCCGTTGTTTTGCCGTCGGGGTTGTGGAGCGCGTAATCGGTGTAGTACGGCACGCCGTCCTTCCACTCGAAGGTCAGGCCTTCCACGCCAACGCCGGCGATGACGGCGCCTTCCCATGTGTAGGAATAGTTCAGCAGCTGCACAGCCGTCTCGATATCCTTGCAGTTGGTGGTGATCACGGACACATACGCGAGGCCGCTGCTGACGGGGGCGTTGCTGATATCCGTGTGCAGTTTGGAATCTTCCGCCTTGCGCATATAGGGCAGGGGCGTCTGTTCCACGCCTTCAACGCCGAGCAGGCGGTCGTACGTCTGGTCAACATTGCCGGTATAGCAGGCCAGTTTGCCGCCGTCGAAGAGCGCGTACACTTCGTTGCTGGTCAGCGTCGCCAGGTCCTTGCTCATGTAGCCCTTTTCATACCACTTGTTCATCAGGGCGAGGTAATCCTTGTAGGCGGGCTCGTTCGCGTAATGATGCGCCTTGCCGTCGATCTGGTACCAGTTGCAGTACATGTCGAAGGCGCCCATCAGCAGAACCTGCTGGCTGCTGTCGCTCAGCGACATATAGAAGGGCGTCACGCCCGGCTTGTTCGCCAGCACCGCGTCGAAGTACGCTTCGTATTCTTCGATCGTGCGGGGTTCGCTCATGCCGAATTCCTTCAGCCAGTCCGCGCGGCAGATGCAGCGGTTGAACGGAATGGCCTTGCCAAGGTCCATGCGGTAGAAGCCGTAAACGCGGTCTGCATTATCACCCTGGTAAATTTTCTTCTGCGCAGCGCGGTTGCCGTCGATCAGGGACTTGTACTGCGGCGCATACTGCTCAAGGTACGGCGCGATATCGATGATCAGGCCGTCCTCGTACATCTGGTTCAGGCCGCCTTCATACCATGTGTCGTTGGACAGCATGATGATGTCCGGCAGGGAGTTGGTATCCATGAACAGCAGGTTGAACTGCTCTTTCGCCATGCCGACGGTCGGATGAATGAATTCGATCGTAACGCCGGTCTGCTTTTCGATTTCCTGGTAGGCCGTGTTCTCAGCATAGCTGCTGATGAACGCGACGGCAGACTTGTTGATTTCCATCCACCACGAAAGGGTCTTGTTTCCGGGGATAGGATACTGGCCTTCGTTCACATGCGGAGGCATGAAACGGTCGGTCATGCGATCTTCGGCAAGCGCCGCGCCGCAGGACAGCAGCATTACGGCTGCCAGAATCAGAGCGAGAAACTTTTTCATTTGAAGTTCTCTCCTTTCATATTTTTATGCTGATAACAGCATAAAATTCTCCTCAGCCCTTCACCGAGCCCAGCATTACGCCGGTGACAAAATACTTTTGCACGAAGGGATAAATGCAAAGTATCGGCACAGTCGACACGATGATCGTACAGTACTTGATAACCTCTTCCAGATAGAACACGCCGTCTTCCGCCGTTACGCCGTCGTTGCCGCTGGTCTGATTGGCAATCAGAATTTCCCGCAGGAACAGCTGCAGCGGATATTTGGTTCTCGACCGCAGGAAGATGGAAGCGTTAAACCATGCGTTCCAGCGGCCCACTGCGTAAAACAGCGCCACAACGGCAATTGTTGCCTTCGTAACGGGCAGAAGGATGCGGAAAAGAATAACGAAATCATTCGCGCCGTCCAGCATGGCGCTTTCCTCCAGCGAATGGGGAACCTGCAGAAACGCCGTGCGCATAACCATCAGATTGTAGGTGGTAATCGCCGTCGCGAGGATAACCGACCAGCGGCTGTCAAACAGGCCCAGCTTGCTGACCACCATAAAATCCGGAATCATGCCGCCGCCAATGTACATCGTGATGACAATCAGAATCATGACGGGCTTTTTGAGCATCAGTCCGGGACGCGTAAGCGCGTAAGCGCCCAGAATCGTCAGCAGCATGCTCAGCGACGAGCCTACCAGCACATAAAACAGCGTGTTCCCATAGCCGGTAAGAATGTTCTGATTGTTCAGAACGGCCTCATAACCCCTGAGCGAATACCCCGCCGGCCAGATCAACGCTCCCGTGTTGGAAAGCAGTTCTCCCGGATCGCTGAAGGAAGCCATCAGACAATGCCAGAGAGGATAAAAGAACACAAGCGTTAAAAGCAGAAGGATGATAATATTCACCGCGTTAAAAGCGCGTTCGCCGCGGGATTTGTTTTCTACGATCGCCATGTTTTCCTCTCCTTACCAAAGACTGTTCTCAGTCAGCCGAGCGAACGACTTGTTCACGACAACCAGAATGATGATGTTGATGATCGAATTCATCAGGCCGATCGCCGTGCCCAGACCATATTTCGCGCCCAGCAGGCCGTAACGGTACAGGTAGGTCGAAATCACGTCCGCCGTTTCGTAAATCGTGCTGTTGTAAAGCAGGATGATTTTTTCATAGCCCAAGCTCATGATATGGCCCACGCGCATGATGAACTGCACGGTGATAATCGGCACCAGCGCCGGCAGCGTAACGTGCAGAATCCGCTGGAATTTGTTCGCGCCGTCGATATAGGCCGCTTCGTAAAGCTGCGTATCCACGCCGGAGAGCGTCGCCAGGTAGATAATGCTGCTCCAGCCGACGCTTTGCCAGATGCCCGAACCGATGTGTATCGTGCGGTAAAGGGAGGGATCGGTCAGCAGGTTGTACCGTTCCTGCCCCAACAAAGCGCGGACGCTGTTGAACAGTCCGTCCGAAGCGCAGAATTCGCGCAGCATACCGCAGACAACCACGAGGGAGATAAAATGCGGAATATAGCTGATTGTCTGAATCGTCTTTTTCAGTCCCTTAGATCCTACTTCGTTAATCATCAACGCAAGCAGAATCGGCGCGGGAAAGGAAAAAATAATGCCGTAAACATTCAAAAGCAGCGTGTTGCGAATCAGCCGCCAGCAATAGCTGTTATTGAAAAATTTAACGAAATTGTCCAGCCCGACCCACTGACTGCCCATGATCCCCTTCGCCGTTTTGAAATTCTGGAAGGCAATCACCAGATAGCCCATCGAACCGTACTTGAAAATCAGATAATATATCGCCACCGGCAAAAGCATCAGATACACCATCCAGTAGCGCCGCATATCCTTTTTCAGACGTTGAAAAAAGTTCTGTTGTCTTTTCCCTGCTCCGACAGCAGTATGCACACCTTCACCCTCTTTGCTTTACGTTCGTTTCATGACAGGGCATATTTTATTCAACCGCGCCCTTATTGTAAATGGTCATCGCGATATATTTGTCATTTTTGATACTCGTTTTTTATAATCGCCTTGTCAAACCTCTTAATTTGTTTATAATAAAAATGCAGGTTTGAGCCGAAATTCACCTGCATTCAAGGAGGCTTCATGCGTCTTTCCGATGTGCTGATTCAGCGGGTCGTAGCGGTCAACCGCGTAAATCGCCTGCTTGGCAATTATGTGGTCAAAAACCGCCCGCAGTGCACGCTGAGCTATAAAATCTCAGGCCACAGCGAATTCGTCCAGCACGGCAATAAATATATTTCCGATCGAAACCATATCGTTTTCGTTCCGGCCGGCGCGAGCTATACCTTTAATTGTCAGGAAACGGGCGAATGTATTCTGCTGGAATTCGAAGCGTCTCAGGCCGGGGACGAACTGCAGAGTTTCCTGATCCATAACGACGTTGAAGTGCTTTCTCTTTTCAGTAAAATCGAACAGGCCCATACCTTCCGCAAAGCCGGATACGACTCCTACTGCATGAGCGGCCTGTATCGCCTGTTCTACTATATGGATATTCAGACCGAAAACGCCTATGTCGTCGATCAGAAAAAGAAACGCATTCAGCCCGGACTGGATTATCTGGAAGCGCATATCTGCGACCCTTCGCTCAACAGCAAAACGCTGGCCGATATCTCCGGCATCAGCGAAGTGTATTTCCGCAAGCTGTTTACGCTCATCTACGGACTGCCCCTCAAACATTATATCCACCTGACCCGCATGGAAAAGGCGAAGGGCATGCTGCTTTCCCGTGAAATGTCCATCCGTCAGGTCGCGGAAGAGACGGGCTTTTCCGATATATACAGCTTCAGCAAGGCTTTTCGCAAATTAAACGATTGCACCCCGTCGGAATACCGAAAAAAACGCTGGCAACAATAAACGTCCCCCGCCCGCGCCCGCAGGCGCAAACGGCTTTCTTGGAAAGGGGTCCAGGGGGAAACCTTCTTTCTCCTGAAAGAAGGTTTCCCCCTGGCGTTCTCCCCCTGGCGTTATTCTCCGGGCCCCATCAGCTCGATCGCGCTGTGGAGATTTTCGACGACAACCTCGGCCGCGCCCTCAGCGAACTCGCCGTCGAGTGTCCAGGGCATGCCGGGCTCCGGGCGGAAAACGAGGCGCGCCGCGCGGACAAAGTTGAGCATGGGGTTATCGTAATTGCGCGAAGCAAGCGCGGTGATGATGTTCTGCAGCTCGACGGCGTTTTCCGGGTTGCGGATGAGCAGCGTCTCAAAAAGGCCGTCGTTCATATCCACCATGCCGGGAGAGAGCTTCAATACGCCGCCGAGCGAGGTGGAATTGCAGACCGCGCCGAAGAGATAATCCCCGTCGTATACCTGCCCGTCGGTCTCGAGCCGGACGGCGCGCGGACGAATGTTCGGCAAGTCCTTCAGCCCCTCCAGCAGATAGGCCGCGTGCCCGAGCACGTTCTTGACGTTCTGCGGCGTGGAATACGACGTGGCCGTGAACGCGCCGAAGGACGCGGTATAGCAGAAGTAGCGATCCCGGAACCTGCCCACGTCCAGCGGGTGCGGGCGGCCTTCCATAATATCGCGCGCAGCGCGTAAAAGATCGGACGAAAGCCCGAGACTGGCGGCGAAATCGTTCGTGCTGCCCGCAGGGATATACCCCACCGGCGTTTTGTGCCCGCCGCGCATGAGGCCGGTCACCGTCTCGTTGAGCGTGCCGTCTCCGCCGGAGGTGACGATCAGATCGTATTCCCCCGCATAATCCTGCGCAAACGCCACCGCGTCGCCGCGCCTGGCCGTGACGCAGACGGTGCTCAGATACCCGTATTCCGCGAAAATAGCGATCAGATCCGCCAGCGCCTTGCGCGATTTCTGCAGCCCGGCGTTCGGGTTGATGATCAGCAGCAGCTTTTTCATAGCGAATAAATCTCCGTGAATTTCGCCTCAAGGTAATCGAGGTAATATTTCGGATCAAACGGCGCGCCAAAGACGCGCTCAAGCAGCTCGCCCGGCTTATACAGGCGGCCGTACTGCCAGATGTGCTCGCAGAGCCAGTCGTTCACCGGCTGCAGATCGCCCGTTTTCTCGCACGCGTCCACGTCCACCGTCTCGCGCATTTTGGCCAGCAGCTGCGCGCCATAGGCGGAACCGAGCGCGTAGGACGGGAAATAGCCGAAGCTGCCGTCCGACCAGTGCGAATCCTGCAGGCAGCCCTCGCGGTCGCAGGAAGGCTCGACGCCGAGATACTCGCGGTACAGCCTGTTCCATTCCGCCGGAATTTCCGCCACGGAAAGCGCGCCGGCGAAAAGCTTTTTCTCCAGCTCATAGCGCACCATGATATGCAGCGAGTAGGTCAGCTCATCCGCCTCAGTGCGCACAAGGCTCGCCTCGCAGCGGTTCACCGCGCGATAGAGCGCTTCGTCGTCCACACCGCCCAGCTGCTGCGGGAACAGCGCGCGCAGGCGCGGCGCAAGGAACGCCACAAACCCGCGGCTGCGGCCGATAAGATTCTCGTAGAAGCGCGACTGGCTCTCGTGAACGCCCATCGAAACGCCGCCGCCCAGTCCGTTGTACAGATCCTCGTCGGAGGTGTGCAGCTCATAGAGCGCGTGTCCGCCCTCGTGGATGACGCTGTACATGGAAGAAACCGCGTTATCCGGATAATAATGCGTCGTGATGCGCACGTCCTGCTTGGTAAAGTTGGTGGTGAACGGATGCTCCGTCTCGCCGATGGCGCAGTGGCTGCGGTCCAGGCGCAGAATCTCCATCAGCTCGTCGGACAGCCTGCGCTGCTTTTCCAGCGGAAAATCGCCGCTGAGAAACGACGCGTCCACCTGCGGAGCCGCCTGTACGCGCCGAAGCAGCGGCACAACGCGCGCGCGGAGCGCGGCGAAAAATTCATCGCACTTCTCCCGCGTCAGCCCCGGCTCGAAAGCATCGAGATAATAATCGTACGGATCCATCTCCGGCTTGACGTACCGCGCAAAGCGCTTTTTGGTTTCGAGCACCTTTTCCAGATACGGCGCGAAAATGGAGAAATCGCTCTTCGGCTTGGCCTCGTGCCAGGCGGCGGTCGATTCGGCCATGAGCTTCGCCGCGGCGGCGTATTCATCCTGCGGGATGCTGCGCAGCTCCTGCAGCCCCCGGCGCATCAGCTCGACGACGCGCTTTTGCTTTTGCGTCAGCTCATCGTTGTGCGCGTAAAGGAAATCGATCAGCTCGATCGAATCCGGGCTGGTCCCAAGCTGATAGCTCGCCTCGGACAGAATTGCCATCGTTTCGCCGCGGTTGGCCGCGCTGCCCGCGGGCGCAGCGGTCGCCCCGTCGTAATACAAAACGCCCATGGCGTGCTCGTACGCAGCCTGCCTGCGCTGCAGCGCGTCAAGCCGTTCCAGCGCCTGTGAAAGGGTTTGCATACCTCTATCCTCCCATAAACAGCTTTTTTGGAAAATACATGATCGATTCTATTATACGACGCTCCGTTTTTTTTGCAAGAAAGAATCCATAAGAGAAAAGAAAGTTTTTCTGGAAAAAGGGGTTGCTTTTTTTGCGGATGTGTTGTATAATATCTCCCGTTGACATGACTGGGTGTAGCGCAGCTTGGTAGCGTGCTTGAATGGGGTTCAAGAGGCCGGAGGTTCAAATCCTCTCACCCAGATGTTGAGAAAAGCCTTGAAACGCAAGTGTTTCGAGGCTTTTTCTTGTCCCGAAAAGCATGGTTTACCCTTTAATTTACCCTTTACAGATTTTCTGGCTCTATTTCACGCGCTGAATGAAGGCTTCCATCCTGTTCGCGCTGGCGCGCTTCATCTCACCAGTCACGTGTCCGTATACATCCAGCGTGAACGCCGCAGTGTGATGCCCGAGATTCTCCTGAACCGTCTTTATATCGTCGCCCGCCTGAATGGAAGCAACAGCATAGCTATGCCGCAAGTCATGAAAGCGCGTGTCGGGAAGGCCGATCCGCTTCATGACCGCCTTGAACTGATGGTACACGCTCTGGCGTGCCAGGTGCTTTCCGAATTCGTCCGTAAAAACAAAATCGTCAGCGTTCTGCCAGAGTTTACCCGCGCGCAGTTTCCATTCGCGCTGCTTGCGCCGCTGTTCTTTCAGAACCTCCAGCACACTGGGAGCCGGAACGATCGTGCGCGGCTTATCGTTCTTCAGCGCGCCAAACTGATACACGCCGTCGATGAGTTGGAACTGGCGGTATATGCGAATCGTTCCGTCCTCAAAATCGATGCAGTCCCACGTCAGGCCGAGAATCTCGCTCTGCCGCATGCCGGTAAACAGATCGACGATATAAACCGCTTCGTATTGGTGCCCTTGGATCGCCGTCAGGAACTTCGAAATTGCCGCGCCGTCCAACGGCTTGATTTCCGGCTTCTCCACCCTGGGCGGCTTACAGTGATCCACCGGGTTCAGTTTCAAGTAGCCGATTTCGGCGGCCTGCTCCATCGCCCTGTGCAGAATTCCGTGAACATTCTTGACCGTTTTCGGCGTGAGCGTCGGCGCGCCATCCTTGCCCGTTGCCAGCCGGTTATAAAGCCGCTGCACCATATGCGGAGACAGTTCGCAGAGTTTAACTGCGCCGATATACGGCGCAAGATAATTGCGAATATGCCTCCGGTACAGCGATATCGTGCCGGGCTTGAGGTCGACGCAATAATCATTCAGCCAAACGTTCAACCACTCGCCAACCTCCAGCCGCGACGGCTGCACGTAAGTTCCATCGTCGATGGATATCTCCACCTGCTGGAGGCGCTGACGCACTTCCTTCTGCGTCGCGCCATAGATCGAGCGCTGTATCTGCTTGCCCGTGCCCGGATCGCGTCCCACCGTGTAACGAGCTTCCCAACGCCCATCCGGGCGCTGGCGGATGGTGCCGGAACCCTGGGCAGCGCGGCTATTCGTCTTTCTTGGCATTTTGGATTTCATCCCTCCAGTTCTTCAATGTGTTATTTATATTAACAAGCAGCATTGATAAAATATCCTCGCTATATATGTACGCAGTTGCAGGCGGCATTTGTTTGTCTTTCGGCTTTCCATAGAATAGCATCAGTTCGCTAAACCTATCGAAATTGTGATACAGAATCGATCCATCCTCAGCATAATCCTCTAAAACGCCCGAATTTTTTTCCGGGTCACAGAGCAAGAAATGGTGTATATCCGCCAGAACAGATAATCCGTTCTCGCTTTCAAGTAACAGGTTAATACATTCATTGAACACAGCAAACGCCGAATGCTTAATCTCCGGATCTTCAGGTATCGCCATGTATTTCAATTTTTCTATTGATTTATTACTCAAACCGAGCTCCGATGCAATTGTCACATTTTCTGGTGCAATCCCACGCAGTAAATAATCACACGTTGTTCCCAATGTATCCGCCAACAGAACAATATCGGTTGACTTAATATCCCGGATTTCGTTTTCCCAGAAATTCACCTTCTCCCGAGTAACATTAAGCATCTTTGCAAGCTGTGCCTGCGTCATTCCTTTTGCTACCCTCAACTGCTTAATCCGTGCGCCAATTCCGTATCTTTCTTCCATCGTATCCTCCAGTGTTTCTATTATGAACCATATATTGACATCATTACGTTTTCATCATATTATGAGTGCGTTACGAACCAATAATATCATTTGGTTCATAAAAACGCAATAGGGAGGATCAAAAAAAAATGGAAAATCGCCCCGAACCCGCCGTCCTAGACGCCCACGATCTGCAGAAGCTCGGTTTTAGCCGTGCAACAGCTTACGCTTTGCTCAATCGAAAAGACGTCCCCGTTATTACTCTCGGACGTCGCAAGTATGTGAACCGCGTCCTCTTCATGGAATGGCTCAACGCTCAATCGTATTCAGCTGGTCGGTCCGGAGGGGAGGCGCTCTGATAGTGCCCAATCGCATACTTAAGGAGTCGGTTCGCTGCAGTGCGCAAATTGATTCAATCAGTTGGTTCGCTGAAGTTGTTTTCTATCGTTTGATTGTGACGGTAGACGATTACGGGTGCGCTGACGGCCGCGCAGTCTGGTTGCGAAGTCAAATGTTTCAAACGCGCGAGGATGTTAGCGCGGAAACCGTTGAAGCCGCAATTGACGAGCTAGAGAAAGCCGGGCTTCTTCGCAAATATGAAGTGTCCGGCAAGCCCTTTCTCTGTCTCCCTTCATGGGAAAAACATCAGCGAATCAGGACGAAGCGCCGCAAATTTCCTCCGCCGCCCGGAGATAGTTTGACAAGTTGCGGCAACTTGCCGCAATCTGCGGCAGATTGTCAGTCTGAATCCGAATCCAATCCAAACCAATCCGAATCTCAATCCGTATCCCAAGCCGAATCCGTATCCCAATCTATCATCCCTCTTACTTACAGAGGAACGGACATTGATCTTGCGATCCGCGAAGCCGGTCTTCCCAACGATCAAAACGCAGATTTCTGGAAGAAATGCGCGTCAAAATCTCCAGAGCGCCTTACTTCAGCTATCGGTCAGGCTGCACTTAAAACGCCAAACCATCCGATCACCTGGAGTGATGTTGCGAAAGAATACAGGGAGGTCCGTCCATGAACGCAAAACGCAAAGGATCCGCCGGTGAACGTGAGCTCGCCTCCATCCTCCAGCGTGCCGGATACGCTGAGACATGTCCCGCTCCGCGTGGCTGGAGGCGCGACGCGCCGGAATCGGCGGCAGCGACGCGGCGGCGATACTGGGCGCGTCCCCGTGGGCGACGCCGCTCTCCGTCTGGGCGGATAAGCAGGGGCTGACCGAAGAGAAACCCGATACCATCGCCATGCGTTTCGGGCGCGACGCGGAAGAAATCGTCGCCCGCTGGTTTGCGGAGGACACCGGCAAGACCGTCGCACGCTGCAACGCGATCCTCCAGCATCCGGAACATCCGTTCATGCTTGCCAACATCGACCGGCAGATTCGCGGCGAGCGTGCCGGGCTGGAATGCAAGGCCGCAGAGCGTCGCAAGGCGAAATTGGAGCAGATCATCAAGTTAGGGTGTATCTGAAAAATTCCCTGAGACTCCATCACGGCGTCTTTTCCGCCATTTCAGCGTCGGGAAATCTCGATTTAGCGCCGCTAAACCTTCGATTTCCCTCCTTGAACTGACGAAAAATCCGCTCGTGCTGTCACCTCTTCCTTTTTCAGATACACCCTAGAGATGGGAAGCGCCACAGAGGGCAGCGCAGGCGCGTATCGCGTCGTTTACAGGCCGCAGGAGCGCCGCAGCATAGACGAAAAGCGCCTGGCGCTGGAGGAACCCGCAATCTACGCCCGTTATGTGAAAACAACGAGCAGCCGTCCGCTGCGCGTCATGGAGGTAAAAGCATGCAGCAATCAGTGACCCCAAAGAATCTAGACGCAATGACCCCGGCAGCGCCCACGAAACCCGCCAGCGTGCAGGCGCTGCTCAACGGCATTCTCGACGGCGAAGGTTTCCGCAAACGGTTTGATGAAGTTTTGGGCGCTCGCGCGCCGCAGTTTGTCAGCAGCCTGGTTTCTCTCATCAATGCGGATTCCGCCCTGCGGCAGGCCGCCGTCGACGCGCCGCTGACGATCATCCAGAGCGCGCTCAAGGCCGCCGCGCTGGACCTGCCGATTGATCCGGCGCTGGGCCTTGCGTATATCTGCCCGTTCCGCAACAAGGGCAAAAGCGAGGCGCAGTTTATTATCGGCTATCGCGGCTTGATTCAGCTTGCGCTGCGCACGGGCGCGTATTCGAAGCTGACCGTCGTAGATGTACGCGAGGGCGAGTTCCAGAGCTTTGACCGGCTGACCGAAACGCTGTCGGTAAACTGGATCGAGGACGAAGGGGAACGGGAGAAACGGGAGATCGTCGGATGGATCGGCTATTTCAAGCTGACAAACGACTTTGAGAAGGCCGTATACATGAGCCGAAACAACGTGCTCCGGCACGAGAAGAAGCACCGCAAGGGACAGGAAATGAGCCGCGCCTGGCGCGAGGATTTCAACGTAATGGCCGAAAAGACCGTCCTGCGCAAACTGCTGGGCAAGTACGCGCTGCTATCCGTCACCTATCAGCAGGCGGACCCTGCGGCGATAAAGGCCGCCGACGATCTGATGCGCGGGTGCGCGGAAGAGGACACGCTGGAGGCGGAAGCGGCGGTAGAGTAAACCGCGATCTTTATTTTGAACACGTTGCATTTTGGGGCATCGCATCTCCGGCGCGTAGGCATGTGTTGCCCGCATATGTCCGTATTTCGGCCGCTTCGCCCCTTCTGGCGCGTTTCCTGCGCTGGATAGAGATATGGAACACCATGTGGCAATAAAGCCGTCAGGAAGACGCATATAGGGCAAAAAGCAGCAGCTGTAAAAGTCTTGATATCGGAACAAACGTGTAGCATAATAGGATTATCGAAAGAAAGGAGGGTGAGGCCGTGAGATGGATATAAAAAAGCCGTCAAACGCAGTACGAATGACGGCGCTACTGAACCTGATAGCCGCATTGGTGAATCTGGTTGCGCAACTCATCAAACGGTAATCAGGCACGGCGGATGGGGCGAAAGCCCCTCCGCCAACAGTATACCACACCGTCTCACTGGCCTCAAGGTCAAAATGCGGATAGCCATAGCAATTATCTGGGTCGTCCTTGCCGTTGTATGGGTTGCGCTCGCGTTCGGGAGGAAAAAGAAATGAAACTTTTTGGCATAAAAGGCGGGCACGGCCATATCACGGCCTACAGCACCACGATTGGCAGCAGGGAAGCCCGTGAAGCTGGCTTCCTCAATCCGGACGGCAGCAGCAAAATCCTCAAAAAAACCGTCGATCCCGAACATCACAAAATCATCATCGAGATTGATGCAGAAGCAGAAACAGAAAAGACCTGAAAACGAAAAGAGCGGGAAACCGCTCTTTTTTGTTATTTGCTTCGCGTTTTTGCAGATAAGCCGCAAATTCCGAAACTAAAAAACGAATTATTCACTCTTTGCTATTCATTTCTTTTTCGTTTACTCTTGCCGATGATCTTTTATCCACAGCGCAACTTCCTGCACATCGATGCGTTTCGTTGCCATATCCAGCCCGAGACGTATCAGTTCTTCCTGCGTGTACGCCAGATTCACGCCGTTCCTGCGAAGAATCAGCAGCAGCGCCGCCACGCCAATGCGCTTGTTTCCGTCCACAAAGCCATGATTCTGCACCAGTCCGCAGCCGGCAGCGGCCGCTTTTTCCTCAATGCCCGGCCATACGTCTACGCCGCCGAACGACGCAGCCGCGCGGTTCAGCGCGCTTTCAATCAGCGGGAGCGAGCGAACACCGTCCGAGCCGCCCGTCCGGGCAATCAGTTTTTCATGCAGCCGCAAGACCTGCTGCACCGACGGCAGG
>CAKTTL010000026.1 GCA_934615235.1 uncultured Clostridia bacterium
GCCATGATGCAGCAGGGCAGGAACGTCGGGAAAATTGTGCTGACCGTTTCGCATGGAGAAAAAATATGAAACGAATCGAGTTTTACCAACCAAACGCCGCGCGCCTGTGCAGCATCGCGGACGTGTCCCCCGGGCCGGGCGAAGTCTGCGTCCGCATGGCCTATACGGCGATCAGCGCAGGAACCGAACGCGCGCTCCTCATCGGCGAAACGAACGTCGCAGGCGACCGCAACGCGACGCCGCCCGCCTTTCCCCGCGTCAGCGGCTACAGCGGCAGCGGCGTCGTCGAATCCATCGGCGAGGGCGTCACGAGCATTCGTCCCGGCGATCGGGTAATCACCTACTGGGGCCGCCACCAGCAGATGAACTGCTTACCTGAATCCAACGTTGTTCGAATTGAATCCGACGAGATCGATCTGAAGGACGCGGCGTTTCTCTTTATTACGACGTTCTCGCTGGCGGCTGTTCGCAAGGTGCGTCCGGAGCTCGGCGAAAGCTGCATGGTTATGGGGCTGGGGCTTCTCGGCCTTTTCTCGGTGCAATATGCAGCGCTGAGCGGCGCGCTGCCTGTCATCGCTGTCGATCCCAAGCCTGAACGACGCGCGCTGGCGCTGCAGCTGGGCGCAAACGCGGCGCTGGATCCGACGCAGCCGGACTTTGAAGCGCAGATTCGCGCGCTGACGCACGGCAAAGGCGTGGATACCGTAATCGAAGTGACCGGCGTTGGAGCGGCGCTGAACCAGGCGCTGCGCTGCTGCACACAGTTTGCGCGCGTTGCACTGCTGGGCTGCACACGTCAGCCAACGACAATCGACATGTATCACGACGTGCATTTTCCCGGCATTTCGCTCATCGGCGCGCACACGCTGGCGCGTCCGAATCTCGAATCCCGGCCCGGCTGCTGGACGCATCGCGACGACTGCCGCGCGGCGCTCGATTATCTGGCCGCAAAGCGGCTGAATATCCATGATATCATCTCTGAAACCCATTCGCCCGAGGAGGCCCCCGAAATATATGCCCGTCTGGCAGAGGGGCGCGATTTCCCCATCGGCGTAGTGTTTGACTGGAACAGACTGCATTAAAACGGAGGAAACAGAAATGAGAAAGATCAGGGTCGCTCATCTCGGCATTGCGCACGATCACAGCGCTGTCACAATGGAATGTGCCCGCAAGTATCCGGATGTTTTCGAAGTTGTCGGCGTATGCGAACCGGATGAAGCCACCCGCGCCCAATTCGGCTCCGAACCTGCTTACAAAGACATTCCCTGGCTGACGGAAGAAGAGCTCTTCTCGATCAAGGATCTGGACGCGGTGCTTTGCGAAGGCCACGAACTGCGCAGCGTCTCCGATGCGCAGAAATGCATCGATCACGGCCTGCACGTGCATCTGGACAAGCCCGGCGGAACCAGCCTGCCCGCGTTCGAACACCTTCTCCGCTCCGCCGACGAAAAAGGGCTCACCGTGCAAATGGGCTATATGTACCGCTGGAACCCGGCGTTTCGCTATGTTTACAACGCCGTCAAGGAAGGCCGGCTGGGTGAAATCACCGGCGTCGACGGCAGTTTTTCTGTGCGCCATACGCCCGAAAAGCGCAGATGGCTCAAACAGTTTCCCGGCGGCATGATGTTCTACATCGGCTGCCACACGATCGATATGATCATGCTGCTGTGCGGCACGCCCGATTCGGTCACCCCATTCAATCACAGCAGCGACACCGACAACGACGGCAGTATCGATTCCAGCTTCGCCGTGCTGAATTATCCGCACTGCGCCTGCACCGTCCGTTCCAACGCCACCGAGTTTAACGGTTACGCCAACCGCCGTCTGCTCGTCTGCGGCACAAAGGGCACGATGGATATTCTCCCGCTTGAATGCCCCACGCTCATCCGTGAAACGATGCTCGACTTCGCCGACGACGCCAGCTGGCGCGACGCGAGCCGAAGCGTTTTCCCGGGCTTTCTGCCGGGCCGCTACGATGAAATGATGCTTGATTTTGCCGCGTTTGTCCGCGGCGAAAAGAAGAACCCGTATACAACCGAATACGAGCTGGCGCTGCAGCGCGTGCTGCTGGAAGCCTGCAAGTAAATCGAAGCAGGAAACAGGAGGAAACAACCAATGGAGAAACGATTCATCGATAAAGTCGTTCTGATCACCGGCGCCGCCGGGTTTATCGGCAGCCGTATTGCGCGCCGCTTCGCGGCAGAAGGTGCCAAAATCGTCCTGTGCGACTGCAACCTCGCGCTTGCGCAAAAGCTGGCGGACGAGCTTTCTGCAAGCGGTTCCGAAACGCTGGCGCTCGAGGTAGACGTAAAAAAATCATCCGACGCGCATATGGCGGTCAACAAAGCCGTCGAACGTTTCGGCAGGCTCGATCAGCTCATATGCGTAGCGGGCGGCTCGACGCGCGAGAAAATGTGTTATTTTGTCGATCAGGATGAGGATGTGATGCTGGACAACATCGGCGTCAACTTCTTCGGCGCGTTCTTCTTTGCCCACGCAGCCATCCAGCAGATGGACAGGCAAAAGAGCGGAAACATCATCTTTATCGCCTCGGTGCTCGGCACGCAGGGTCAGCGCGGCTGTGTGGAATACAGCGCCTCCAAGGGAGCGGTGATTGCCATGTGTAAGGCGCTCTCAATGGAAGCGGGCGAGTTCGGCGTGCGCGTCAACTGCGTCTCCCCCGGCCTCGTCGAGCGCGGCACGCAGTTCGTCGGCGACCGCAATTACCTCGGCCGCAACTGTACAGGCGAGGAAATCGCCAACGTCGTCGCCTTCCTCGCTTCGGATGAAGCGAGCTTCGTCACAGGACAGAACTATACTGTCGACGGCGGCTGGGGCAGCGGCATCCAGGAAGGTCTGAAGCCCATCCGGTATAATTTTGCTGCGGCGAAAAAAAGCGAGACACGATAAAATTGCTCAAGTTTTATTCAATCTCCCCCGCCTTTTCATCAAAAGGCGGGGATTACTTTTTCCTTTTCCTCCTTCCCCACGCCTGCACGCCCAGCAGCCCCGCCCACGCCGCGGCGGGCAGGTATTTCACCGCGCCGGGCAGGCTTTTCCCGCCGGCGGCCATCCAATAGCCGCCCAAAACGAGCACGCTGTTCCAGACGATGATGCCCATCGCGGAATACAGCAGAAAAAACGCCAGCGGCTGGCGGCAGATACCGGAAACAAACGAAATCCACGTGCGGAACAGCGGAATCACGCGCGCCAGCATCACTGAAAGCCCGCCTGTCGTTTTATGCCACTTTTCGGTTTTATCCAGTTGGCCGCAAGCGGCCGGAAAACGCCGCAGCAGCCGCTCAAGCAGCGGCCGTCCCCCATACGCGCCCAGCGCGTAACAGATCAGCGAGCCCGCAAGCCCTGCGGCAACGGTTACGAACACCGTCAGCGCGGCCGGAACACCCGCCGTCGCCGCGGCGAAACCCGCCAGCGGGAGGAGCACCTCGCTGGGCATCGGCAGGCAGGCGTATTCGAGCACGTTAAAAAGAAAAATCCCCCACAGACCGAAGCGTTCGAAACACGCGCTCGCCCAGGAAGCGTCCAACATAAAATCCCTCCCCGCGGAAAATATGCGGAGAGGGATTTTGATATTCGCCTCATTCGCCAGCCTGCGTGAACGCATATGCCGCAACCGATACGGCAATCGCCAGATTCAGCGAATCGATCGCGTCCGACTGCGGAATGCGCACCGGCTGTCCCAGCTGCGCAAAGCGCGGCGGCAGTCCCGTCGCCTCGTTGCCGAAAACGAGCGACCACGGCGCTTTCGCCGCGCGGCATGCCTGCGGAAGCGGGAGCGAACCGTCCAGCATGAAAGGATACAGCGCATGCTCCGGATATGCGGCGCGATATGCTTCAAAGCTGTCGAACAGCCCTACGCGCATCGAAAACAGCGCGCCCATCGACGCGCGCACCACGCGCGGATCAAACACGTCCGCCGCAGGACGGATAATCGCCAGATCGGGCAGGGAAAAGCCCAGACATGCGCGCAGAATCGTTCCCAAATTCCCCATATCGGACGGGTTCACCAGCACGATATGGTTCCCGGTTTGAGACAGTTCGCAGGAGAATTTATCGAAAACCAGCGCCGCGTAACAGTTTTCCTTGCGGCTGATGCGCTCCAGCGCGCGATCCGCCGTTTCGGTGCGGACGTTCAGCGCGGCGCATTTTTCCATCAGCGCGCGCACGCCCTCGCTTTCCACCGCGTCCGAACGCACAAGCAGCCGCCGCGCCAGCTCCGGCCGGGCGTTCAGCAGCGCGTGCGAGGGAAAAATCCCCGGCGCATAGGAGTAATCCAGCTGATGACTATAGGCTTCCAGTTTCGGCATGAAATCACCTCGCTCCGGCATTGTAGCAGATTCGCGGCGACGAAACAAGTCGGACAAAGCCGAAACAAATCTTTTTGAATTTTTCGTAATATTTTCGTAATTTTCGTAATATATGAAAATAGTTTTTCCACCGCCAACGGCCGTTGTCCAGGCTTCGTTCCACAAAATATAGTGGCCGCAGCCCGAAAATGCGGCTCTTCCCTCCACTCCGCTTTTCGCGCGTCAGGAAAGATGAATTTCCGTAACAATTCCATCAAAAAACGTAACGATAAATCTTGCTCCAGCCCTTGAAATAGGGTGGAAAGTGGTGTATAAAGGAGAGGTGTGGAGCAAAATCCCAGAGTTGGTGTCGGATTGGGGGAAAAGGAACGTGACGCGCGTCTTTGCCGGGACATTTTCACATAGCCTCGACGGCAAAGGCCGTGTGATCATCCCCGCCGGCTTCCGCGATCTGCTGGGCAGCGGCTTCACCATCGCGCTTAACTCGAGCATCGACGCGCTGGCGCTGTACCCGCAGGAAAAGTGGGACGCCGTCAACGAGCAGCTTGCGCGCGTGCGCGATACGGACGACGAAGGCATGGCCTATGTTCGCTACATCATGGCCAACGCGCAGACCGACATGGATATGGACGCGCAGGGGCGCGTTCTGGTGCCGGCCAACCTGCGCGAGGCGGCGGGCATTACGCGCGATCTGACGTTCGTGGGCATGCGCGATCATATCGAGCTCTGGGACAGCGCTGCGTTTGCCGAAAAGGCGCGCATCGCGCGCGAAAACTTCGCGGCGCTTCGCCGCCACGTCAACGAGACCTACTGATTTTTGCCGCAGGCGGCCGGGGACGGCCGAAACCTGTACGAGCCATGAGGGGAGGGCGCATGCCGATGTCGCAGCGGAGAAGGGGCTCTTATGCCAGGGCGTACGCCTTCGGCGCGGACAGCGCGATCGTCCTTTCTGGCACGCCCGCGGTGGAAATCGATCTGGACAGCGGGGAGAGCAGCAAAATGCTGCGCCGCGCGGAGCGCTATACGCAGCCGCGCGCGCGGGAACGTGGGGGCGTTCGCGCGTGGGTGGTCGTCGTGGCGGTGGCCGTGCTGTTCTTCACGCTGTGCATGGCGTATCTTTCGCGCTGTGCGACGGTTTCGTCGATGAACAAGCAGCTCTACCGCATCCGTGAGGAGCTTGCGCGCGCGACGCAGACGAACGAAGCGCTCGAAGTTCGCGTCGCAGAAAAAGCGGACGATACCCGCATCCAGGCGCTGGCGCTGAATCATCTGGGAATGAAACAGGCTACGTCGGAGCAGATTTTCACCGTTGCGCCCGTCAGCTCGCCCGCGCGCAGCGCGAATACGTCCGTCACCGAAGTGCGCGCTCCGGCGCAGACGAGCAGCAGTTTTTTCGATTTTATCGGCATCTTCCTGCATAGGATCGGTTTATAGTGAATATATCCCTCTTATAAGGAGGGATGCGGATTGTCCACACCGGGGATGACTGTACGAAAGCGGCTGATATGGCTTGCGGCGGTTATCACGGTTCTTTTTTTGAGCGTGATTATCCGAGTTGGGAAGCTGACGATTGTGGACGCGGAAACACTGACCCGACGCGGCCAGGCGCAATGGACGCGCACAGGCGCGGTAACGGCTGAGCGCGGCTCGATTCTGGACTCGCAGGGCGGCGTGCTGGCAAAGAACGCGACGGCGTATATCGTCTCCGTTTCGCCGCGCAACGTCAGGGACGAAGACGCGCTGTGCGACCTGCTCTGTCCCCTGCTCAACCTGGAACGGGAAACGGTAAAAACAAAGCTGAAAAACAGGAACTACGCAACCGTTACGCTCAAGCGGCAGGTAACGCGCGACGTGGTGGACGCGATTCGCGATCTGGCGCAGGAGCAGCCCTCCGCGCTTTCCGGCGTAACGTTTGAGCAGGACAGCGTGCGCTTTTATCCCGGCGGCGATTCGCTCTCCCACGTGCTGGGGCTGACGAACATCGACGGGCAGGGGCAATCCGGCCTCGAGCAGCAGTACGACGCATATCTGGCGGGCACGCCGGGACGCATCGTCACCGAGGTGGACGCGAAAAGCCGCGCCCTGCCGGACGGGAAGAGCGAGTTTATCCCCGCCGAGCGCGGCGCGGACATAAAGCTCACCATCAACGGCGCGGTGCAGGCCATCTGCGAGCGCACGATGCGCGAATGTCTGGCCGTCAACAACGCCAGGCGCGTCATGGCGCTGGCGATGGAGCCGGATACGGGGCGCATCCTCGCCGTCGCGATTCAGCCGTCGATGGATCTGAACGACCCGCCGCGCGGAGAGCTGGACGCGCTGCAGGACGGCATGCGCATTCAGGCCATTTCGGATGTGTACGAGCCCGGCTCGACATTTAAGGTAATTACCGCCGCGGCCGCGCTCGATACGGGCGTAACGAACCCGTCGGAAGGATTTTACTGCTCCGGCAGCATCATCGTCGACGGCGACCGTATCCGTTGCTGGAAAAACTCGCACGGCTCCGAGACCATGCGCGAAGCGCTGATGAACTCCTGCAACCCCGTCTTCACCGAGCTGGCGCTGCGCGTGGGCACGGACAGGCTCTACCAGTATTTCAGCGCGTTCGGGCTGGGCAGAAAAACGGGCGTCGATCTGCCGGGCGAAAGCGCCGGCCTGCTCATCGCCCGCAAGTACGTCAAAAACGTCGACCTGGCGCGCATCGGCTTCGGGCAGAGCGTCACGGTAACGCCGCTGCAGATGCTGACCGCGGTCAGCGCGATCGTCAACGGCGGAAACCTCATGCGCCCCTACCTCGTGGAGGACGTAATCGACGCGGACGGCACGGTTTTGAAGCATACGGACCCGCAGGTGGCGGCCCATCCCATTTCGGCGGAGACAAGCGCGACGATGCGCGAGCTGATGGAAGCCGTCGTGGCGGACGGTGGCGGCAGAAACGCGCAGGCGGCCGGATACCGCGTCGGCGGAAAAACCGGCACGGCGCAGGTCTACAAAAACGGCCGCGTCTCGCACGACGTACACATCGGTTCATTCGTCGGATTCGCACCGGTGGACGATCCGAAAATCGCGGTGCTGGTCATCGTCGACGAGGCTCAGGTTGCCGTCGATTATGGCGGAACGACCGCCGCGCCGTTCGCCGGGCAGATTCTCGCCGAATCGCTGCAGGCGATGGGCGTCGAGCCGACGGAAAGCACCGAGCGTGAAACGGTCGCCGTGCCCTCGCTGAAGGGGCTGACGACGGCGGAAGCGGCAAAGCTTCTCAAGGAAGCGGGCCTGCGCTACGTAACCGACGGCGAGGAGCAGTACGTCCTCGACCAGCTGCCGGCCGAAGGCGCGCAGGTTTACAGGGATTCGCTGGTGATGCTGTACGTATCGCAGAACCCGCCGCCACAGGCGGAAGAATTCGTCGCCGTTCCGGACGTTACGGGCATGAGCATCGCCGAGGCGAACCGCCTTTTGACATCCCGCCATCTTTCGCTTACAATAAAAGGGAGCGGTCTTGCGCGGGAACAGTCGCCGCAGGCAGGAACTTTCGTCTCTCCCGGCGAAACAATACAGGTAACTTTTACCACGCGATAATCAAGCGCATGGCATTCCACGGCGCGAAAGCGCCCCTGAAACCCGGAGGATATCTCATGAAACTTCGCGAACTGGCGGGCGCCGCCCCAAACCTGATCGGCCTTTCCGGCGACGGAGACGTTGAGATTCGCGCGCTTTGCGCGGATACCCGGCGCACGGCCGACCTGCAGGGCAGCCTGTTTTTCTGCATTTCCGGCGCAAACTTTGACGGCAACAAGTTCGCCCGCATCGCCGCGGAAGGCGGCGCGGTGGCGCTGGCCGTCGAGCATCTGCTGCCGGAGATCGACCTGCCGCAGGTGCAGGTCAACAATATCCGCGTAGCAATGGCGTATATCGCCGCCGCCTTCTACGGCAACCCGGCCAAATCCATGCGCATGTTCGCCGTGACCGGCACGAAAGGCAAAACGACGACGACGTATCTGGTCAAGAGCGTGCTGGAAAGAATGGGGCTGAAGGCCGGGCTGATCGGCACCATCGGCAACATGATCGGCGAAAAGGTTCTCAAATCGACTCTCACCACGCCCGATCCGCTCGATCTGCATCAGGTGCTCGCCGAAATGCGCGACGAGGGCGTGCAGGCCGTCGTCATGGAAGCCTCCGCCCACGCGATGGACATGCACCGGCTGGACGGTATCGTCTTTGAAGGCGTCGCCTACACCAACCTCTCGCAGGACCATCTCGACTATTTCCACACGATGGAAAATTACGCCGCGGCCAAGAAGAAGCTCTTCAGTCCCTACTACACGAAGAACTGCGCCTTCAACGCCGACGACGACATGACGCCTTTCATGATGGAAGGCGTAACGCTCCCCTACGTCACCTTCGGCATCAGCGCCGACTGCGATATTTACGCGCGCGATATCGAAATCGCCGAGGAGGGCGTTTCCTTCATGATGCGCCTGCGCGGCGGGCTGGAAACGCACGTGAACCTGAAGATGACCGGCATGTTCAACGTCTACAACGCGATGACCGCCGCGGCGCTCGGAATGATCGCGGGCGCGACGATGGACGAAATCCGCGCGGGGCTCGAAGCCGTCCGCTCGGTGCCCGGCCGCGCCGAAATGCTCGACACCGACACGCCTTATAAAGTGATTCTCGACTACTCGCACGCCCCGGCGGCGCTGGAAAACATCCTGAGCATGGTGCGCGAATTCGCGAAAAACCGCGTGATCGCGCTGTTCGGCTGCGGCGGCGACCGCGACCGCGAAAAGCGGCCCATCATGGGCGCGATCGGCGGCAGGATGGCGGATTTCTGCATCCTCACCAGCGACAACGCGCGCAGCGAAGATCCGTACGCGATTCTCGAAATGGTCGAGGAAGGCATCCGCCCCACCGGCGGCGCGTATTGCGTGATCGAAAACCGGCGCGACGCGATCCGCAAGGCGCTTGAAATGGCCGAGCCCGGCGACGTCGTGGTACTGGCCGGCAAAGGACACGAAACGTATCAGGAAGTCAGGGGCGTGAAACGCCCGTTCGACGAAAAGAAGATCGTCGCCGAACTGCTCGAGGAAATGAAGAGGGAACAAAAGACGGAGGAATAACCCATGCAAAGGATGGTTTGGGCCGTATTGATCGGCTTTGCGGCGGCGCTTGCCGTCGGTCCCTGGACGATTCGCGAGCTGCGCAAGCTCAAGGCGGGACAGAATATATACGAGCTCGCGCCGGAATCGCACAAGTCCAAGCAGGGCACGCCCACGATGGGCGGTCTCGCCTTCGCGGCGCTGGCGCTGCTGATCGGCTTCGCGCTGCGCACCGGCCCGTTCGATATCAAAACCGATATGCCCTTCGCGCTGGCGGTTTTCGCCCTGATGAACATGGCGCTCGGCTTCACGGATGATTTCACCAAGCTGCGCATGAAGCATAATCAGGGCCTGACGGAAAAGCAGAAGCTTGCCGCGCAGTTCATCATTGCGGCGCTCTTCTCCGTTTACTGCTACATGCATCCGGACGTCGGCTCGACCATCTATATCCCGTTTTTCAAAACGGAGTGGGATCTGGGCTGGTTCTACATCCCGGCAATGATGTTCGTCATCATCTGCACCACCAACGGCTGCAACCTGCTCGACGGGCTGGACGGCCTGTGCGGCGGCGTTTCAAGCGTCGGCATGGCGACGTTCGCGGTGCTGGCGCTGCTGTTTGCCTCTGCCGCGCAGAGCGCGGCCCTGCAGACGAACCTGCTCAACGTGGGCGTTCTCTGCGCCGCGTTGTGCGGCTCGCTCCTGGGGTATCTCCGCTTTAACCTGCACCCGGCGCAGGTGATGATGGGCGATACCGGCTCGATGTTCCTGGGCGGCATGTGCGTCGGCACGGCGATGCTGATGCGTCAGCCGCTGCTCATCCTGCTCATCGGCGGCGCGTACGCGGCAAGTCTGCTTTCCGTGTTCCTGCAGCGCATGTACTTCAAGGCTACGCACGGCAAGCGAATCTTCAAGATGTCGCCGCTGCATCACCACTTCGAACTGTGCGGCGTGCCGGAAACGCGCATCGTCTCGATGTACGTCATCGCCTCGGTGCTCCTTTGCCTGCTGGCGCTTCTGGGCGTTACGGGCGCATAAAAAACTACGGTAAAATTACAGGAGGACAGAATGGACGAAAGCCTGAAGAACAAAAGAGTTCTGGTTGTTGGCATGGCGCGCAGCGGTCTGGCCGCGGCGAAGCTGCTCTGTCAGCTCGGCGCGACCGCTGTGCTCAGCGATAACAAAACGGAAATCGACGGCATCGACGAGCTCGTAAAGCTCGGCTGCGAAGCGCGCCTGGGCGAACCGGCCGAAAGCCTGGTCGAAGGCTGCGACGCGGTTGTCGTCAGCCCCGCGGTGTGGTATAACGCGCCGGTTATTCTAAAGGCGCAGGAGCTCGGCGTACCCGTGATGAGCGAGTTGGATTTTGCCTTCCGCCATTGTCCGGGCAACAAGTTCGCCATTTCCGGCACGAACGGCAAAACCACGACGGTGACGCTCGTGGCCGAAATGCTCCGCAACGCCGGACGCAACGCGTTTACGGCAGGCAATATCGGCATCCCGCTCTCGCACGTGGCGCTGGAAGCGCGCCCCGGCGACGATATCGTGATTGAAGTTTCCAGCTTCCAGATGGAAATGACGAGCGAATTCCATCCGCACGGCGCGATCTTGACCAATCTCACGCCCGATCACCTCAACCGTCACGGCACCATGGAGGTCTACGGCGCGCTGAAAGCGCGTATGGTAGCCAAGATGGATGCGAACGACTTCTTCGTCTACAACGCGGACGACGCGTTCTGCGTCCGAACCGCCGAAGCCTGCAAGGCGCGCAAGGTGCCTTTTTCCCGCACGCAGAAGCTGAAAAACGGCGCGTACGTGCAGGACGGTCAGGTCATTGTCGGCGGCCGGGCGCTTTGCGCCGCAGAAGAAATCCGCATCCCCGGCCCGCACAATCTCGAAAACGCGCTGGCTGCCTCGGCGCTGGCGGCGGAAGCGGGCGTACCGCTGGCCGTCATTCGCCACACGCTGCGCACGTTTGCCGGCGTAGAGCATCGGATGGAGTTCACGCGCGAGCTGGACGGCGTTCGCTGGATCAACGACAGCAAGGGCACGAACCCCGAGGCAACCATGCGCGGCGTGGAAGGCATGGCGGCGCCGACCGTGCTCATCCTCGGCGGCAGCGAAAAGGGCACGCCGTTCGACGCGCTGGCGCAGGCCATCGTCGCCAATGCGAATATCCGCAAGATTATCACCATCGGCGCGACGGCGGAGAAAATCGAAACGGCGCTGCGCGCCGCCGGTTTTACCGACGTCACTCCCTGCGGTTCGGATTTCAACCTCGCGATTGAAACCTGCCGCAAGTTGGCGCAGCCCGGCTGGACGGTGCTTTTCTCCCCCGCGTGCGCGAGCTTCGATATGTTCAGCGATTACGAAGCGCGCGGCCGAATTTTTAAGGAGCTCGTCAACAAGCTCGATTAACAGGAGTCTAAAATGAACACAGCCCTGTCGCTGAACAAAAGAGGCAAGGCACAAAAGAGAACCGGCGGGCGCATCGATATGCGCGTGCTGGTTCTTTTAATTTTGCTGCTGCTGACGGGGCTGGTGAGCCTTTTCAGCGCGAGCTATTATAATTTTCAAGATTCAGGCGACGCGTTCGCCAAGGTGCGTCAGCAGCTGGCGGGCATTGCGCTCGGCTCGGCCGCGCTGGCGCTGCTCTGCCGCGTGGATTATCATTTCTACAAGCGCCCCGCCGTGGTGCTTGCGATGCTGGCCGCCAGCGCGCTGCTTTTAACGCTTGTGTGCATTCCCGGCATCGGCGTGCTGGCGAACGGCTCCCGCCGCTGGCTGCGCGTGGGCGGAATGTCGTTTCAGCCCTCCGAGGTGGCGAAGTTTGCGATGGTCGTCTTCATGGCCAACGCGCTGGACAACAAGGGCGCGCGCATCCGCAGCTTCTGGGGGCTTATTCCCCCGCTGATCATCCCCGGCGCGATGTTCCTGCTCATTTTGCAGCAGCCGAACCTCTCCACGGCAGGCAGCATCCTGATCGTCGCGTTCGTCATGGTTGCCGTCGCGGGGGCGCGCGTGCGCCATCTAACGCTGATGGGCGTGGCCGGACTCGCGCTCGGCGCGTTCTACGCCTGGAGCGAGCCGTATCGCCGCGAGCGGCTGCTTTCCTTCCGCGATCCGTTCAAGCTCATGAGCGACGAAGGCTACCAGCTTTCGCAATCGCTCATCGCAATCGGTTCAGGCGGGCTTTTCGGCATGGGGCTCGGGCAGGGCCGTCAGAAAACAGCCTATCTCCCCTATCCGGAATCGGATTTCATCTTCGCCTCCATCGCCGAAGATTTCGGGCTTTTCGGCTGCATTGCGGTCATCGCATTATTTGTGCTGTTCGTTTACGCGGGGATTCGCGTCGCGCTGCGCTGTCCGGATCGATTCGGCTGTCTTCTGGCGGCCGGCATCACCGCGATGATCGGCGTACAGGCGTTTCTCAATATGGGCGTTGTCGTCGGGCTTTTGCCCACAACCGGCCTGCCTCTTCCCTTCTTCAGCGCAGGCGGCACGTCGGTGAGCATCTTCATGGCCGCGGTCGGGGTGCTGCTGAACATTTCAAGGTTCGACGAAATGAGAGTAAGATAAATATTATCGCGAGGGAACCTTTCTTTCTGCGAAAGAAAGGTTCCCTCGCGCTCCCTCCAAAGAAAGCCGTCTTTGGAGCGTTTGAAAATCGAGAAGCGGCGCATTTCATGGTTCGTCTTTGTGCAGAATATGTCCAGAAAACAAAAAGGAGGAAAACAGCAATGGACATCAAAGGCACGCGGACGGAAAAGAATCTCTGGGCCGCGCTGAACGCCGAAAGCGCCGCACGCACGAAATACAATATCTGGGCCATGGCGCTTCGCGCCGCAGGACAGGAATCCCTCGCCCGCCTGTTCGAAGAAACCGCGCAGAACGAATTCGTCCACGCGCAGACGTGGTTTGCCGCGCTGGGCATTTCAACGGAAGCGGCAGCCGCTTTGGCGCAGGCCTCTGCAGGCGAACACGAGGAATGGACGCGTGAATACACCGAATTCGAGCGCGTCGCACGCGAAGAGGGTTTCAAGCAGATCGCCGATCAATTTGCGCTGACGGCCAAAGTCGAGCTGGCGCATGAATCCCGCTTCCTGCAGGCTGCGCAGGCGCTTTCGGACAGCAGCGCGCACACTGCCGAGCATCCTACGCAATGGCGCTGCCAGAACTGCGGCCACACCTATATCGGCACGACCGCGCCCAAAATCTGTCCCCTTTGCGGCAAGCCCGAAGGCTGGTTCGAAAAGGGATAAGGAACGTTTGGGAACGTTTGGGAACGTTTGGGAACGTCGGGGCTCCGCCCCGAACCCCGGCAGGAGGCAGTGCCTCCTGCACCTCCGCTTTCCCGGGGCCGCTTCGCGTCCCCGGGATTTTTCGCGCCTGCGCTTCCTTCGGGCTGCTTACCTTGGGTGGAACGTCGGGACTCCGCCCCGAACCCCGGCAGGAGGCAATGCCTCCTGCACCTCCGCTTTCCCGGGGCCGCTTCGCGTCCCCGGGATTTTTTGCGTCCGCGTTTTCTTCGTGCTGCTTACCTTGGGAGGAACATCGGGACTCCGCACCTCAATTTCCCCGGGATTCTTCGTGCGTTTTCACCGCGCGGTTAAATAAAGATTCCTGCTCCGCTTTCCGGTTCTTTCACGTTCAGTCCAACATCCGGAAGATACTGCTGTGAATCCAGAAGAATTGCGAATCCATCGCTGCGATAATCCTCCAACACGCCTGCGCTCGCCAGCGCGTCGTACTCATAGCGATAGAGGTTTACCGCGTCGCGTCCCAACCGGCGCATCAGCGCCCGGCTGAACATTCCCTGCCTGAGCAGGCGGAGATCGTTCGCGTTCCCGCTCGTGGGAATATACACTGTCATCGTTTCTTTCGGGATGATCTCGAACGCTTCCTCCGTCTTTCTAAAAGCAAGCGAATCCTCATACTGCAGCACGTTTTTACTATCCAGCGCATCGTCGCCGCGCATCCAGAAAAGCGCCTTAAAATACGCCGCGATCGCCGCGCGCGTATTCGGATCCTCATATTTTGCGAGCACGTCCTGCGCCGCTTCCACCTGCTGTTGAAACGCCTTCGGGATGCTTCCGTCCGGAGAATAAATATGCACAACGCTTTCATCTGCGCTTCGCTTTCCTTCGCGATTGCAGCGCCCCGCTGCCTGCAGGATGCTGTCCAGCCCGGCGATTTCGCGCCAGACCGTCGGGAAATCCACATCCACGCCCGCTTCGATCAGGCTGGTGGAAACCACGCGGCACGTTTCCCCGGCGCGCAGCCGCGCGCGAATTTCATCGAGCGTCCGTTCCCGATCGCGCGGAGTCATCAGCGTAGAAAGATGATAGCGTCCCTGTTCCGGCAGCAGTTCATACAGCTCTCTCGCGCGCCGGCGCGTGCCGACGACGCAGAGCGCCGCTTTCTGCCCGGCAATTTGCTCCGCAAGCGCGGCTGCCGTCATCCTGCCCTCCCGTCGAAGCGTCACGCGGCGAAAGAAATCGAACAACCCGTCCGGGTCGGGCGCGATTTCGCGAATGGCAAGCTCCGGCGCAGCCCAGCTGAAAAACCGCGACAGCGCCGGCTGCGTCGCGGTACAGAGCACGGCCGTCGCACCGTAATGCCGCACAAGCTCGGCGATGGCGAAAACGCACGGCTTCAGATAAGGCAGCGGCATCGTCTGCGCCTCGTCGAAAATAATCACGCTGTTCGCAATGTTATGCAGCTTACGGCAGCGCGAGGTTTTCGCCGCGTAAAGCGATTCGAAGAACTGCACCGCCGTCGTCACGATAACCGGCGCGTCCCAGTTTTCGCACGCGAGCCGCTTGCGAAGCGCGACGGGATCCTCCGCGCCCTGCGCGTCGTCCGAAAAATCCGCCTGACTGTGATGCTGCAGCACGTTCTCCGCGCCCAGAATCTTCTCAAACGCCTTCGCGTTCTGCTCGATAATGCTCGTATAAGGGATCACATAGATCACGCGCCGCATGTTATGCGCGGCGGCGTGCGTCAGCGCAAAAGCGAGCGAGGAAACCGTCTTCCCGCCGCCCGTCGGCACGGTGAGCGTGTAGAGCCCCCGTTCGGCCTCTCCGCCCTGCAGGCAATGCGCGAGGATTTCGCTTCGGCGCGCGCAAAGCGCGTTTTTCGGCTTCTCCAGCCATGGCGCAACCTGCGCGCGCAGCTTTTCCAGCAGCGTTTCGATCGATTCATACCCGCCGCGCGGCTGCACGCCCTGCATCGCGGTCTCGGTATCAATAAAATCCGCGTCCACCAGACAGGAAAAGAGCATGCGCGTATACATCGCCCAAATTCGCGGTTCGCGCGCCGCGCCGAACCACGCTGGTCCTTTCACCCGCTGCGGCAGCGCGATTTCGCCGCGCCATGCCGAAGGATCGTTCTCCCCCGTCAGTTCCTTTCTCATGCGCGCCATAAACGTGCCGTTCTCCCGGTCTCCCCTCTGCCCCAGATCCGGCAGGCCGCCGTGATGGCCGGCGACCGCCAGCCCCGCAGGCAGATCGCGCAGCTTCAGGTACGCTTCCTGCGCCCCGGCCGTCGCGTGATCGGTTTTCGGCGTATGCTCCGGGTCGCGCTGACGCGCCTGACCGCGCGGGCTGTATTTGCCGATATCGTGCAGAAGCCCCGCACGTCCGGCCTGCTCCTCCGCGCCGAACGCCGCGCCGTATTCCGCCGCCAGCCGCGCAACATTTTCCATATGTTCGCGCAGCGGCTGAAAACTCCCGTCCTCTCTTCTGTGCGTGACAAACTCCATGGCGCGTCCTCCTTTCGGTCCGTAAACCGGTATACAAAAAGGGCGGCGTTTTCCGCCGTCCCTTCCCCTACAGTTTCCCTCTTCCCGCCGCGGTAACGCAATATCCCAGCGCCGCGCCCTCTACCACGCGCACGCGCGCCGTCGGGTTAAGCAGGATGCGCAGCGCGTTCGCCGAGAAGCCTGTCACCAGCGCCGCATATTGATAACACGCCACCAGCAGCACCAGAAACGCCGTCACCCAGAGCATGCTCGTCTGCGGCGCGCGGCGCGTGCCAAATCCGCCCGCCGTCGGCACAACGGCCAGGATAATGCCCGCAGCCACGCCTGTCGCCACGTCGAGCAGAAAATCAAAATGCGCCACGCGCGGCAGATAAAAGTTGATGCTGCAAAGCAGCCAAAGCCCGCAAAAGAGCAGCGTAGGGTAAATAAAAGCGCGCAGGTTCTTCATTCTTTACCTCATTTTCAAACCGGAAGCGTTTCAAAAATATCGTTAAAGTCGTTAAAGCGCGGGCTTGTGGTAATCACCAGCACGCTATCGCCCGATTCGATCGTATCCGAGCCGCAGGGAATAATCGGCACGCCGTCGCGCACAATGCAGCCGATCAGAAGGTTCTTCTTCAGCGGCAGATTGCGGATCTCGCGTCCCAGATACGCGGCGCTTTCACGGATACGAAACTCCAGGCACTCGAGCCTTCCGTCCATCAGACGCAGCAGCGTTTCCACATTGCTGCCCACGGAATTGCTCATCGCGCGCACATACTGGAGAATGCTGTTGGCCGTCGTGTTTTTCGGCGAAATCAGGCGGCTTACGCCGAGATCGCCCAGCACGTCGATGAACCCGAGCCGGTCCACCTTTGCGATCACATGCCCCTTGCAGCGCTTGCCCGCATACAGCGAAAGGATCAGGTTTTCCTCGTCGATGCCCGTCAGGGCGACGAAAGCGTCCATCTGCTCGAGCCCTTCCTCCTGCAGAAGGTCGGTATTCGTGCCGTCGCCGTGCACGATGGTACACTTGGGCAGCCGCTCGCACAGATCGTCGCAGCGTTCAGCGTTGCTCTCGATAATTTTCACCTGCGCGCCGAAACCGATCAGCTGCTTGGCCAGATAAAACGCAATGCGTCCGCCGCCCACGATCATCGCGGCCTTGACGCGGTTCTGATACACGCCCAGCTTTTTGAAGAACACGGCCAGTTCCGCCGGCGGCGTGGTAACATGAATATGATCGCCCGCCTGCAGGATAAAATCGCCGTTCGGGATGAGCACCTGTTCGCCGCGCTGCACGGCGCAGACGAGCAGATGCACGCTCAGGGAGGGCGCAAGGCGGCTGAGCGTCATGCCGCACAGCGCGCTGTCCGCCGGAATCACGTATTCAACCAGCTCGGCGCGGTTGCGCGCAAAAGGCTCGACGCGCAGCGCCGAAGGGAAACGCAGCATGCGCGCGATTTCCGACGCGGCGGCGTGCTCGGGGTTGACAGTCATGCTCAGGCCCAGCTCGTCCCGCAGGAGAACAAGCTGCGCGCTGTAATCGGGGTTGCGCACGCGCGCGATGGTCTTCGCGTCGCCCAGCTTCCGCGCGACAAGGCAGCAGAGAATGTTCAGCTCGTCCGACGGAGAGACGGCGATCACCAGATCCGCGTGCTGCACGCCGGCTTCGCGCTGCACGACGTACGCCGCGCCGTTGCCGCAGACGGTGATTACGTCCTGCTCGTTGGAAACGGCGGAGAGCACCGCCGCGTTCGTATCGACGACCACAACGTCGTGCCCCTCGGAAGAAAGATATTCAACGAGCGTGCGGCCGACCTTGCCGCAGCCGATGATGACGATTCGCATGAATAAAGCCTCCTTTGCAAGAGCCAATCATTTTTATTATAGCGCGTTGCGAAAAGAAATGCAATCGCTCTGTACAACTGCCCCTTTCGCGGCTATAATAGAACCGCTTGCAAAACGCGGAGGTGAATGCATGGAAAAGTGCAAATGCGCAAACGAGGATACCGGCCTGCTTGGGCTGATCGCGATTCTCTGCATGATCTGCGACCATTTGGGCGCCGCCTTCTTTGCGGACGCGATGTGGCTGCGCGTAATCGGACGCGTCGCCTTTCCGCTCTACGCCTGGGGCGTGGCCGTCGGCGCGGAGCACACGCGCAGCTGGCGGCGCTACGCCGCGCGCCTGCTTGCGCTGGGCGTAATCTCACAGCCGTTTTACATGTTCGCTCTCAATCATCCGATCACGAAATTCAACGTGCTGGCGACGCTTCTTCTCGGGCTGATCGCGATTTGCGGAATCAGGGAAAAAAAGTACTGGCTCTCCGCGCTGGCCGTGCTGCTCCCATGTTTTATCGAGATGGATTACGGCGTTCGCGGCGTCATGCTGGTTCTCCTTCTATGGGCCTGTCAGGATAACCCGCTTGCGCTGGGCGCGCTGTTTTCAGCCTACTGCGTCTTCTGGGGCGCAAATTCAAGGCAGGTTTTCCTGATCGGTCCGTATGCTGTGCGGCTGCAGCAGCTCGCCATCCTCGCGCTGCCGCTGATGCTCTGGCCGCGCAGGGCGCGGACAAAAATCCCCCGCGCCGTCGCGTACGGCGCTTACCCGGCGCATCTGGCGCTGATCTGGCTTGCAAAAGAACTACTGTAAGGCGGGACGACAATGGACGATCAATCTTGCGTGATGGAGGCGCTGCGGCTGGCCGGCAGCATCATCCTGGAAAACGGCGGCGAAACCTACCGCGTCGAGGATACGGTAGACCGTCTCGGCCGCGCGCTGGGCGCGGTGGACGTGCAGTCTTTCTCTGTACCCAGCGGCATGTTTATCACCGTCTCCTTCCCCGACGGCACGTCGCAGACGAAGATTTACCGCGCGCACGGCCGCGGCACCCATTTGAAAAAGGTGGACGACGTGAACCGCATCAGCCGCCTTGCGGCCGCGGGAAGCGTCAGCCCGGAGCAGGCGCTGGACGCGCTGCGCAAAATCCAGGCCGACGGGCCGGCGTTCCATCCCGCATGGCGGCTTTTTGCAAACGCGGCCTCTTCAGCCGGCTTTGCGGCGATGTTCGGCGGCAGCTGGCTCGATTTGCTGTTTGCGTTTCTCTCCGGTATTTTCATCCAGCTGCTGCTGGACGCCATCGACCGCTGCGGCGCGTCGCGCGTGATTCAAAGCGCGGCGGGGGGCGCGCTCTGCACGCTGCTCCCGCTTCTGTTTAACCATTTCACCGGTTTCGGCCTGGTCGACGCGATCACCGGCGGTCTGCTGATGCCGCTCGTCCCCGGTCTGGCAATGACGAACGCGGTGCAGGACGCGATGCGCGGCGACGTGCTCTCCGGCGTCGGCCATGGGATGCAGGCCGTGCTGACGGCCGTGCTGGTGGCTGGCGGCAGCGTTGTGGCCAGCCGCGCCGTCTGGACGCTGCTTATGTGAGGTGACGCAAATGATTCAGGGCCTGATTATCGCATTGGTGGGCAGCTTTTTCGGTTCCCTTGGTTTCGGCATCCTGCTGCAGGCGCCCAGGCGTTCGCTGCTTGTCGCCTCGCTGATCGGTTCGGTCTGTTACGGGCTTTACTGGATGCTTGTCCAGCTTGGCGCGGCTGAACTGCTGGCGATGTTCGTCGGCGCGGCGCTGGGCGCGTTGCTGGCGCAATACGCCGCGCGGCGCATGCGCATGATCGCCACTGTCTTTATTACCATCGCGATCATTCCTCTCGTGCCGGGGCTTCCGCTCTGCCGCTGCATGACGTATATCGGTCAGGGCGAAAGCGCGCTGGGCGCGCAGGTCGGTCTGGACGCAATGAAGGACGTGCTGATGATCGCGCTCGGCATCGGCGTAGGCGGCGCGTTGAAATTCAGAAGAAAAAAAGCAAAGGAGAAAACCCTATGAGCCGGTTGGATTTTGAAACCATGCAGCGCCTGCAGCGGGAACTGCAGGAAAAATACAAGGACAAATGGGCGCGTCTCTGCCCTGAACACGGCCGCTCTTCTCTTTTGTGGATGATCGGCGAAGCAAGCGAGACGGCCGACGTAATTAAAAAGCGCGGCGATCGGGCGATTATGGAAAACCCCGAGGTGCGCAAGCATTTCATCGAGGAAATGTGCGACACGCTCATGTATTTCAACGACCTGATGCTCTGCTACGGCGTTACGCCGCAAGAGCTGGAAAGCGTCTATCTCGAAAAGCACGAAATTGATATGAAGCGCTGGTAAGCGCTATTCGCCCCGTATTTCTTCCGCAATCCTGCCCGGAGCCACGCCCCGGGCTTTTTTGCACGCCTTGAAATAATTCGCGTAGCACCCGAAGCCGCATTCGGCCGCAATCGCCTCGAGCGACAGATCGGAATAGCGGATCAGCCGCTCCGCCTGCGCAAGGCGCAGCCGCGTTCGATATTCATGCGGCGAGGCATGATAAAACTTTCGAAACGTGCGGATGAGATAGCTCTCGCTGAAATGCAGCTGCCCTGCAATCTGCGCAAGCGAAATGCCCTCCCGCAGGTTCGCCTGCATCAGCCGCAGCACCTCTTCCGCCAGCCGCCGCTGCGGCGAATCCGGGCGGCTGAACTGCAAAAGCGAAAGAATCTGATAAAACACGGCGCTTTTTTCCAGCAGCGGCGCGTTCAGCGCGCTCAGCTCGTCAAGCCGCTGCGTCAACGCGCGCACCTGCGTGGGGAATACGCCGCTTTTTCGAATCCCGCGCTCGCCGCTCCATTCCGCCATGAAATGCACGTAATAGTACACCGGCATATCGCTCGCAATAAGCCCCTGCTGATAGCCGTCGTGCTTCTGGATATAATATTCTCCCGCCTTTACCTCGACCGCCTGTTCCTCCTCCGAAAAACGCAGCGTGCCGGAAAACATCAGAATCAGCACGTCCTCGCGGCAGACGCGCGTCACGTGCTTTTCGCCCGACTCAAAGATGCGATCGTGCGAGAACATATAGCGCGGCAGCGCGCATGGATCGAGATATTCTTCCATTTTTTCTTCACCCAGAGCCAGTATACGCCAATTGTTCAGTTTTTGCAATGTTCTGAGCAGAAACACGCCTTGTTCTGCACAGATCCTGCTGGTATGCTTATCTCAAACGAAAGGAGCGATTTTCATGGAACAAATTTATCGCAGCAAGCTGCGCTTTTTCACCGCGCGGCAGCTGAAGCCTTCCGGCTGGCTCAAGCGCCAGCTGCGTATCCAGGCGGACGGCCTGTCCGGCCACCTCGACAAAATCTGGCCGGACGTGCGCGATTCCGCCTGGATCGGCGGCGACCGCGAGGGCTGGGAACGCGTCCCCTACTGGCTCGACGGCTTCGTCCCGCTCGCCTACCTGCTCGAGGATGAAGACCTGATCGCCCGCGCGCGCAAATATGTCGACGCCATTCTCGCCGCGCAGCGGCCCGACGGCTGGATCTGCCCCTGCCCGCGCGAAGCGCGCAACGATTACGATATCTGGGCCGCGTTCATTATTTGCAAAGCGCTGATGGTCTACGGCGACTGCAGCGGCGACGCGCGCGTCGAAGAGGCGATTTACCGCACAATGAAAAACCTCGAAAGCCACCTGCGTGCCTGCACGCTTTTCGAATGGGGCCAGAGCCGCTGGTTTGAAGCGCTCATTCCGCTGCAATGGCTGTATGAAAAGCGTCCCGAGCCCTGGATGCTCGAGCTTGCCGTAACGCTCGCCACGCAGGGACTTTCCTATAAGCGCCTTTTCTCCTGCTGGCGCGATCAGGAGCCGGACGAGCAGGGCGTATGGCGGCAGCAGACGCACATCGTCAACCTCATGATGGCGCTCAAGAGCGAAGCCGTTTTCTCCGGCCTTTCCGGCGACGACCCGAACGAATTCGCCTGGCAGATGTACCGGCTGCTTGAAAAGTATCACGGCACGCCCATCGGCCATATCCAGGGCGACGAATGTCTGGCCGGGACCAGCCCCATCCGCGGGACGGAGCTTTGCGCTATCGTCGAGGCGATGTACTCCTGCGAGCTGCTCGCCTCCATCACCGGCGATCCCAAATGGCTCGATCTGCTCGAGCGGCTGGGCTTCAACTCGCTGCCCGCCACCATTTCCGCCGATATGTGGACGCATCAATACGACCAGCAACTCAACCAGATTTCCTGCTCCATCCAGCAGGAGCCGCCCGTTTTCGGCACGAACAGCACGCAGGCGAACCTCTTCGGCCTCGAGCCGTGCTACGGCTGCTGCACGGCCAACTTCAATCAGGGCTGGCCGAAGCTGGCGCTCTCCGCCTTCATGCGGACGGAAAAGGGCGTGCTCTCCGCGGCGCTCCTTCCCTCGGCGCTGGAAACCGAGCTGAACGGCGAAGCCGTGAAAATCACGCTCGATACCGAATACCCGTTCCGCGGCGCGCTGCGCTATACCGTGAACTGCGCGCGCCCCGCCTCGTTCGAGCTGGCCGTTCGCATCCCGTCCTTTGCCGCCGGCGCGACGGTTAACGGCGAAACGGCGAAGCCGGGCGAAATCTTCCGCATCGAAAAAGAATGGCGCGACGGCGAAACGGTCGACGTGGCGCTGACGTTTGAAGCGAAGCTGGTTCCCGCGGCGAACGGCATGTTTACGCTGCAGCGCGGAGCGCTGTATTTCGCCCTGCCGCTGGCCGCGCAGTCCTTCGCCTGGGAATATGAGCGCAGCGGCGTCCCGCGCAAAGCGCCCTATTGCGATTATAAAATCTTCCCGCAGGAGGCGTGGGGCTACGCCTTTGCGGGCGATACGTTCCATGTAATCGAGCATCCCGTCGGAGCGTATCCGTTCTCGCGCGAAGAGCCGCCTGTGCAGATCGAAGCAGATCTGGCGCAGATCGAATGGGGCGCGCTGCCCGGCCAGCCCGGCGTTTGCGCCGAAGCGCCCACAAGCCTCGTTCCCACCGCCCTGCGCCGCCGCGCGCTGCAGCCCTACGGCTGCACAACGCTGCGCATGACCATACTGCCCGCGCTGCCTGTTACAAAAGTTTGAAAAAATGTCTTTTGCACTTGACAGCGTCCGCACATTATGATAGCATACACGCGACAACCGAAGATGCGTACCCTTTAACCCGGTCCCGTGAGGCCAGGAAGGTTGCGAAAACGTTCGTTTTTTCACGCCTTATCCTGCCTGGATAAGGCGTTTTTAGGGTGTATGTGAAAAAGGAAGAGGCGACAGCACGAGCGATTTTTTCGTCAGTTCAAGGAGGGAAACCGAAGGTTTAGCGGCGCTAAATCGAGGTTTTCCGACGCAGAAATGGCGGAAAAGACGCCGTGATGGAGTCTCAGGGAATTTTTCAGATACACCCGAACGAGCAAAAGAGGGCGCGCGGGGTTGATCCTATCAAACGGAGGGAATCACATGAAGCTCGTTTATAACGTAAACGAAAAGCCCCCGATTAAGAAGAACCTCGTCTACGCCTTCCAGCAGCTGCTGGCCATCATCGCCGCGACGCTGCTCGTCCCCACGCTCGTCAACCTCTATAACGACGCGGGCATGCCCAACGTTCTCAATCAGCCCGCCGCGCTGTTCGGCGCGGGCGCAGGCACGCTGTTCTACCTGCTGGTGACCAAGTTCCGCAGCCCGGCCTTCCTGGGCAGCTCCTTCGCGTTCATCACGCCTCTGTGCGGCGCGGCCGTGTTCGGCCGTCTGGGCATCTTCCTGGGCGCGGTTTTCGCGGGCCTTGTATATGTGGTCATCGCGCTTGTCATCAAGAAGACCGGTTCCGGATGGGTAAACAAGCTCCTGCCGCCGGTCGTCATCGGCCCCACCGTCGCGCTGATCGGGTTCTCCCTGTGCGGCAGCGCCGTCAACAACATCAACAACACCGCCTCCGGCAGCTATAACCTCGTCGCCATCCTGGTCGGCCTGGTCGCCTTCTTCGCCACGATCTACGTCTCCATCAAGGGCGGCAAGGGCGTGCGCATGATTCCCTTCATCATCGGCATCGGCGTGGCGTATGTGTTCGCCGCCATTCTGACCGGCGTCGGCGCCGCGTTCAACTGCGACATGCTCAAGATCATCGACTTCAGCCCCTTCAAGGGCATCGGCCTGTTCGAAGTGCCGGACTTCACCTTCCTGAGCATCTTCCGCGGCACCACGGACGCCGGCGGCAACAGCCTCGCCGTCCGTTCCTTCACCGACGTGCTGCAGATCTTCATCCTCTTCGCGCCCGTCGCCTTCGTTGTCCTCGCCGAACACATTGCCGACCATAAGAACCTCGGTTCCATCATCGAACGCGATCTGATCACCGATCCGGGCCTCGACCGCACGCTCATCGGCGACGGTATCGGCTCCATCATCGGTTCCTTCTTCGGCGGCTGCCCCAACACCACCTACGGTGAATCCGTCGCCTGCGTCGCGCTGACCGGCAACGCCTCCTGGACCACCATCGCGCTGGCCGCCGTCTACTGCATCGTGCTCAGCTTCTTCAAGCCCTTCGTGGCCTTCGTCAACACCATCCCGACCTGCATCGTCGGCGGCATCTGCATCGCGCTCTACGGCTTCATCGCCGTCAGCGGCCTGAAGATGGTTCAGACGGTCGACCTCAACGACAACCGCAACCTCTACACCGTCTGCGCGATCCTCGTGCCCGGCATCGGCGGCCTGACGCTGAACTTCGGCGCGATCACGCTGACCTCCATCGCCACCGCGCTCATCCTCGGCATCCTCGTCAACCAGATCTTCGGCGCGAAGGCTGCCAAGGAAACCAAATAAAAACATACTGCATGCCAAATCCCCGGCTCTCCCCCACAGAGAGCCGGGGATTTTTCTCATGTCCGAGCGCCCGGAATTTTATAAATCGCCGTTCAAAAACGATTCTGCATCGTCTATTGTGATAAAGGAGGTGAGCAGGGATGGGAGTTGATACAAGCGCTGGCGCCAGCCGGGAACAGGAGCTTGTGCGTCTGGTTGACGCTTATCAATTCTCCTTGCGCCGCATGTGCTGTGCAATTCTGCGCGATCGGGCGCTGGCGGAGGACGCGGTACAGGAAACGTTTCTCAAAGCGTATAAAACGCTGGATACCTTCAGAAAGGAAAGCAGCGAAAAAACGTGGCTGATGCGCATCGCAATCAATACCTGCCGTGATTTTCGCAGATCCGCATGGTTCCGCTATTTAGACCGGCGTATAACGCCGGAAGACCTTCCTCTTGCTGCAACCCCTGCGGAAGAAGACAGCATTGCGCTGACGGCGGCGATTATGCGCCTGCCGCAGAAGCTGCAGGAGGTTACGCTCCTGCACTATTATCAGGACATGACGACGCGGGAAATCGCCGACGCGCTGCAAATTTCCCAATCCTCCGTATCATCGAGGCTCGTGCGCGCGCGCACCAGGCTGCGCGCATTTCTGGAAAGGGGTGAGTCCGTGTGAACGACCGCAAAGACGTCGAAAAGGTTCGGCTGGCTCTCGACACGGCTTTTTCCAGCCTGAGGGACGACCCATGGCTGGCCCGGAAGGTGCTGGCAGGCGCGCGAGAAGAGAAAAAAGCGACGAAAAAACTTCCCATAGGACTCGTCTTTCTTCTGATTTTGATTCTGGCAGCCGGTATCGCGCTGGCGGCAACGCTTTTGTGGGAGCAATCCGTCGTTCCCATGAAGGCAATCGAGCAGGAAGAAGGCGACTATATACATTGGCCGCTGAGCCAAAAGCAGGCGTTGATTCGCGCTTTGATTGCTTCAGGGAATCTCGCGGAAAACGATGAAACAGCCCGGCTGTTTGACGACGCAGCCTCTGAAGCTGAGAAGAACGCCCTTGCCGACCAGCTCGTATTGACCTTGACCGGTCAGACGGATAAAAAGGAAATCAGCGTTGACACCATCACCTACGCAATTCTGGGGCCTGCGGACAGCTGGACCCCGGAGCAGCGCGTATGGTGGCAGCAGGTAACAAACCTGTTCTGCAGCGCTCAGGGCGCTCCCGATACGCTGATTGCGCCCACTGCGGATGACATTTCTGAAGCGGAGGCTGTCGCCATTGCAAAAGCTGCGATTCTGGAAGCGTATGCGCTGCCTTCGGATGCGCTGGATAACGCCCTGGCCGTCGCGGACCTCTATGTAACCGGGCAGCGCCCTGATTACAGGAGATGGAACGTCCAGTTTAAGCTGCTGCGCGAGGGCGACGATCAGTATGTCGAACGTGTCTACGCTGCAATTGTCGACGAGACAGGACAGGTCGTTGACGATCCGGATGTGGGAATCAACGCTCCGGCAAGGGCTGCCGGAAGGCCGGCCCGCCTTGCTTCCGGCTATCCGGATACGCCGCTGTTCCGGCCGGTTGACGACCTCATGCGCCGTGCAGGCAACAGGATTTTTCAGCTTTGGCCGCTCGAATTAAAAGCCGAATTTTCGCAGGCGATCGCTCCGCAAGTACGCGCCGTTGTTGAAAGCGGCGATTGGTCGCCTCTCGACAACGGCGGCGAGCCGGATCTTGACATAATTGCTTTCTCCTCCTATACTTACGGTTTGCCCGGAGCGCAGGATATGACGCAGGAAGAAGCGTTCGATCTCGCGAAACATGCGGTCGCAGCCGCATATCAGCTTGATACTGAAACGCTGGCGCTGTACGATGCCCCCTGCTTCTATTTCGATATTTCTGTGCCTGACAGGCGGCTCTGGAAAATTGTGTTCTGGCCCTCGTATGCCTCCGCGGAAAAGTTTCCCGATGGTTTTGCAAGCGGACAGGGGCATTTGCGATACAAGGTGGAAATCAATGCGCAAACGGCAGAAATCGAAAAAATGGAAGCGTTCGATTTTCAAGCTTCCGGCGGCGATCTGGAATATAAATTAAAGCTGTATTGACCGCTTCGCGCGGAGCCGGGCGCGCGTTGCAAAAATGCCGCCCGCAGGGTATAATGAATAAAATTCCATCCAAAGGAGCCTGAGCCAATGAAGCGTCTTTTCCTCTGCCTGCTGACGATCGTTTTCGCGGCGCTTTGCGCCGTACCCGCGTTTGCGCAGAACACAGCCTATGTCTGTCTCCCTGCCGACAAGGCGCAGGAACGCGTCAAGCTCCGCGAAGCGCCGAACACTGGCGCGCGTATCCTCGGGCAATATTTTAACGGCGTAGCGGTCGAAATTCTCGATGCGCAGGGCGATTGGTCGCACGTCTCCATCGGCGGCTATGAGGGCTACATGATGACGAAATTTCTCACTCGCTCCGAGGAGAATACCGCGTTCGACACATTCGGCTATGCGCGCTTCCCGGAAGAGGACGGCAAGCTGACGGTCTACCAATCGCCGCAGAGCGGCGCTGAAATCGTCGACCGAATCGACGGCGCTCTCGACGTGCTCGGCACTGTCGGCGAGGACTGGCTGCACATGCGCTGCCGTGTGCTCATCGATGAGGAGGATTCGTTCGCGGCCATCCCGGGCGCGTATGGGTTCGTTGACAGCCGCGCCGTAACGAAGACGGAGAACTTAGCGACCGTTCGCGTGGATACCGGCAAGGCAGACGAGCGCCTGAACCTGCGCGCCGCGCCCGAAAAAGGCGGCGACGTGCTTGCGAAGCTCTACAGTGGTGCGGCGCTTTCCGTTCTCTTTGACGATCATCCGTTCGGCGACGGCTGGCAGCGCATCCGCGTGGGCGACCTGTGCGGCTATGTCATGGACGAATTTCTGGACTACAGCAGCGGACAGGCTCACGCATTCTTCCCGCCGCTTGGGCAGATAAAATCCAGCGGCGAAAACGTCGCCGTTCTGGCGGAATCCGGCGACCAATACCTGATCCGCCGCAAAACGGAAGAGCGCTGGGCCTACGACGACGTATGGATTGCGAAAGCCGGCTTGACGACAGACGGCGTTTCCGCCAGCACGGCCGCAGCAACGCGACGCGCAACCGCCATGTACTGGCAGGAGGAAGGCGGCGCGCCGACGCAGCTCGTCGGCGCGATCGCCGCGGGACAGGAGGTCGTCATCCTCTCCTCCTACGACCCGGACAAGGGCGAAACCGACGCCTACGTCAATCCGACGCATCGTTGGCTTTTCTGCGACGCGCAGCTGGAAGACGGCTCCTGGGCGTCAGGGTACGTGCCGCGGGAAGACGTGCTGTATGAGATCAGAGGCTGGAACTGAAATGAGCGAAAAAAGGACAGGCGCTGTGACGCCTGTCCTTTTCATTTTTCAATTCAATTAAACGATCGTCCACCCCTTCGCCGCAACGCTCGCGCTCTTTCCAAACGCGGTCACGCGGCGCGCATGGCTTGTCCGGTTGAGCAGCAGCGTTTCGCTCTTTCCGTCCAGCGTGCGGCGGACGCAGAGCGCGTCGTCGTCCGGCGCTTCGATTTCAAGCGCGCCGCCTGCCAGCGCCGCGCTTGCGCGGTAGCGTTTGAGCGTCTTGGCAAAGAATTGCTGCAGCTGCGCGTCCTCATGCCCCCACGGGAACGGCGCGCGGTTGTACGGATCAGTCGCGCCCTCCATGCCCGCCTCGTCGCCGTAATAAACGCACGGCATGCCCGGCATAAAGCAGATCAGCCAGAGCATCATCTGCAAGAGCCGCTTTCCCGTTTCGCGCTGGCGCGCGGTCAGGCGCAGTTTTCCGCGCTGCGGCCGCGGCATCTCTTCGCCGTCCGCGCCCGCGAGCACATTCAAAACGCGCGCACGGTCGTGCGAGCCGAGCAGGTTAAGAAGCCCCTGCGCGAACGGCGCAGGATAGTTTTCATAGAGCGAGTCCATTCGCCGTTTGAACGCGCCTGCCGGAATCCGCCCGGTCAGGAACTCCAGCGCAGCCTCGCGCAGCGGGTAGTTCATCACGCCGTCCAGCGTGTCGCCCAGGCAATAGCAACGCATCTGCCCATAGCTGATCTTGTTGGACGCGTCCTCCCACACCTCGCCGAGAATGAACGCATCCTTCCGCTGCGCGCGTACGTTTTCGCGCAGCTGACGCAGGTAATCCATCGGCAGCTCGTCGGCCACGTCCAGCCGCCAGCCGGAGCTTCCGGCTTTCAGCCAGCGGCGCGTTACCGAATCGGGATCGCTCAGGAAATATTCGCGCACGCCCGGCGCGTTTTTGTTCAGCTCCGGCACGTTGCGGAAGCCCCACCAGCATTTATAATCGTCCGGCCAGGTGTTGAAGAGGAACCAGTCGAACCGCTTCGCATCCCGGCTGCGGCGCGCGGCGAGAAAATCGGGGTTTTTCGCGCCCGCGTGGCTGAACACGCCGTCGAGGAGAATGCGAATGCCGCGCTTTTCAGCTTCCGCGCAAAGCGCGGAAAAATCAGCCTCGTCCCCCAGCAAAGGATCGATTCGCTTCCAGTCGACAGTATCGTAGCGGTGATTGCTCGTCGCCTCGAAGCAGGGGTTGAGATAGAGCGCCGTCACACCCAGGCTCTCGAGATACGGCAGCTTTTCAGCGATGCCGCGCAGACTGCCGCCGTAAAAATCGAGCGCCTGAAAATCGCCCGTCTCCGGGTCGGCGCGATACGGCACGGGCGTATCCCACGCGAGCATGTCCCGCTTTCCGGCGCGGCTGCGCGCGTCCGCATCCGTGCGGAAACGATCCGGAAAAATCTGATAAAACACCGCGCCGCGCATCCATTCCGGCACGCGGAACGCAGGATCGTACACTGTCACCTGGAACGAGCGCGCGCTGCCCCATACGGGCGCGCCCTCACCCCCCAGACCGTCCTCCGCGTTACCATACCAGAAAAAATGCCCCGCGGACCAGACATGAAAATCATACCAGAAAAGGCAGGGCGTTTTCGGCAGCGCGACGCACACCTCGTACAGCCGCGCGTCGTCCTCCGAAGGAAGCAGATCGTAAAAGTGCTCCTCGCCATACCATGCGCGCAGGAGCACCTTATCCAGCTTTCTCTCTTCTTCTACGCGCAGGCGAAGCGTGATTTCTGTCCCGCAGGGCTGCGCGCCGGAAGGCGTCCGATAGAGCGCCTCCCGGCTGTTGTGATAGCAGTTCATATTCTTCCTTACCACTCGACCGGCGTAAGATGCCAGATCTTGCTGTTATATTCCGCAATCGTGCGGTCGGAGGAGAAATAGCCGGAGCAGGCCGTATTGGCAATGGCCATGCTCTGCCACTTGGCGAAGTTCTGGTAATCCGCGCTGACGCGCTCCTGCGCCATGGTGTAGGAGCCGAAATCTTTCAGCACCAGATAGGGATCGGCCATGCCGCCATGTTCGCCAAAGAGCAGCGAATGATACAGCTCGTTGAACGTCCCCGGTTCGCCGAGCGTGCCGTCGATCATCTGCGTCATCGCCTTGCGGACTTCCTGATTGCGCTCGAAGACGTCGCTCGCCTGATACAGTCCGCCCTGATAAATCGCCTCAACCTCATGCGCGCGCGCGCCGAAGATATAGATGTTCTCGCGTCCCACGGCCTCGTCCATCTCGACGTTCGCGCCGTCGAGCGTGCCGATGGTCAGCGCGCCGTTCATCATGAATTTCATGTTGCCGGTGCCGGAGGCTTCTTTCGTCGCCGTAGAAAGCTGCTCGGACAATTCCGTGGCCGGGATAAGCACCTCGGCGGCGGAGACGCAGTAGTTCTCCAGGAAGATCACCTTGAGCATTTTGCTCGCGCGCGGATGCGCGGCGATAAGCTTCCCGACCGCGTTAATGAAATGGATAATCTGCTTGGCGCGGCGGTATCCCGGAGAGGCCTTTGCGCCGAAAATGACGCATCGCGGCTGCATGGTGAAGTTCGGATCGTCCGCAATACGGTTATACAGCACCAGCAGATGCAGCGCGTTGAGCAGCTGGCGCTTGTATTCGTGCAGCCGCTTGGCCTGCGCGTCGACCATGAAATCCGGATCGAATCCGTCGCTCTGGCTGAGGATGAGCCACTGCGAGAGGCGGCGCTTATTGTCCGCCTTCACCCTGGCGAACTTCTCCTGGAAGGCCGCGTCGTCCTTGAATCGGATCAGCTCCCTCATCTGTTCCGGATCCTTCACCCATCCGTCGCCGATGGCTTCGCAAATAAGACCGCTCAGGCCGGGATTGGCCAGCATCAGCCAGCGGCGATGCGTAATGCCGTTGGTGATGGCGCTGAATTTTTCCGGCATGACGCCGTAATA